>JBGPIX010000375.1:0-5161 GCA_041485085.1 Candidatus Acidiferrum sp.
CCCGCTGGCTGAAGTCATCAAAGGAGGAGTGATGCGCTCGGGCAAGCGGTTCCGGTTCGGCCTGGCGCCAAAACTAGCTCTCTGCTTGGGAGCTACTACCGCTGCGGTCATTCTCCTGTACGCCTCCGTCAGCCTCCGCTACCAGCGTCTGGAGTCCGAACGCATTGCCATCCAAGATGCCAACCGTTTCGGCGAGTTGATCCAGCGCTCGACTCGCTACTTGATGCTCCGCAATGACCGTGAAGCCCTCAACGAAGTCTTGAATACCATCGGCGGCCAGCCCGGCACTCATCGCGTGCGCGTCTTCTCCGGCACCGGCACGATTCGTTTTTCCACCGATCCGCGAGAGCTCGGCACCGCTGTAAATAAAAATGCCGAGGCCTGCTTCGGCTGCCATGCCGATGGACAAATTCCCGCTCAGCTCCAGCGATCCGATCATGCTCGGATCCTCACCGATCCCTCCGGTGAGCGAAAAGTCGGCGTCATTCGCGTCATTCAGAATGAGCCCGCCTGTTCCAACGCCAATTGTCATGCCCACCCAGCCGCCCAACGTGTCTTGGGCGTGATTGACACCAGTCTTTCACTTGCCGGCATGGATGCCCAATTGGCCGCTCAGCGCAAGCGCATCATCCGTACCACCTTGATCACCTTGGTTGTTATTACTTTGGCTTGCATCGCTTTTGCCTGGTGGGTTGTCGGGAAACCCGTGCGCCGCTTGATCAAAGGAACCCAGCTTTTGGCACAGGGAGACCTCGATCACCGGCTCGCCGTGCATTCCGCGGATGAACTCGGCGAACTAGCCACATCCTTCAATGCCATGGCGGAGTCCCTCGCTCACGCTCAGCAAGAAATCAAGGACTGGGGACACACCCTGGAGGCCCGCGTGGATCAGAAGTCCCGCGAACTAGAAGGCGTGCAACGCACCATGATCACTCGCGAGAAAATGGCCTCGCTTGGCAAACTCGCGGCCACCGTCGCTCACGAAGTGAATAACCCTCTTGCTGGCATTCTCACCTACGCCAGACTCAGCCTGAAGCAATTAAACAAGAACGCAGCCGACCCGGCCGTCCACGCAGAGATCGTCGAGAACCTGCGCACCATCGAACGCGAGAGCCGCCGCTGCGGTGATTTGATGCGCAATCTCCTCACCTTCGCGCGCCAGGCGCCCAGTCAGCGCGAATTGAATGACTTAAATACGTTGGTACGCCACGGGTTGGCTTTGGTGCACCATCAGTTGGAGTTCAAGGGCATCACCCTGAAGGACAATTTGCAGGAAAATCTCTTGCCAATTCGCTGCGACGCCGGCCAGATCCGCCAGGTCATTCTGGCCCTGCTCGTAAACGCTGGTGAAGCCATGCCCGAGGGCGGTCTTCTGGAGATCTCGACGGCCCTGGACGCCGGAGGGCAGACTGTCCTCCTCCGTGTTCGCGATACCGGCGTCGGCATTCCGCCGGAGACTCTGCCGCACATCTTCGATCCTTTCTTTACAACGAAGGACAATCAGCAGAGCACCGGACTCGGCCTGGCCGTGGCCTCCAGCATTGTCGAACAGCATGGTGGGGAGATTTCCGTGAACTCCGTTCCCGGCAACGGAACCGAGTTCGTTGTAGCTCTGCCGCTAGACGCGCCGGCCCCCGTCGAAGCAGTTTTTGTTGGTCATGAAAAAAGGTGAAAGTCATGGAAGCTGCAAGCACAGAACGTACTGGAAGAATCTTAATCGTGGACGATGAGCTCGTCGTCCGCGATTCCCTCGGCAAATGGTTTACCACCGAAGGCTACACCGTCCGCACCGTGGACAGCGCCCGCGAGGCACTTAGTTGCTTCCAATCCGGCGCTTGGGATGTCGCTCTGATTGATATCAAAATGCCTGGCATGGACGGCATCGAGCTCCAGCTTCGCCTCCACCAGATCGATCCGGACTTGATCGTTATCATCATGACCGGGTATTCTTCGGTCGAAACCGCCGTCCAGGCGCTCAAGCAAGGTGCCTACGATTACATCACCAAGCCTTTCGATCCCGATGAACTCGTCCACACTGTCCGCAACGCGATGGATCACCGCCGTGCCCAGTTGGAAGTCGTGCAACTCCGCGAGCATCTGCAGGACGTCTTCCCGCGAACGGAAATCATTGGCAGCAGCCCCGCCATGATTCGCGTCGGCGAATCCATTCAGATGGTCGCCCCCACCGACACCACCGTTCTCATCACCGGTGAGAGTGGCAGCGGAAAAGAAGTCGTCGCCCGCGCCATTCACGCTGCCAGCATGCGCAGGCACATGCCTTTCGTGGTCATCCACTGCGGCGCTCTTACCGAATCTCTGCTCGAAAGTGAGCTATTCGGTCACGAACGCGGCGCCTTCACCGGCGCACAAGCCCGCCGCAAAGGGAAATTTGAAGCCGCCGATGGCGGCACCGTCTTTCTCGACGAAATCGGCGACATCAGCCTCAAGACGCAAACCGACTTGTTGCGCGTCCTCCAGGAAAAAGAAATTGTTCGTGTCGGTAGTACGCAACCCACCAAAGTTGACTTTCGCTGCATCGCCGCCACCAATCGCGACCTCGAAGCCATGGTCAAGGAGGGAACTTTTCGCTTCGACCTCTTCTACCGCCTCAACATTTTCCTCATCGTTCTTCCCTCTCTTCGCCAGCGCCGCCTCGACATCCCCTTGCTCGCCGAAGTGTTGCTGAAAAAACACGCCACTGCCATGAACCGGCCTGTCTCTCGTATTTCGCCCGCCGCGCTCGATCTGCTGCTCAATTACGACTGGCCCGGTAACGTGCGCGAACTCGAGAACGCCATGGAGCGTGCCCTTGTCATCGGACGCGGCGCGGAGATTCAGCCTTCGGACTTTCCCTTCCACACTTCCTCCACCCCGACTACTTCCGCTCAGCGCCTCGAAGACATCGTCAGGCTGCACGTCGAGCGCGTCCTTGAAGAAACCGGCTGGAATCTCACCCACGCCGCCACCATTCTCGACATTGACCGCAGCACTCTCTATAGCAAAATTAAGAGTTACGGCCTCAAACGCGAAGTTTCGGTCAACTGATGAGAGCCCTTCACCTGCTTGCGGTGGCCGCGAGCACGGGGACGCCGTCCAACCCCCGCGGAGACGTCACTCTGGAGATTCTCGACGATTTAGCCGCCGAACTCGCTCGCGTCTTTCACGTCTCCTGCCACGTGAACGGGGCTCGCTTGCTCGCTAATTTCGCGTTTGACTCTGCTCGCGGCCAATATCATTCCACCGCCATCTTGCAACGCATGCAATCTCTCTCGCCCGATCCCGAAATCGTTTTGCTTGGTGTCACCTCACTCGACCTCTACGTCCCTGTCCTCACCTTTGTTTTCGGCGAAGCCCAGTTGAGTGGCCGCTGCGCTCTCGTCTCCACCTGCCGCTTGCACGAAGAATTTTATGGCCTCCCGCCGAATAATCCCCTGCTCCACAATCGCCTCAAGAAAGAAGCCATCCACGAACTCGGCCACACCCTCGGCCTGAAGCATTGCTTCGACTGGCCCTGCGTCATGACCTCTTCCCACAACATCGAGCGCATCGACCTCAAAGACCCTGAATTCTGCCCCGCCTGCCTCAACAAACTCCACCTCTCCCCTCCCGCTCCTTCTCCTCAGTGGACGGCTGGAGCACCCGTAACACGTTGACGCAAGCGTAGGAGGCTGGCAGGTAGCCCCAGGATGCTGAATCCCGGATCTGTCCAACTACCCCTCGATGGAACGAGGGAACTTTCGCCCACTCACAAATCAAACCAATACGGAGGGTGGCTGATTAGATGACGGCGTCGGCTCCTTCAACCGAGTAAACTTGGCAGCTGTTGAACGACCAAGGCTCGGAAAAAGGAGCCGAGCAATGTTGATTACAGGATGTGATTTCCACACACGCTATCAGCAGATTGCCATGGCCAGGGAAGGAACCGCTGAGCTGCTTCTAGAACGGCGACTGGATCACGAGAGCGGCGAAGCTCACGCATTCTACCGGAACCTGCAGAGTTCGCACGAACCGGTTCTTGTGGGCATCGAAGCCACGGGTCCCATTCACTGGTTCGAGCGTTTGCTCGCGGAACTCGAACACGAACTTTGGATCGGCGACTCCGCGAAGATTCGCGCCAGTGAAGTCCGCAAGCAGAAGACCGACGAGCGTGACGCCCGGCTCATTCTCGATCTGCTGCTGGCGAAACGCTTTCCGCGGATCTGGGTTCCCACACCAGCCGAACGGGACCTTCGCCAGTTACTGTGGCACCGTCACAAGCTGGTGTGCTTGCGTACGATGCTGGGCAACCAACTCCACTTTCTGGCCATGAGCCAGGGCTTATGCCGGAAGCGAAAGCTGTTCACCAAGAAAGGCCGCGCAGAACTCGTCGGTCTAGCACTGGGGCCCTGGGCCCGCCGGCGGCGCGAGGAACTTCTAAAGCTGCTCGATCAACTCGATCCTCCGATCACCGAGTTGGACAGAGCGGTCCTGGAACAAGCCAAACGCCGCGACGATGCGGTGCTCTTGATGACCCATCCGGGCATCGGGCCCGTCACTTCGTTGGCGTTCGTGCTGACCATCGGTACGGTGACGCGCTTTTGCTGCAGCAGAAAGCTGGTGAGTTACCTCGGACTGAATCCGACGGAGGAATCCAGCGGCGGACGAAGGCGGCTCGGAGGCATCAGCAAGCAGGGCAACACCATGGTGCGCTGGCTACTGATCGAAACGGTGCATCAGGCTGTGCGTCTCGATCCGGAACTGCGGCAGGACTATCAGCGGTTGAAATTCCGAAGAGGACACGCGGTGGCGAAAGTAGCCATCGCGCGAAAGTTGGCTGTGCGTATGTACTGGATGCTGCGTAGTGGAGCAGATTACGCACAGCTGGTTCGCAGGCAAGGCAGCCCGGGGGCCACCCTGGTGGACGCGAGTCCATCGCTAGGCTGATTGGGCGCCTTGCTCCCGCGAGCGATCGCGGCGTCTGAAGAAAGAATCATGGTCGGTAGTACGGTGACCGAATAGATGGTTGGTGGAACCAGTTTCCACCGCTGGATTCACGAAGCGAGCCTTGGTCGAAATGCAGGAAAGAGAAAAGATTCTTTTAGGGAAGAAGAAAAAACGAGCCCTTGCGGCGCGCACAGTCTAAGTGTCTCTTGACAGAGCCGACGCCGTCATAGAGGGTGGC
>JBGPIX010000376.1:0-5156 GCA_041485085.1 Candidatus Acidiferrum sp.
AGAGATCAATGGAGTTGGCGGTGAAGTTGTCGAAATCGACCTCTTGCATACGGTCCTTCTGGAAACCGGCAATTGGAATGATGCCGGCCATCCCACGGGGCGCCGCGTTTCTTTCGTCAACAGTTACGCGATTGAGGGCCATTATTTCAATTTTTCAACCTCTGGCCAGTGGCTATGGGATGAACTGCGTGTCCTGGTTCCAGCGGGCGAAGACCCAACTGCGATGGCACTGGCGTTCCAGAAAGTCGTCTCCGCCGACACCGAGGCCAACGCGCGTCTCGCCGAACAGGAATGGCAACACGTCGCTTCGGCTCGCAAAATGAGTTCGTTTACCGCTACCCCCGGCATATCAGTCCGCCCCACCGGCGCTGGCATCGAAATTACCGTCCGCTACATTACCCGAGCCAGTGAACGTCAGGAAGTTCGCGCGCGCCTCTATCAAGCCGTCGTCGACATCCTGCAACACAAGAAATTGTCTCGAAACACGAGCCCGCTTCCCATAGTTGCGCCCGAGCAGCATCCATAATCTTTCCCTTCTCTTGCTTGTTTCCGGCCTGACCGGTGTATGAGGAAAACTTTCCTCTCATTTCCGTCTGGAGCATGACGCCGCGCCGGTTCTGGCCACAAGGTACGGCTGCGTTACAACTGCAATTGATTCAAATGGCGAAGCGAGTGTGGTAGCTTATTTTGCGGCGGCTGTAGTTCGATCAAGGTGTAAGTTGACCAAGATTCGGAAAACACTTCTGATTATAGGCATCGTCCTGCTTGGGCTCGCTGGGGCTATCTGGGCCTTCTTGACATGGGCCACGTGGAACATGAAATGAGTTCAGCTAAACGCGAGGGAGTACTCTGGCCTACTGTCTCTCTCTAGAGGTTCCATTGAGCAACGCCCGGAGGGCAATCATTGCCAACCGATACACTCGACTGATGACGTGAGCGCTGTCTGCCAAAGCGGGCACGCAGCGTTTGCCTCCAAATCGTGTCTATAAATGACCGCGCCGGCCAATCAGAAGCCCACCCTGGCGAGGCATGCTAGCAGAGCAAGCTAAGGCGGTGGATCTCAGGCTCGGAGCACGATAGAACTGTGCTGCTATAAGAGTTCGAATTCTTCCACCGCTGCCGAATCGTTGTATCTGAGGGGATCGCACCGAATGTCGCGCCGGAATTCCAGCCGAAGTTTTCGTGTGGCTCTTCTTTTCTTCCCGATCTTCGTCGCATTACTTGTTCCCGGAGTGCTGGCGCAAACAGCTTCACCCCTGCATCCTGACGACACGGAGCAAACCACGAGCCGCAAAGAAACTCAGAAAAACAAGTCCTCGGATACCGCGAAAGCATCCAAAGGTTCGACCAACGACACTCCTCAAATTCAAGACAACAGTTTCTTAGTCGAGGAAGCCTATAACCAAGAATTCGGAGTCGTGCAACACATTCAGAACTTTCAGCGGTTCTGGAACAGCAAGGATTGGATTTACACATTCACTCAGGAATGGCCTGTCGATCCAAGTCCCCGCCACCAACTCAGTTACACCCTCGCCGCAGTGCACTCCGGCGAGCAGCCCGCGTCGGGTGCAGGGTTTGGCGATGTCATTCTGAATTATCGATATCAATTATTGGGTAACGGCGAGGCCAAAGTTGCGTTCGCGCCAAGGTTCAGTGTATTGCTGCCCACCGGCGACTACCGTCTTGGACGTGGGGCTGGAGGCGCGGGCGTTCAGGGTTCGCTCCCTCTTAGCGTTGTGATGACCAGAAAACTGGTGACTCACTGGAACGTCGGAACCACAATTATTCCGAGCGCGAGAAATGCTGCGGGAGAAACAGGAACGACCTTCGGTTACAACCTTGGCCAAAGCTTTGTCTGGCTGGCTCACCCGCGCTTCAATGTGCTGCTGGAGACGGTATTCAACCGCAGTCAACAAGTCACCGGCCCGAACACGACGGAATGGACAAGCGGTCTTTTCCTTAGCCCGGGCATTCGCTGGGCCTACAATTTCAAAAATGGGCTTCAAATTGTTCCTGGTATCGCTGTTCCGGTTGGCGTGGGACCGAGCAGTGGAGAAAAGGGCGTTTTTCTTTACCTAAGCTTTGAACATCCCTATCGCAAGTTACCAAAAGACTGAGGTGTGCCGCATGGCTCCACTTCGACTGAGCCAATGTTTCGCCCTGTGTACTGGTGAACTCACTTCGGTACGATTTCTGATCGCCTTGTCCAGATTCTTCCGACTGTTGCCGACATCATACGCCTTCCCTTTTGTGGTCGAGGCCGGGTCGTATAGGTAAAGACCGAAATGCCTAACGTGCCCTCCCATGAGGTTATGATCAGCGACGAGTAGCACAAGTCATTGAACGTGAGCGGATCTTGCCCGCTTCTTAATCTCCGAAAATCTCGTCGCGCTGCCAGCATCATCACTTAAACGTTTAGCGCGGGCTCAGTCGGTCCTTACACTTCGGACGATTGGCCTTAGAGTCATGCCGACCTACACCCTCGCTTCCTCAATTATCCGGAGAACAATCGCCTCCACTTCGCCAGCTAGCCCCTCAATATGCGCGTCGGGATAGAACTCCGGAATGGCGCTGGGGAGAAGGGTGCTGATGTGTGTCTTGCCCTCTTGCACATAGACACTGATCGGGCAAGGCAGCATCAGGGAGATCTTCACGTCCTTCTCAAGCACTTGGCTCGCGTACTTCGCGTTGCAGATTTCGATGATCTTCAGTGGCTCGCGCGGAAAACCCTTTTCCCTCAGCGTAGCCGCCACATCGTGCGTATGCAGGACGCGGAAACCTTTCTCCGCCGACTTCTTCTCGATTGTGGCGACTGTCTCATCAAAAGACTTCTCGGTGGTCACGGTGTGCTCAAACGTCTTCATGGTAAGTCTCCTCGTGAAAAGCTCTAGTCGTCTTCTTCAGCCTTGATGATCTCAAGCGCTCAACCGCCCCGCCACACGCAGGCCATTCGCAACGGCTACCATGCACCTTCAAAGCCGTCCTGCGTTTTGACTTTTTCCATATGGTTATGACCTTAAGCTCCAGATCCACCCTCCCTTACTGAACTTTCTTCAACACATCCCTGATCGCCTTGTCCAGATTCTTCCGACTGCGTTCGATATCGTATGCTTTCCCTTTTGTGGTCGAGGCGAGGTCGTACAGGTAAAAACCGAAATGCCTCACGCGCCCTCCCATGAGGTTATGATCGGCAACGAGTAGTACAAAACATTGAACATGAGCGAATTTTGCCCGTTTCTTAATCTCCGAATATCTCGTCGCGCTGCCGGCATCATTTCCTTCCCCGATGACAATCAGAACTTTCGAATTGGCACTGTTCCCAGTATCCAGCTTGAGTAGTGCAGCGTTCAGAGCATCATAAAGAAGCGTCCGTCGTCTCTTCTCACCCTCCACATCCAGCTCGATTCGCGTCGCAACTTTCTTGAGCCCCGTGTCGAGTGGAGACCAGTCTTGCACTGTCTCCACTTCGTCAGCATACCGGACGACAAAACTTTCCGTCGCCATGCCAGCAAACGCATCGGCGATGGAATTGACGACTTCCCGCTGAAATTCCATCACCTTTTGCTGGTGCGCGCTGGTATCAATGAGAACGCCGAGCGAAACTCGCGGTTTCGTCTCCACCTGCGGCCTATTTTGCGCAAACAGGGCGGTACACGTTCCAGTTTCGAGAAATACAAAAAGGACGATCAAAAAGAAAAACCGGCGACTCGGTGGCCCGTACCTTCTTGTTACGACTGTGTACCAGTCACAATCATCGAGCATATTGACCTCCACGTACGCCTTAGGAAATACGCGCAACAACACCAACTTGGAATTGCCGCAGCCGACACTTCCTACCTCCCCCGGCCGCACGCTGCAGCGGCCCGCAGCCTCACTCACGATAGGTAGTTGTGGGGTGGCCGATTGTCTTTCGGCTTGGGCGTCGGGCGCTTCTCTTCCTTCCGCCGTTCCTGCTGCTGCTTCTGCTCCAGCTTCTGTTGCTGTTGTTCATGTTTGCGTTGGAGCTGCTCACGTTGCTGCTGCTGTCTCTGCTCAATCACTTGCTGTCTCTGCCCGTTGGCACTCTTCTCTTGGAGCTTCTGTTGTTCCTGCTGCTGCCGTTCTTCGATTTTCAGCCGCTCCTGTTCTTGCTTTTGCCGGAGTTGTTGTTGCCGTTCATTTTGTTTCTGTTCCAACTGCGGCTTTACGTCATTCCGATTGTTTGGGTTGCTAACGTCATTCGACCGTGAGGAGGGCGGCCGGTCGTTGTTCGGTTTCCGGTTGGCGTTGTTGACTGGAGGCGTTCCCGCATCCCGGCGTGTTGCCCGCTGCCCCGGTCTGTCGACAGTGTTGTTCTGTGGTTGTCCGGGGCGATTGGCTTGAACGTTTTGCGGCGTTGCCACCTTCGCGGGCGGCGCGATTCTAATATTCGGCCGCGGTTGTTGAGCGCTTCCGGATTGCAACTGGCGCGTCTGCGAAATCGCGAGAGGCCGTCCGCCATTCGCTTGTATGGCTTCCTGCTGCTTGGCGAAGGATACGGGAGCCGGAGGGGGCGCTGTTTTGGCGACGACGGCGCGGCTCTGCAAGGAGGCGGGCGGCCTTACCCTCGCTGCGGCGCCCGCGCCGAGAACGCTTCTCCTCTCGGGGGCCATGGCTGGCGTGGTGACATTCACGGGCGCGCTCGCCACTTCTCGCTGGTCGACCCTCACGGTGTTTCGGCCAACGGGCCGCGCCGAAGTGAACGTGGCGTGCGACGTCGCGGTGACGGCGCCCGGCACGCCCTGGTTGACGTACCTCACGTTGGTCACGTTGACGTTCTTGTTCACCACGGTGTTGTTGTAGTAGTTGTTGACAACCGTCGTGTTCACGCTCGTATTCGAAATATTGACGTTGTTCACGTACGTCCGGCTCACGCGATAAGACGGGACATAGACTTCACGCGGGCCGAGGGGAAACCAACCGACGTTGCCGCCACCACCGATCGCAACACCAACAGCAAAGTGCGAGCCGCCTACCCACGCGACAAGCGCGGGAGCATAGACCGGTCGCACGTAGGCCACTCCCACGAACTCGGACCGCGGCCGGCACGGTACCCAACCCCACGCGCCTCCGACGGCGATCCAGCGGCCGTAGTGGAACGGTGCAAAACCCCAAGGCGCGTCATCGACCCAAGTCCA
>JBGPIX010000377.1:0-5122 GCA_041485085.1 Candidatus Acidiferrum sp.
ATCGCCGGTCATGACCACGTTCATGTCCACTTCAGCGCGCGAATCTTCTTCATAAGAGAGATCCAGCAGCGCGCGATCGTCCACAATGCCGACGCTCGTCGCCGCCACGCTGTCGATCAGCGGCGAATTCTTCAAGATTCCCGCCGCGACGAGTCGTTCGAAGGCCAGCGCCAGCGCCACGAACGCCCCCGTAATAGAAGCCGTTCGCGTTCCGCCATCCGCCTGAATCACGTCACAATCGATCCACACGGTGCGCTCGCCCAGCGCTTCCTGATCCGTCACCGCTCGCAACGAGCGCCCGATCAATCGCTGAATTTCCAGCGTACGCCCCGACTGTTTCCCCCGCGCCGCTTCGCGCGGCGTGCGCTCCTCGGTCGCGCGCGGCAACATTCCATACTCGCTGGTGACCCAGCCTTTGCCGCTGCCCTTCAGAAAACCGGGCACCCCGTCGTCCACCGTTGCTGTACAGATCACCCGGGTGTTCCCCAACTCAATGAGCACACTGCCTTCGGCCGTGGAAATAAAGTCCGGCGTGATTTTCAAGGGACGCAGCTGCTCTGCCGTTCGGCCGTCAGATCTCAACTCTTCCTCCTGCAGTTTTCACTTCCGCGCTCAATAATTCTACGGTTTGCCCTGGGGTTGCGCCAGTTTGCTGGGCGCCTTATCCGGTGTCAATGTTCCAGGCGCGGGAGCAGGCGCTGCCGTTTTGTCGGTTGCCGGTGTTGCGGATTTGTCCGTGCCTGGAACAGTTGGCCCGGGCTTCACCGGCGGTTGAGCTGGATTGGTGTTCACCACAAAGGTCCCCGTCAAATCCAAATGCCCCGCGAGCGTTTCCACTTCTTGCCCATGAATCAGTATCTTCAGCCGCTGCACCTGCGGCACATTGGCTTCCAGCGTTCGCGTGATGGAATTCACTGCCAACTGTTCACTCACGATCCCAGAAGGAATCGAAGTGGCCAGCGCCTCGGAAAAATCCGCGATTGCCGTTCCGTCCGGCAGTAGATAAAACGCCAGCAGCAAAGCATCCGGCGGCAAGGTGCGCAACTCCGCATCCACCGGCCCCGCGAGCAGCGTGTTCAGAACCTGTTTCGACCGCAGCACTGGATCATTCGAAAGCGGCAGGTCTACCGTCACTGGGACCAGCGTGGAATCGATCGTATCCGAAGCCCAGAAGAGTTTGGTCTTTACGCGGGGATCGCCCGGGTTAATCGTAATCGGTTGCGTCAATTCGCGCCGCGCTTGTTCTTCACTCTGTTGCTGAAGCTTTGCCGCGCGCTTCATCCGCCGGCGGAGAATGGGTACGAAGATTAGGGCCGCAAGCAGGATGAAAACCAATCCGCCGACCAGAAGAAATTTCCAGCGCGGCGTCACGGCAGTGCTCCTGGCGTACTGGGAACAACGTAGGATGGTTTGAACGTCACCGCTCCCCGCGCGATGGCATCCGCGACGCCCGGCGCCATGCGGTCAAGGTCGGCGCGGTCCTCCACCGTCACGCTCGAGATTTCCACGGCGATGGCCGGCGCTGCCGTCGTCCGAAGCTGGCGCACGCTCGCTGCTTGTGCGGTCTCCGGCGAACCCTTGAAACGCTGCGCCAGGAATCCTTGTACGAAATCGCCAAACGTACGGCTAAGTCCCAGAAACGGCGCCTGCGCGCGGTCCCACGGAATCATGCCGCTCGAGTCTGTAACTGGCGGCAAATCTGAATTCACGTAGACGCGCGCCGTGCCCGGCAATCCCGTCGATGAAATGTGCAGCGTCACGAACACCGCTCCGCGCTGCGCATTAGCGGTTGCCGACCGATCGTCAAACGAGGGATTCTCATTCCCCTGCCGCGTCTGTACCACTTGCAAGCCTTGCAGCTCCAGCGCGCGCCGAACTTGAATCGCAAAATCCAGCACGATCTCACTCTCGCGGATCCCGCCCGTGCCTCGCGCCCCCGGATCAGTTCCCCCGTGAGCCGGATCCAGCACAACCACGTTCAGCCCACTTTGTTGAACCGCCGCGCCAAGCGGCGCCACCGCCCCCGCAATTCCTCCTTGTGAAGGAGTCGCAGTTGCACCGGACGCGGACGGCATTGCGCCTGGAGCAGGTTGCTGTGTTTGCGTGGGACTCTGGGAAGGCGAAGCTATCACCGCAACTAGAAGCGCCACGGAGAGCAGCCCAACGAGAGTGAGAGACCTAATTCGGGGAGTGTTTCGCACCTAGAGCAGCATACCAAATCCGTCCCTCAATAAGCGCCCCTAGAAAAGCACAAACGTAGCCAGAAATTCCGGCTATCGTGGTGCAGGGCTCTCATCCAACGCCAGCGCCTTTAGTTTTGCTTTTTCGAGCAAAGTATTGATGCTCGCCAGGTCTTCGTTTCGGAACGCCGCCCAACGCGCCAGCGCCTCCTGCGCCGCTACTTCCCACTGCGCGCTCGCCCTTGCCGCGTCAGACGCCGCCCCAAGATCAGAGCTGTCCACAATGATCAAGAGTCCCATCAATGCCGCAGCAACCCGAGGAAGTGGCTCATGCTCATTGCCAGGTGCCGCCAGCCCAAACAGTCCAAAGTCGGTGTCACTATCGGCCTCCATTGCCGACTCGACCTTTTTTTCCAGCCCTTCCAAAGCCGCCGATAGCTCGGTGTTGCCGATCGCTTCTTTCTTGCGCGCGTCGATCTGTTTTCGCAGCTCAGCGGCTTGCTGCAATGCGATCGACGCTTCACCCAATCTGGCTGCGAGCTTGGACGCCAATCCAAACTGCCGCTCAAGCGCATCTTGTGGCGTTCTCACTCGCGGATCGAGCTTGATCGTCAGAGGCTGCGTGCTGCTCTTTCCATTCGCCGTGAGCTTTGCAGTGTAGTTGCCCGGCACCGCTAATGGCCCGGCGGGTCCCCAGAAGGAGCTGCGCACGCCCTTTGGCAGCGGGTAATGAAGGTCCCAGACGAACCGGTGCATCCCCGCCTCGGCCAAAAGCGGTTTCGGATCGCGTATCCACTCGACTTGAATCGGCACGTCATTTGGATTTGTCTTGCTCAAGACGTCGTCGCTAGCAAATCGCCGTACCAGCTTTCCTTCCGAGTCGAAAATTTCCAATTGGATGGGCGATCGCGCCTTGTCCTTCAAGAAATAATCCAGCACCGCACCCTCCGGTGGATTCGTGGCCAAGCTCTCATCCATCGGTACTGGCGTTCCTTGATCAGACGCCGCGCGCATGCGAATGGCACTTTCCGGACGAAAGAGCCAAACATCCGCCGCGGCAACACGTGCGTCGAGCTGTCGCAGCGGCGTCACATCGTCCAGAATCCAAAACGAGCGCCCGAACGTGGCCACCACCAAATCATTTTCGTGCACCACCAGATCGCGCACCGAGGTCACCGGCAGATTGAGCTGTAAAGACTGCCAATCGTCTCCGTCATTGAAAGAAACGTACACGCCTCTTTCCGTACACGCGTAGATCAGCCCCTTCCGAGCCGGGTCTTCTCGCACGCAATTCAGAAAACTGCCATCAGGAATCCCATTCGAAATGCGCTGCCAGGTCTTGCCGAAATCGCGCGTGCGATAGAGATACGCCTGATAGTCTTCGAGCCGATGCCTGTCTACAGCCGCGTACGCCGTCCCTGCTTCGGAATGCGAAGCTTCGATGTGCGTCACCTTGCTCCACGGCGTCAATTCCGGCGGCGTAACGTTCTCCCACGTCTTTCCTTCGTCCTGAGTGAGTTGGATTTGTCCGTCATCCGTCCCCGCCCAGATTTCTCCCGCCTTCACAAATGACGGACCAATGGTGTAAATCACGCCGTGGCGTTTTCCCTTGGGGACATCCGCAGCCGTCGCGGCATCCAGATTCGGCGGCACTGCGGGATCTTCGCGCGTGAGATCGGGACTAATCACCTGCCACGAACTGCCGCCGTCCGCCGTTCGAAACAAAACCTGCGAGCCGAAGTACAGCACGTGCGGATCGATCGGTGAGAAAACCAGCGGCAACGTCCACGTGCGCCGGTATTTACCGGGATGCGCCAGCGTCGGCGGCTGTTCTTGCGCTTGTTCGTCGCTGAAATCCTGGCGCGTGACCGTGCCGCCAAACACAACGCCCGGATTCAGCGGGTCCGGCGCGATGTAACCATTTTCGCCGCCAGCGTCGATCGGCCGCCAATCATGAAAATTCAGCGAAAGGTAACGGCTGCGGCTTGGCGTGGCTATCGCATTGCTGTCTTGCTGCGCGCCGTACACCCAGTAAGGAAACTGATTGTCTGTAACCACGTGATAGAACTGCGCAGTCGGCTGGTTGAACCAGGAGCTCCACGTCTCGCCCCCGTTGCGCGAGACAATCGCGCCCTGGTCACTGCCGAGGATCATTCGCAGCGGCTCGTCGGGATCAATCCACAGTTCGTGGTAGTCGTCGCCTCCGGGCGCGCCCTTGAACGCTGTGAACGTCTTCCCTCCATCGCGCGACTGGTACGCTGTGGTATTCGGGAGGTACACGGTATCCGGATTTTTAGGATCCACACTGACTTCTCCGAAATACCACCCGCGCTCCCAGATGCGCCGGTCGTTCGAAACTCGCTGCCAATTCTGGCCGCTGTTGTCAGAGCGGTAGAGCCCGCCCTCCTTCGCGTCCACAATTAGATAAATCCGCTTCGGATTGCTCGGCGCAAAGGCGATACCGATCCGGCCGAGACCCTCCGATGGCAATCCCTGCCCGTTCACTTGTCCCCAATGATCGCCGCCATCATTCGAACGATACAGCCCGCTGCCCGGCCCATAAGAAGGCGCGTAGATGCTCCACGGCGGCCTTCGCGTCTGCCACAATGATGCGTAAATTATTTTCGGATTGCCGGGTTCGAATGCCAGATCGACCACGCCTGTGTTTTCATCCTTGAACAGAATTTTTTGCCAGCTCCTTCCTCCATTCTTTGAACGGAAGACGCCGCGCTCCTGGTTTGGCCCGTAAGCATGGCCCAGCGCCGCCACGAAAACTTTGTTCGCGTCGCGCGGGTCCACGATGATTCGCCCAATCTGCCGCGAATCCTCCAGCCCGATGTGCGCCCAAGTCTTGCCACCGTCCGTGGACTTGTACATGCCGTTTCCGTACGAAATCGAGGAACGCATGTCGGCTTCTCCCGAGCCCACGTAAATCACGTTCG
>JBGPIX010000378.1:0-5084 GCA_041485085.1 Candidatus Acidiferrum sp.
AGATTTCCTCGAACTTGATCCGCTTGCCGGGCCATCCTATCTTGAACTTCCCCAAGGCAAGCTCGGCTTCTCGGTTCTTCCAAATCTTCACCGCTGCCGGCCTTGAAGTTGTCTTGGTTGATTCCCAAACCTGCTCGCCGTCCGCCATGTATGACATCCACCAGTACGGCGACTTCCTTTTCTTATAAAGACCCACTGACGCTCCTCTCAGTTGCCGGAGCCGAGCGTCGGCGTCATTATACCGCGCGACCGTGAAGGGCGAGCGGGGCGGATCTGATTTTCCTTGAAACGATCGAGAGAGGAGCGGCGGTATTCGAGCCGGTTTGCCAGCTTGCGATACTCGATTCTCTCTTGTTCTGCATATCGGTACAGAGTGCTGATCGCGACGCCGAGATACCTTGCGGCCTCGGAATGAGTGAGCCACGTCGGGTTTGATTCCTGGGCCGGTGCGGCCAGAGGAGCAATGTGGGGTGAGCCATTTGGTGGATTGGCGGTAATACTTTGAAGCAGAGCGATGAGATTTTCCGCCTGTTCGTGAGGTAGGACAAAGCAAACAGCGAGAACTGGCGCAGAGTTTGGCTCGGACAACGGGGAAGTATTCGCCGTCGTATTGCGGCTGGTGAGGTGGTCCTGATTGGTCGCGATGGGGCGTGCTGTTGGGAGCATGTTTCCTCCGTTGGATAGGATCAAATGTCCGAGGTCTTAGAGATTCTCCATTCCGAAATCGCTAGTGTTGGATGCCTTCCTCTGCGTGCGGCGCTTCGGGAATCGTTGATGCGCCTCCGTTCAGCTGTTGGTTCCTCATGGTCGCCTGGGCTTTGGCGACGGTGTGCCGGGCGTAGTAGTCGGGATCGTGTTTGTCATTCGCCCGGTAGTCCGCGATTCGGCGTACGACTTCCTCCGGGTCGTCGCCACGCGCGAGGGCTCGCTTTGCGTAGGCCCAGTCTGCTTCGGATTGGCTCTTGTGCCCATGTGGCAGAGCGCGTTGCGATGAGTGCGCATCCTCGATGTGGCGGGGAGCATCGGGAGAGTCCTCGCGGATGGTGAAATCCCGGAGTTGGTAGATTCGATCCGACTCGTGAAGAGCCGTCACGACGAACTCCGTTTGATTCGCATACTTGCGATTCGCAAACCCAGGCATGCGAAGGACGCGGGTTGCGTCGGTTGCCGCGTTGTCGCCGCCGAATTGGTTCGCGAGCGAATGAAGCAACGACTCCGCTTGTTCGATGTCCACTCCTTCAATCCTCCACACGACTTGGTGTTTGCCGGGCGAGGTGTCGATCACGAAGTTCGGAGGCGGCGCCTCCTGCGAGTCTCGGACATTCGCCAGGGCTGCCTTCGCATCCTCGTCGAGATCCAAGTACACGTGGCGAATTTCCTTAACATTGTCCTTCGTCCGGTTGCTGGCGCCGTCCTTCAAGGGATTCATCCCTACGAATACATCGGACCCGGCGCGATTCTGCTCGGCAATCCAGCGCTGAAACTCCGGGCTGGCCATCGTTTCGGCGGAAGTGATGCGCTGGAGCGTCTGGCCGCGCACTCGGTTGCGCAGCAGAACGGCCACGTTATCAGCGGGCTCATGCAAGGCGAGAACGTACTCGGGTGCGGAAAGGGGCTTTGCTACGAAACTCGATTCACCGCTCATGGCTGCTCTGCCTTCGCATACATCACGCAGTAGTCGAAGAGGTCAGCGTCGGGATCGTAGTGATTGATTTCCAGAACCTCAGCGATGAAGCGGCGCCCCGGCCGACGTTCGATATGCACGACGACGTTGAGCGAGTCTGCGATATTGGCTTTGATCGCGCGGTAGGGCAGCTCGATGCCGCTTTGCAGAACGCAGCTCGTAAACCGAGCGAGACCTTGCTTCGCGGAGTTCGCATGAATGGTGGAGAGCGTGCCGGCATGGCCGGTGTTCAGCAGTTGCAGAAGATCGAAGGCTTCCCCTCCCCGAATCTCTCCCAGGATGATGCGATCGGGGCGATGTCGGAGAGAGGCCTTCAGCAGATCGCGGATAGCAATTGCCGGCAGGCCGTTCTGTTCGCGGCGGGCTTCAAAGCGAACGAGGTTCGGCTGATGCAGTTGCAGCTCGGCTGTGTCTTCGATCAGCAGGATGCGTTCATCGTCGGGAATGAACTTTGCGAGCAGTCCAACGAGGGTGGTCTTTCCAGTGCCCGTACCACCCGTAATTAAGACGTTTTTGCGCTTCAGGACATAGTCTTCCAAACGATTGGCAACCGGGCGGTCCAGCGTGCCCGTGCGAATCAAATCCTCCAGTTCAAAGTGTCGCGAGTTGAATTTCCGAATCGTGAGCGTGACACCGCTCAGGCTGCACGGCGGAATCACCGCCGCCACACGGCTCCCGTCCGGCAGACGTGAGTCGAGGATGGGCTTCGCTTCCGACACGTCGTCTCCCAGCCGGCGGGCGATATTCTTGACGGCCACCAGAAGAGACTTTTCCCCAAGCGTGACGCCTTGCACTTGTTCCACGTAGCCCGCTTTCTCGATGAAGATGCGGTCCGGGCCATTCACCATGACCTCACTGATGGAGTCGTCGAGGATTAGGTGTTCGATCGGTTTCAGAAATGGAAGAATGATTTCGAATCCATTCATTACAAGGTTCCTTCCTCGAGCTGCTCGAAATACGATTTGTTTGGGTCGTTGTAGTAGGGCTTCAGGTAGCAGAACATCGGCGGCATGGGGTTGAGGCCGTCGTAGGCAATCGTGACCGATTGGGCGTTGCGCAGTTCGGTGAACGTCTTCATGTCGAAGCGGAAATCGTTCTGCGTGTTGTAGCTCTTCGATGCGGTGATGTTGGCCCGATGGGAAAGCGCCTTCCCGGTCAGCAGGCTGACGCGGGCGTCGTGCCCGCTTTCGGAAAGGTTGTAGCTGACCTTGAGCTGGTCTTCTCTACCGCACAGTTCACTCGCCGTCTTTGCGGAGAAATCATCGGACAGAGACAGAAAGATCTTTGTGCGGAACGTCTGCAGGAGCGTCCGCCAACTGTCGCCGGGCAGCGCGGACCGCAGCGAGCTGATGCTCTGCGTGGCGACGATCGGGATGCACTTCGGCTGGCGCGACAGGCTGAAGAATTTCTCGTCGCCGGTGGGATCGGTTTCGCCCACGGTTGCGAAGTGCTGGTATTCGTCGCAGAGAAAGAGTACCTGGCGGAAATGGCGTTCGGGATGGGCTTCGATTTCCGGAACGCGGTTGAGCACCGCGCGTTCGAAATCGAGCTTCATCATGACGCCAATGGCCTTCGCAAGTCCGGGGTTCATACCGATGGGGAAATTCAGCGCACAGACCTTGCCTTGCTCGATCAACCACGAGAACGAAGGCAACGGCTTTCCGTACTGATTGGCCGCGTTCTTTTGCGGGTCGTAGCACTCGGGCTTGGGGCAGAAGACCTTCTTCACTTTCGGGCTGTCATCGAACAAAGACAGGAATACGGAAATGCCTTCGACAATCGAGGTGCGAAGTTTCGGCTCGATCCTTCTCCAATCGTCATCGAACCAGCGCTTCACGGCCTGCAATTGGTCCAGCTTGTCCGGGTCGGCCTGAGAGGGGTCGAGCAGAGACCGAGATTCGTAGGGGATACCGCGTTTGCGAAGCGTTTGGCGAAGCTCGGGAGTTGCCGGCGCGAGGTAGCGGTCTTCCTTCGGATCATGCACGAAGCCGAGGCCGGCCAGGTCTTCGGTGCGGTCGCCATACACTTTCGGTGTCAGTGCGATGGAGTGGCGCCCGAGGACAATCTCTTCCGCCTCGTAGATCCGCTGTTCCAGGAACGGGGGAGAGATCGCGCACTGGTAAACGTCAAAGAGCGTAACGTAACCGTAGGCGACCTTATAAAGAAGGATGATGAACTTCACGAGATTGGTGTAGGCCTGCTGCCAGAAGGGTTCTTTCCCCCGGCCAAACAAGTTGTTGAGAAGCGACGCGATACTGAAGGCCAGAGCGTAAGCGTCCAGATCGTTGTGGAGCGGGTTGTAGCGGTACTCCGAGTCGAGGGAGATTTCGATGTAGTCTTCGCCGCGACCGGAGCGCTCAAGGATCTCTTTGACGCGTTTGCAGAAGTCGCCCTTGACCTCAAGGACTAGCCCACCAATTCGCTCATCCTTGTTAAGAGGTTTATACGAGAGAATCTGCTGCGCAAACGGGTAGAGGCACGACGAAGTCTTGCCGCTGCCGACTGCTCCGATTACCGCAATCCCGGTGAACAGTCCGCGCTCCGGCACCGTGAGCCACCCGGGTGTTTTCGACGGCCCGGGCTTTCGCCGGTTGTGCACCTCGCCGAGCACCAGGAAGAGCTGGTCGCGTTTGCACGGCTCGGGGTAGGCCGGTAGCCGGCCAGGAACCACTCTTCTGCCAAGTTTCAGCGTGAAGGTGTAAACCATCGAAAATACCCCGGCGTACACCATGTACGGGGTTGAGAAAAGGCACAGCCAATAGAGGTACTTGAAGCTCAGAAGCGCATGGGGTGCGCGGATGGCGATGACCTGCAAAAAGACCTGTTGTTCGGGAAATGGAGCCCGATAAAACAGGACCAGTCCCGTGGCCATCGCCAACAGGCCAGCGACGAAACTTCGTGAGTCGAGGATTCGGCGAATCACGTCCCTATCCTCGTTGGGTTTTCGGCGTGTCCGAACCTTGCGCGCGGTGTTGCTCTCTCCACTTGCGATACTCCTGGTCGCGCCATAGGTTCTTCTTGATGACCGAATTGACGACGTGGTCCGGGCTGCTGTCGATGAAGCGTGCGTAGTCCTCGAGGAGCTGCTTGACAGGTTCTTCGACCTTCACCTCCAAGGTGACGATAGCTGGGGCTTTCTTGATGAGTGACATGGTTTTTCTCCTGTATTGAAGTACTTCCGACTTCCGTTCTGCGCCGCGGAAAAAACACCAGGCACAGTCCGCTGTGCCGCAGGGCGGGAGCGACCCCAAAAACTTTTTGGGCGGCTGAAAGCCGAAAAAGTGGGGTCGCTCCCGCCCGATTTGGTGTTTTTTCCGCGGCGGGTTTCTCTTGGGGTTTCCGCCGATCTCCCCTGATTCCTGAGACATGCTCGTGCCACAGGGTGAACAAACGGGTGAAG
>JBGPIX010000379.1:0-5082 GCA_041485085.1 Candidatus Acidiferrum sp.
AACGTAAATTTGCGCCCGTACTACTCCGAAGGCTCGAAAACGCACGGTTACGAAATCGCCGAGCAACTCGGGTGGACGCTCCCAGACAACGTGGTCGTGCCCATGGCCGGCGGCTCGCTGATCACCAAGATTGCGAAAGCATTCCGCGAACTGGTCACCCTCGGCTGGGTGGAAGCAAAGCCGGTGAAATTCTTCGGAGCGCAAGCTACTGGCTGCTCGCCGATTTCCGATGGCGTGAAGCGCAACCTGGCACGCTTCGAGCCGCAGAAGCCCAATACCATCGCGCGCTCGCTCGCCATTGGCAATCCCGCCGACGGCCCTTTTGCCATTAAACAGATTCGCGAGTCCGGCGGCTGGGCCGAGGACATCTCCGATCCCGAAATTGTCGCTGCCATCAAGCTGCTCGCCGAAACAGAAGGCATATTCACGGAGACGGCGGGCGGCGTAACCGCGGGCGTCACGCGAAAACTAATCGCCCAAGGCCGTATCCAGCCGGAGGAAACCACCGTCGTCTGCATCACCGGCAACGGCCTGAAAACCACCGACGCCATCGTCGCCGAATTCCCTGTCACCGAAGCGATCGCGCCGCGCCTCGAAGCCTTCGAGGCCTACCTCGACGCGCAACTCGGGGCCACCGCAGCCAGCGCCAAAGCCTGACCGGCGAGGAGAATCGTGCAGCTTTGTTTTTATGCCTTTTGTTTACTGAGAACTCATTACTGAGAACAGTTGCAAGACCAAGGAGAAAGAAAAATGTCCGTCACCATCGAAATCCCAACCGCCTTCCGCCGCTTCACCGACGGCGCGCCGAAAGTAGACTGTAGCGCGGCCACGGTCGCCGACGCCCTCAACGAACTCACCGCTCGCTTTCCCGATCTCGGCCGCCACGTTCGCGACGATCAGGGCCAGATTCGCCAATTCCTCAACGTCTACCTCAACGAAGAAGACATCCGTTTCCTCGGCGGCGAGTCCTGCTCCCTCAAGGAAGGCGATCATGTCCTGCTTGTCCCCTCTATCGCCGGCGGCTGCTAGGCCATTTTCAAGTCAGGGCCCAGTGGCCGCAACTTTCTTTCCCAAACAGTGTTTCTATAGGCATGAGAGTTCGGCTTCTCATTTACGCGCTCGCTTCCTTGGCTCTCCTGGCGTTCCATGCGCCCGTGAAGGCGGTGACTTCTCTATTCTCTGACTGTCGCGACGTCTGAGTCCTCGCCTCTTGCGATAGCGATTGCAACTCTCCACCACCCAAGGCAGACTATCGCCTGCGAAACCGGCCAGTTACACCGACTAACAGGACGAGGTACCACCAGACTTTGGCAACCACCGCCAGCGGTCAACTTGCAGCCGCCGAAGCGCCTGTCCAACAACACAGCGCCGCTCTCCGCAAGGAACTGGGATTTCCGGACCTTATTCTTGCCTCCATCCTCCTCGTTGTCATTCCTGATTTCTTCGGCACGGCCGTAAAAGCCGGTCCGGCTCACGTCGTTCTCTGGCTTCTCGCGATTCTCCTTTTCTTTATTCCCCAAGCATTTGTCGTCGCCCATCTGAATCGCCTGATGCCCCTTGAAGGCGGTCTTTACGAATGGACCCGCCTGGCCTTCAACGACGGCATGGGTTTCCTGGTGGCCTGGAATCTCTGGCTCTACGTGGTTCTGTACGTCGCCTCGGCGGGCTTGGTCATCGTCAACTACATGGCCTATGCCATTGGTCCCACGGCCGCGAGCATGGCGGCAAATCGTTGGGTTGTGCTGTCAGCCTCGGTAGTAACGGTTGGTCTGTTGATGCTCATCGCGCTACTCGGCTTGCGCGTTGGAAAGTGGGTCACAAATGCGGGCAGCTTCCTCACCGTTGTTGTTATCGCACTACTCGCGTTCATGCCCTTCATTCAAAAAGTACGCGGCTTTCTGCCGGCCTATCACCCGCTCCGCTTCGTTACCCCGCCGCTCACCCTCTTCAGCCTCAGCGTTTTCAGCAAAATGACGTTCGGCGCGCTATGCGGATTCGAATACGCCGCCATTTTTGCCGGCGAATCCCGCAATCCCGCGCGAGATCTCAAGCGCGCTATCCTCATCACCGCTCCGATCATCGCTCTTCTGTATATCTTTGGGACGAGCGCGATCCTCGCCTATGTCTCCCCCGATTCCGTCGACGTTATCGGCCCGATTCCCCAAGCACTCAGCAGCGGGTTCGCGGGACTCGGTTTTGCGAGGATCATCGTGCCGTTGGCGATCCTCCTGCTTTTCAGCAATTACCTATCAACGTTCGCTCTCAACTTCACCGCAAATACGCGCCTCCCTATGGTTGCTGGATGGGACCATCTCTTGCCGGAGTGGTTCACGCGCCTGCACGCCAGATACAAGACGCCCGTCAACTCCATTCTTCTTCTCGGGGGGATTACCATGACTACCGGCGTCGTGGTTCTCGCCGGCGTCGGTGATCAAGAAGCTTTCGTGCTTCTGCAAACCTGGGGCTTCACATTTTATGGCCTGGCCTACTTGGCTCTTTTCGCCATCCCTCTGTTTGCCCGGAAAGCGCTTGGAATCCGTCCGGCATTGTGGTTGCGCATTGCCGCAGTTTCCGGCTTCGTCGTCACGCTTCTTTTCGTGCTTCTTTCGATCTCTCCCATCATTTCCGTGAAGAGCGAGTCCGCCTACGCTGTAAAAACCGCCGCCGTTCTCATCGGCTCGAATGTGGTGGGGCTTCTGCTCTATCGCCTTGGATCGCGCAGGAGGCTTGGTTCAGTAGGCGGTTAGCGGCCTTGCGCTGCAGGCTCCAGTTCGAATGCCAAGAATTGGCTACAGCAAACTCAATTGCTTGTTTTCGAGTTCGAGAAGCATCTTCTTGGTAGGGAGTCCGCCGCCAAATCCAGTGAGGCTGCCATCGCTGCCGATCACTCGGTGGCACGGCACGATGATGGGAATGGGATTGCTCCCGTTCGCCAATCCCACGGCGCGCACGGCTTTGGGATTGCCGATGCGCCCCGCGAGTTGCGCGTAGGAGATCGTTTCTCCATAAGGAATCGCTCGCAGTTCGTTCCACACGCGAAGTTGAAACCTAGTTCCCTCCATCGCCAGCGGCAAATCGAATTCTTTCAACTCCCCGCGAAAGTAAGCCTGCAGTTGGCGGATGACTTCGGCAAACGCCGCCCGATTCTGCTTCCAGTCCGTCTGCGGCGGCGCGGATCGCTTGCTGCTTTCGAAACTCACTCGCCGCAGGGCCTTCGCATCGCCCGCCAGAAGCAGCGCTCCCACAGGACTCTCGAATCTGGTGTAATAGACCTCGCCCATTTTTTCCGCCCTTCCCAAACTCCGGCCTCCTCGCTTCATCGTTACCTCATTACTTCATTGCTTCCCCGCCTCTTTTCCAATTTCCGCCACGGCATACGGACTCCCCGCCCGATATCTCTTCTCGAACTCTTCGCGCGTGCACATCGTTTTCATATCCGTGATGCGATCCACCGCCAGAATCCCATCCAAATGATCGATCTCATGCTGCAGAAGTTCCGAGAGATTCCGCTCCTCGCCCGCGTGAGCCTCGCATTGCCGCCCGCTCAAATCCTGATACTGCACGGTGATCTCCCGGTGACGCTCCACTTGCATGAAGATCGACAAGAAGCTCAGGCACGCGTCCCACACGACTATCTTTTCTTCGCTGCGACACGCTATTTCGGGATTCACCAGTGGCCACGGCGCTTCCCCGGGCAACCGGAGAAAGATCACCCTCACATTCGCGCCAATCTGTGGGGCCGCGATTCCCCGCCCGTATCCCGTTGCCTTTCGCCAATAAGCCAGCGTGTCCGACAAATCCTCGACCAACGCGCGAATCTCCGCAGACTCGGGATCGACAACTTTCTTCGCCACTTCGCGTAATCCCGGATCACCTAGTTGCAACACCGTTCGAATCGCCATCTCCGTCTCTTTCTCTTCTCTGCGCCCTCTGCGTACTCTGTGATCTCTGCGTTAGAATCTTTACGGTTTTTCCCACCGTCCCGATTCCCCCGCCCGGAACACCGCTTCAATCACCGCCATATTCGCAATCGCATCCTCCAGCGGCACCGGGACCTCGCCACCCTCCCGAATCGCCCGCGAAAACGCGTCCCCTTGCACCGTATATTGATCGCAAACCGGAATCATCTCTATCCGAATTCCCCCGCCGAACACATCGCGCCCATCATCGATAAAAAGTCGGCACGCGCGGTCGGGCGACGCGTTAAACGGGATCTCGATCTCAATCCGCCCCGTCGTCCCCAAAAACTGCATCCGCTGGTAAGCCACAAGTTGTGTGCTGCATGTAAACACCGCCTGCCCCGACGGGAATTCCAGAATCGCCGACGCCAATCGGTCTGTCTTGAAATCCGGATCTAGCTCAATCAATCCCGCCACGCGCACCGGCTCCTCGCCAAAAACAAACCGCGAAGTCGTAATCGGGTAGCACCCGATGTCCATCATCCCGCCACCGCCCCACTCCGCGTTATTCCGTACGTTCTCCGGATCACGGTTGAAATAACTGAAGACCCCCGCGATCGCCCGCAACTCTCCGATCACTCCTTTGCGAATCAGCTCCCGCGTCCTCAGCCACTGTGGGTGCGTCTTCACCATGAACGCCTCGCCAATCTTGACCCCGCAGCGGTCTCGCGCTTCCAATAGCGTTTTCGCTTCCGCCACCGTCAAACTTAGAGGCTTCTCGCACAACACGTGCTTCCCCGCCTCCGCCGCTTTGATCGACCACGGCACGTGCAGGTGGTTCGGCAAAGGATTGTAAATCGCCTCAATCTCCGCGTCTGCCAAAAGTTCTTCATACGACCCGTACGCCTTCCTTATCCCCAGTTCCCTAGCCGCTGCCTCAGCCTTCTTCAAATCTCTCGACGCAATCGCAGCAATCTCGCTCCATTCCCCCTTCTGCATCCCCGGAATCACTTTCTTCGTCGCGATCGACGCCGCGCCCAAAACTCCCCACTTCACCTTGTCCCGTTTCACGACTCGCCCCCTCCGCCCACTGCCACTTCTATCACGCCTCCTTGCGCCGTCCAACTCTTCCTCACGAAGCCGTGTCTCTCGGTATCCACGCGCCGTAACCCACCCCACCTTC
>JBGPIX010000380.1:0-5080 GCA_041485085.1 Candidatus Acidiferrum sp.
ACCAAGAGCGAATCAAGACTCTCACGGAGGAAAGAGAACAACTCGAGAACGAGGTCGGCCGGCGCAGCGTGGGTTACTACGAAACGGCGCAAGCAGTGACTCTGGACGCGGTCAAGGCTGCCGTCCCGGCGGATGCCGCGCTTATTGAATTCGCTGTCTATCAGCCGTATGACCCTGAGGAGGCCGTTGAAACCCACAAGGTTTATGGAGATCCCCGATACGTAGGATATGTCATCCCGAAGCGGGGAGAGATTCGCTGGCGAGACCTCGGAGGGGCGAAGGAAATCGATGCGGCAGTCGACTCTTTGCGCCAGGCCCTGCGCGATCCAAAGCGTGGCGACACCAAGCAACTTGCGCGTGCCGTTGACGAAAAAATTTTGCAACCGCTTCGTGGAATGATCGGGAATGCCACTCATTTGCTCTTCTCGCCCGACGGCGCGCTCAACCTTGTTCCGTTTGAAGCCCTGGTAGACGAACAGGGCCGCTACGCTCTCGAACGCTACTCGATCAGCTATTTGACTACTGGACGCGATCTCCTGCGGATGCAGGTGGCACGCGAAAGCAAGAGTGCGCCACTTGTCGTCGCCGATCCCTCCTTCGGCGAACCGGAAGGTACGTTGATCGCCGAGGCAGGTCGAACCAAAGAGAAACCTGCAGTGTCCACCACTGCTCGGCGTAGCATCACGACCGGAGAAGACCTTTCCACCGTTTATTTCGCACCGCTTGGCGGCACGGCCCGGGAAGCCAGCACGATTAAGTTGCTTTTCCCCGAGGCGCAGATCCTCACGGGTCAGCAGGCGACGAAAGCCGCACTGAAACAAGTCCAGGCTCCGCGCCTGCTGCACATCGCAACGCACGGGTTTTTCTTGCTGGACGCGGCGGACAGCAAGACGCCGGAGCCTCCCAAGCCTGAAGTCAACGGCACTCGCTCGATCGGCGCAAGCGTCAAGATTGAAAATCCGCTGCTGCGCTCCGGGCTGGCCTTGGCTGGCGCGAACCTGAATAAAGGTGGTGGCGATGACGGCATTCTCACCGCTCTGGAAGCGTCGAACCTGAATCTTTGGGGCACAAAACTGGTGACGCTCTCCGCTTGCGATACCGGTGTGGGTGAAGTGAAAAACGGAGAGGGTGTTTACGGGCTGCGGCGCGCGTTCTTCCTGGCAGGGACCGAAAGTCTGGTGATGAGCCTCTGGCCCGTCAGCGACTACGTTACACGCGAGTTGATGGCCGCATACTATGCAGGCTTGAAGAAGGGACTCGGCCGCGGCGAAGCCCTCCGCCAGGCTCAACTGGCAATGCTGAAGCGCAAGGGCCGCCAGCATCCCTTCTATTGGGCTAGCTTCATTCAATCCGGCGAGTGGGCCAATCTCGACGGGCGCCGATGACGAATGGCGGTCGTTTGCGCCTCCCGGTTGGCTGAGTTCAGACACCCAGCGCTTGACGAGGGATTGCGTCGCACGCTGTTTCGCTGTTCCTCTCCTCCTTCGACCGCGGTTCTCCCTGAAATGTTTCTCCATTCCGATCTTATGTGAGTAAGGTCGTCCGGGGGCATGGTTCGCCTCGGGCAAGCGCCGGTCAAAACGGCGGTTGGACGGATGCATTCCCGTCTTTTCCAAGCCAAGGAGGAACTTGTGCGTCTACTGCGAAATCGATTCGAATTTTCATTCTCTGACGGCATTTCGAAAATGGGCCGATTCGCGCGCAAGCGCCGTTCCGTCAGTTTTGCGATTGCATTTCTGTTCATCGGCGCGGGGGGACTGGCCGTTGCACACAATTCCAACGAGTTTATGCCGCGGTACCAGGAATTCTCGGACCCTGAAGGGCGCTTCGCCAGTCTGAATCTGAGCGGGCCAACGGACACCTCCACCAACCCCTTTTTCCAGGATTTGGGCAGTAACGGTCGCCGCTGTGTCACCTGCCACGAGCCAAGCGACGCGATGTCGATCACACCACCGCACATCCGTGTGCGCTTTGAAGCCACGCACGGCACAGACCCCCTCTTCCGTCCGGTGGACGGTGCGAACTGCACGACGGCAGATGTTTCCACCGTGGACGCGCGGCGCAAGGCGTACAGCTTGCTCCTGACCCGGGGCTTGATTCGAATCGGTATCGCCGTTCCCGCAAACGCGGACTACAAGGTGATGAGCGTCAACAATTCGTATGGATGCAATCAGACCGACGTTATTTCGATGTACCGTCGGCCGCTGCCGACTACCAACCTTCCTTTTTTAAGCGCTGTGATGTTCGACGGCCGGGAATCTTCACCGGCTACCGGGACAACCAAAATTCTCTACAACAATTACCCGCGTTCGCTGCTGAACGATTTGGCGCATCAGTCGGTGGACGCCACCACCGGCCACGCACAAGGAGATGGGACGAGGCCCACGGCTGCAGAACAACAGCAGATCGTGGATTTCGAGATGAAGTTATTTACCGCGCAGTCGTTCGACAATCGTGCGGGCTTTCTTAACGCCGGCGGCGCGAAGGGTGGGCCCGCCGCTCTCACCGCGCAACCATTTTTCATCACCATCAACTCCAGCGTCAATTTCCTGGTCCCAACTTTCGAACAGCCGGGTGGGATGGTGAACCCGGGCGACGGTCAGTTCACTTCCAACATCTTCAACCTCTACAACCAATGGGCGCAGTATGGCCGGGGCGAGGAAGACGAGAGGGGCGCTGCACGGCGCTCCGTCGCCCGCGGCGAGCAGCTCTTCAACACGCTGCAAATTCCCATTAGTGATGTGGCAGGCATCAACGATGATGTAGCAGCCGGCGGTCTGGTTGCCGGCGGCGTTCCGATGCTTCAAGGAACCTGCGGCACGTGCCACGACACACCAAACGTGGGAAACCACTCCTTCCCCACACCGTTGAACATTGGTACCGGTGATCCCAGCCCAAGCACTCCCTTCGTCAGCCTGGGAGGGCTCGATTTGAGCTACTTGCCGCTGATCACCGTGTGCAAGACGGACTCAACCACGGATCTTCCGACCAACGACTGCAAGACCACGACCGACCTTGGACAGGCCTTGATTGATGGCAGGTTCGACCATGTTGGCAAAATTAAGGGGCCGATTCTTCGCGGACTTGCAGGCCGCGCGCCCTATTTCCACAATGGCTCAGCCGCCACGCTGCTGGACGCTGTCAATTTCTACGACACGCGTTTCACTCTCCACCTTTCGCAGCAGGAAAAGAACGACCTTGTCGCCTTCTTAAAGACACTTTAGCGAGTTCAGGAAAGGCGGCAAATTCCGCGCCAGCCGGGACTCTCCCAAGTCTCGGTTGGCGCGTCCATAGTAGGAGCGTGAAGAACCTCACTCCTGCGCGCATGACGCTGTTATGGTTAACCGTTCCGTTCCTCTCACAGCAGAACCCCGGCCTAGTGGAGAAGCTTCCGGGCTCGGCAACCTGGCGTCGTGCTCCCCCCGCGTCATCTCGACTAAACACTCCGAACAAAGCTACGCTGTCTATCTGCCTTCGCAATATGTTCCAGAAAAGCGCTGGCCCATTGTTTATGCGTTCAATCCTGGTGCGCTCGGCCAGGTGCCCGTCGAGTTGATGAAGGATGCTGCTGAGCGGTACGGCTACATCGTGGTGGGCTCGAGCAATTCCAGAAATGGCTCAAGGCTGAAGGGACGGAGGCCGTCGTCATACGTCATGACAATCGATACTAATATTGACATACGAAAATTGTATCGATACAATCGCCATTGGATATGGTGCGCAAGATGGAAAAAGTCAAGGTTTCCCCGAAGTTTCAAGTCGTGATCCCCAAAAAGGTCCGCGAAGAATTGGCTCTTCGCCCCGGCCAGGAATTGCAGATTTACGTCCTTGACGGAACGATACGCTTAAATCGGCCGGGGTCCATAAAAGATCTTCGCGGCATTGCCAAGGGCATGAAGTGGAAGGATGAGGACCGTGACCACACAGAGCGGCTCTAATCTGTATGTGGTGGACTCCTCTGGTTGGGTCGAGTACCTCGGCAATGGTCCGAAAGCCGATGCCTTCGCAACGTATCTCGAAAACCCGGAGACTCTGCTGCTCCCCAGCATTATTGTGTATGAGGTCTACAAAAAAATGCTTCGCGAGCAAACCATGATGCTGGCGGAAAGATTTCTATCGGCTGCTTTCAACTTTCAGGAGCGCGAAATCATTCTGGACATTTCCCTCGCAGCTTCAGCAGCGAAGACGAGTTTGAGATCGAATTTGCCGATGGCGGACGCGATAATTTATGCTGCGGCGCAGGCTCATGGTGCCGAGTTGATCACCTCAGATGCGCATTTCGCGGGTTTGCCTGGCGTGACCGTTCTCTAGCCCCGCCAACTCTTGGCGCTCCTTCACCCGCGAGTTGCGTGACACGCCGGCATCGCCTTGACCCAGCGGGAAGCCGCCGATAAGCTTAGAGTTCTCCTTCCAGGTGAACACGCACATGGAGCAAATTCACATCACGTTGCCGGATGGCAGCGTCAAGGACGTTCCCAAAGGCACCACGCCGGCGGACGTTGCCCGGAGCATTTCTCCGCGCCTCGCGGACGCCGCGCTAGTGGCACGAGTGGCCGCGCCTAACGACGGTGAAGGCGAGTTAGTCGATCTCCGGAAGCCGCTGGAGCAGGACGTAAAGCTGCAAATCCTGACGGAAAAAGACCCCGACGCGCTCTTTGTGTTTCGCCATTCCGCGGCGCACCTGCTCGCGGCGGCGGTCGTGGAACTTTTTCCCAATGTGAAGCTCGGCATCGGCCCGCCGATCGACACCGGCTTCTTCTACGAATTCCTGCGCGAGGAGCCGTTCACTCAGGAAGATCTCGCCAAAATCGAAAAAAAAATGCACGAGCTTGCGGCGCAAGACCTGCCCAACGAGCGCAAGCTCATTCCCAAGCCTGAAGCCGTCGAGCTCTACAAGAAATCCAACCAGATTTTTAAGTGCGAGCTGGTGGAAGAAAAGGCCACCGAGCCGATGGTTTCCTTCTATACCACCGGAAAATTCATCGATTTCTGCCGCGGTCCGCACATTCCTTCAACTAAGCGGATCCAAGCATTCAAATTAATGAACGTCGCCGGCGCCTACTGGAAGGGCCAGGAAGGC
>JBGPIX010000381.1:0-5067 GCA_041485085.1 Candidatus Acidiferrum sp.
ACGCTGATGTTTGTCGCTCCCGATACGCCGGAGAAGCGGCGGCAGTTCGGCTTGGAAGCGGAGCAGACTTTTCCGCTCACGGCAGCCGTCGGCCCGGAAGATGTCACCGAGATGCTGCGGGTCCTGCGCGACATCACCGGGGCAACCCGCATTGATCTGGACACGCGCAGCCGCACCATCACCATGCGCGACACGCCGGAACACCTTGCTCTTGCCGGCGAACTGATCGAGCAACTCGAAAGGGCCCGCGGCGAGTTGGTGCTGGAGATCGAACTCCTCGAAGTGGACCGCAACAAAGCGCGCGCTCTTGGAATTACACCTCCGGCTTCCGAGCAGCTTATCGGGCTGAGTACCAAGGACTTGAATTTGATCAAATCTTCGACCACGCTCACAAACTTGCTCACCAACATTCAACAAGTCTTCGCCGGAAAGGGATTCTCCGGCATTCCTCCGGTTATACCCATCGGAGGCGGCCTTTCCACGTTTCTGCTATCACTGCCCACTGGCGCGGCCAATTTTTCCAATTCCCTCTCATTGGTTCAGAGCGGGCGCCAGGTGCTGCTGCGTGCGCAAGACGGAAAGCCAGCCACCTTTTTTGTCGGCGATCGCTTTCCGATCACGCTCTCGCTGCTTTCCGGAAATGTGGGAAACGCCAGTGGCTTGACGGGACTGCCTGCCTCCACGATTTTCCCGGAGACCAGCTTCACCGTCGGTGCCAATCCCTCCGCCCTGGTGGCCAACAGCTTCACCGGCGGCACTCTTCCGGATCTGGCGGTCGTTTTTGACGATCCCAAAGCCAATACGTTTGTCATTTTGCAGAATCAGGACAACGGCAACTTCGTCCAGGTAACACCGTCGCCGATCACTCTGGGCAGCAGCGAAACTGGACAAGTGGCCATCGGTACCGGAGTCTTCCGCAACGACGGCACAAAGTTTTCCACGACGCAACCGCCGGATGTAGTGCTGGTGAACTCCACTTCGAACAACGTTTCGGTTTTATTGGGGAGCGTCGACGCCACCGGCAGGGCCAACGGATTGTTTGCGGAGGCTCCCGGCTCGCCCTTTGCGGTTGGAAACAATCCCAGATCCGTGATCGTCGCGGACCTCAACGGTGATGGTTTCCTGGACCTCGCGGTCGCCAATCAAGGCGACAATTCCATTTCTCTTTTCCGGGGGAATGGGGACGGGACTTTCACGGAGTTTCCGTCGTCCCCTTTCAAGCTGACGAATACCGCCACGATTTCGGAAACCGCTCCCGTCGCCATGGTCAGCGCGAATTTCCGGAATCAAATCAACACCATCAATAACGGCGCTGAAGTGGACCTTGCCGTCGTAAATCAAGGCTCGAACAATGTCGCCATTCTGCTAAGTTCCGTCGATTCGAATCTAAATGTCACTCTCACCGAGGCCGCCAATTCGCCTATCGCGGTGGGCGCTACTCCCGTGGCCATCGCGACGGGAGACATGAATGCCGACGGCGTGCCGGATCTGGCTGTCGTAAACCAGGGCGCTGATACCGTTTCGATTCTGCTGGGAAGCACCAACCTGGACGGCACATTCACCCAAGCGACGGGTTCTCCGCTTGCGACGGCCACAACTCCCGCCGGAATCGCGATCGCCCATTTTGCGAACGGCACTGTCCCTGACATCGCGGTGACCAACAAGGGTTCCAGCACGGTCGGAGTCTATCTCGGCATTGGGAGCGGAACCTTTGCCTCGCGCATCGAGCTTAACGCACCGCCCGGACCGTCCGCGCTCATTGCGTCAACGTTGACCACCAGCGGGCTTCCCGACATCGCATTGGTATCCCAGGATCCGGCCGCCAGCCAGGGCGAGGTAACGGTGATCCAGGATTCCACGAATTTCGCCAATAGTTCGGCCTTCGGGGCGGCGCAGACGCCTTATCCGGCTTCGGAATATGTCGATCTCGGAGTGAAAATAAAGGCTACACCCACGCTTCATCCCAATAATGAAGTGACTTTGCTGCTGGAGTTCGAAATTCGCGCTTTGGCCGGCTCCAGCGTGAACGGGATTCCGGTCATCTCCAATCGCACGCTGACGCAAACTGTTCGTGTCAAAGAAGACGAACCTACGCTGATTGGCGGGCTCACCGATACGGAAGAAACCCGTTCCATCACTGGCTTGCCGGGCTTCGCGGAAATTCCGGCCGTGGGATACCTCTTCGGGAGCAGGAATAATTCGCTGCAGGATACGGAACTTCTGATCGTGGTAACTCCGCGTAAGATGCGCAGGGCAGATCATCTCACCCGGACGATTTTCGCCGGCCGCGGCGATCCCGGTGGACGCGGCGGCGCGGGCCCGGGAGCTCTGCAGCCACTGCAGCCGGGAACTCCGCAACCACCGGCGGGGGCTCCGCAACCACCCGTGCAACGGCCGCCTCAACCCTAGCTGGCGTTCGCAGAGTCCGTGGAATGAACTGACGCGTCGGAAATGATGTTGCACTTGGGCGCGGACGAGTTACGGCAGAGCTTCGAAGACTACGATGGGCTGGTAGGTGCGCGGAACGACGGCTTCGGCAATGGCGATGAGTTTATCCTGCTGGCTGAAAACCCGCAGCCGGGGCGGCTTCGGCTCGCCGCCATCGAGCTGCGTCGTCGCGCCGGGAGGGGGCTCGACGCGGCCCGGCTGAAGCTGCGCGAGCATAATGTTGAATTTCGTGCCGTGACGCACGCGCTTTTCGATCACCGGCAAAACGTTAACCCGCGGAAAATTTGTCAGCAGGCTTTCGAGCGGGATCAGGCAGTCGGCAAATTTACCGGCCCGCTTGGCTTCGGCGAGTTCCTCGAGCGTGATCGCTTGCTCCAGCGAAAACTCACCCACTGCGGTGCGCGTGATCTCTGCCAGATGCGCGCCGCATCCAAGCTTCTGCCCCATCTCGTGCGCCAGCGACCGGATGTACGTGCCGGACGAACACTCGATGACAAAGCGCGCGATGCTGCCTTCGATCTCTTTCAATCTGTATTCGTAGATCTCGACTTCGACGGCTTTCAGCTCGACCGGCTGTTTTTTGCGCGCTAACTCGTAAGCGGGGCGGCCTTTCACTTTCTTGGCGGAAAAGGCGGGGGGCATCTGTTCGAAACGCCCGATGCGCTTCTCCGCAAACTTTTCGAGTGTCGCGTTATCCAGCGCAGGCGCGGCGTCTGGCCCTTGTGCTTCGCCGTCGGAATCGTACGTATCCGTCGCGAAGCCGAATCGGAAGCCCGCCTCATATCGCTTGCGTCGCCCGGAGTAAAACTGCACCAGCCGGGTGGCGCGACCGAGGAGCAGAACAAGAACACCGGTCGCGAGGGGATCGAGCGTGCCCAGGTGTCCGATCTGCCGGAAACCCGCCAAATGACGGACGGCATCGACGACGTCGTGCGACGTTTTCCCTTGCGGCTTGTTTATGACGAGCGCGCCGTCGATCGGCGCCGGTTGTGGTTGTCGTGGCATGAATCAGTTGTCAGCAGTCAGTTTTCAGTTTCTCGCTCGAGCGAACTCGAATTCTAATTTGAATGTTCTCAACTCAGTGGCGCGCTGTGGCGCGCGATACCCTGCAAACTAGAGTATCCAGATGACCGAGTCTCCAGCGTCTCTCTGTTCTTCACTGACTACGGAAAACTGACAGCTGAAAACTCTCAGGGTGCGGGCGGATTGTCCTTCTTCATTTCCTTCAAGAGCCGCTCGATGCGCTCGACGTGCTCTTGCGAAAGATCCAGCGTGAAATGCAGTTCCGGCACGCGCCGGAGTTGCAACCGCTCGACCAGTTCCCGCCGGATGTACCCAGCAGCATGATCGAGCGCCTTGATGGCGTCCGATTGCTCCTTATTCGTCCCCTTCACGCTGATGAACACGCGCGCGTGCTTCATGTCCGGCTGGACGCGCACTTCGCTGGCGACCACGCTCACTTCCAGGCGCGGGTCTTTCAGTTCCCCCGCCAGCATGGCGTTAATTTCGTGGGCGATCTCCTCGCCCACGCGTTCGTGTCGGTGATTTGCTGGACTCATCGGCGTCCCTGAAACACTCTCTAAACAATCTCGACCGCTTGATTGATCAATAACGACCCGAGGATACGATCCGCCTCGTCCAAAACTTTCTGCAGCACTTCTCTCAAGTGCTTCTCTTCATTCGAAATGGTTACGATCCCCACCACGGACCTTTGCCACGAATCGTGGTGCTCCATCTCCGCGACCGCCACGTTGAAATCCCGCCGCAGCTTATCCTTCAAGCTGCGCAATACCTGCCGCTTGTCCTTCAGCGATTGCGCGTCCGGGATGTGCAGCTCGAGGGTGAGCAGACCGACCGGCATGTGGCGCTCCGGGGGACAGACTGGCGGATTATTTCTTGCCGGCGGAACCGCCGCCCTGTCCGGCGGCCTCCGCGGCGCTCATTTTGCTGACGCTGAAGCATTCCAGAATATCGCCAACTTTGATGTCGTTGAAATTGGCGACTCCCGCGCCGCATTCAAACCCGGTGCGCACTTCGCTGGCGTCATCCTTGAATCGCTTCAAAGAGTTGAGCTTCGAGGTGTAAATCACCGCTCCCTCGCGCAGCACGCGGACTTGCGCGTCGCGCTTCAGGATGCCATCGACCACGTAGCAGCCCGCAACCGTCCCAGTGCCTTTGACGCGGAACGTGTTGCGCACTTCCGCGCGGCCCAGATACGTTTCCGTCACCACCGGCTCGAGCAGGCCTTCCATGGCTTTCTTCAGTTCGTCGGAAACTTCGTAGATGATGGTGTGGGTGCGGATGTCCACATGTTCCTGCTGCGCCAGGTCCAGCGCCTTGCGGTCCGGCCGCGTACCGAACGCAATCACGATCGCGCCGGATGCGGCAGCCAGCAGCACGTCATTTTCCGTGACCGCGCCGACGCCCGAACCGATGATTTTAAGCCTCACCTTGTCCGTTGAGAGTTTCGGCAGCATTTCGCTGAGCACTTCCACGGAACCCTGCACGTCCGCCTTGATCACAATTCCCAATTCCTTGACGTCGCCGGCTTTGAGTTGCTCGTGCAACTGGTCGAGCGTGATGCGCGAGCCGCTGATGCGTGCCATCGCCGCGTCACGC
>JBGPIX010000382.1:0-5045 GCA_041485085.1 Candidatus Acidiferrum sp.
AGCGGTCTGCCGAAGCCTGTCGGCCGTCTTACGGCCGCCAAGAACGACGCTGCTTCCTGACTACCTACGGCGGGGAACAACCGATTATACCCTGAACGAAAGGCCAGGCCGAACACAACTTTACCCCTCCGGCCAGGTCCCGCTCATCCTACCCCTCTCTGTGATGCCGTCTCGCCGTACAAAGGGTTGCCTTGAGGTCTGATTCCGGCGCCTCCCGGTTCTCCAGCCCGCTTACTCCTTCAATTTCTTGCTGGCCGTCGCCTGCTTGGCTCTCTGCAGTTCGATGACATCCGCGCCGGTGTCCGAACTCCCCAGCAGCCACTTGCTGAAGAAATCGCCGCGCGCCACGATGACGTAGCTGCTGATCGGCATGTAGCTATGCCGCATTCCGGGGAACACCAGCATCTCAAAGCGCTTGTTCGCTTTGATCAGGGTGTCTGCGAGCCTCATGGTATTCACCATGCTTACGTTGTCGTCCATGTCGCCCGTCGTCAGCATCAGATGGCCCTTCAGGTTTTTCGCCAGCTCCGAGTTCTTATCAATCTCATAGAAGAACTTCTCCGAGCCGTCTTTCTGGGTCTCTTCCCGCACTCCATGGTATTTTTCGCTCCATGTATTCCCGTAGAGGTTGTTGTCGTGGTTTCCAGATTCCGACCAGCCTGCCTTGTAAAAATCTGGATATTGCAGCATCGCCGCCGCCGTCATGAAACCGCCGCCAGAGTGGCCCCACATTCCCATGCGGCTTATATCCATATACGGGTGACTCGCCGCCAACCGCTCGGCCGCTGCCTTCTTGTCTGCCAAGCCATAGTCCCGCAAATTTCCGTAGCCATAGTTGTCATACCACTTGTCCCGCTGCGGGCTTCCGCCCCGGTTGCCCACCTCAATCACGATAAAGCCCAGTTGCGCCAGCGGCACATTCGGGCTCTTTGGCGAAAACGCCTTCGTTACTTGCTCCACCTGCGGCCCGGGATACACATACTCAATCACCGGATATTTCCGGCCCGCATCGAAATCGAACGGCTTGTAAATCACTCCATAAAGATCCGTCACTCCGTCATCCGCTTTTACCTTGAATGTCTCGGGATACTTAAATCCCGCGGCCATCAATTGTGAGACGTCCGTCGTCTCCAACTCCGCAAGTTGCATTCCTTGTCCATCCAGCAGGACGGACTTCGGCGCAGTGTCCACTTTCGAGCATGTATCCACAAAATACTTGCCCGAATCCGGCCAGCTCACCGCGTGAGTGAAATTTCCGGGGGTCAGCAATTTCAGCCCGCTCCCGTCCAGCCCCACGCGGTACAAGTGCGTGTAGTAAGGGTCCTCGCCCGCCTCGCGCCCGTTCGCCGTGAAGTACAACGTCCGCGTCTTCTCATCCACCGCAGCGATTTGATCCGTCACGTATTCGCCGCTCGTGATTTGGTTTTTCAACTTCCCCTGCCCGTCATACAGGTAGAAATGCCCCCATCCGTCCCGCTCCGACCACCACAACATCTCCTTACCGTTTTCCACCAGCCGCAACGGCTTTTGAGACATCCAAATATTCGATCGCTCCTCGATCAGCTTCTGCACTTTGCCCGTGGTGCTGTCCGCAACGTCCACTTCCACGCGCCGGAAATCCCGGCTCCGGCTCGTGAAATACAGCTTGTCCGAAGTTTCCGCCACCCATTTCGGATTCATGCGGTTGAGCGGGGCCGGATTCAGCCGGTTCTCCTCCTGCTCGTCACGCTGTTCTTCACGGTCGCGCTCCGTCTGAGCGGCGTCGGAAATGGTCAGCACTTCATCCACAAAGCTCTTCGGCTGAATCACCACCCGCTGTTTGCTGGCCATGTCAAAAATATCGATTTCGCTGACCGGCATATTCGTCTCGCCCGGCAACGGATAGCTGCGTGTCTCCAGGATCGGTCGCGGATTCGTCAGTGAATGAATCACCCAGTAATCGCCCACCTTGCGGTTATCATCCCGTTCCAATGCAAACTTCTTCGAATCCTTCGACCAGTGAATCGTCACCGCCGGCGTCCGCGGCCCCGCCTTGTTTGTGTCGCCTTTCTCTTCTTTCTTCAGTTGTTCCGCCTGCTCCGGCAGCAGCACCCGCGCGTAACTATATTTTTCCATTCCGTCGGTCGTCACTTCCGTTTCCACGACGCTTGCGTCCCCCGCCTTCTTCAGCGCTTTCGCGTAATTCTCCCCATCCATCTGGTAGAGGTTGTAGCCGCGAGCGAATACGACCGTCTTCCCATCCGGTGATACCGCGGCCCACATCGGCTTTTTCTTCGGCGCTTCAAAATTGTCCAGCCGCGTCACTTTTGCCGTCGCAATGTCATATTCAAAATAAATCGTTCGCGTGTCTTCGGGTTTCTCCGCCGCCTGTCCCGCCGGCTGCATTGCCTGCCCCTGCTGCTCTCCCTGTTTCGCTTCGCCTTCCTTTCCTTGCTCTTCGATATCCTCCTGGCTTTTTTCTTTCTTCGGTTCGTTCGGCACCACTGCGTTCTTCCGAATCTCCACCTCAAACCGCATCCGCGTGTCTTTTTCCACCAGTTTCAGCCGTTTAATCGGCAGGTGCTGCGCGTCGTATGGAAAGTTCGTTAGCGTCGAGAGTGCCGCAGCCACCTTGGCGTTGTCCCACAGCGGACTCTTCGACTTCTTCACCGGGTCCACGATGTAGTACCGCGTTCCCTCCGTTGTCTGGTAGCTGTACCAGAAGCGGTCGGACTCGCTGAACCAGTGCGGCGTCACCGCCAGGTCAAATACCAGCTTGCTGACTTGATCTGGCAGGAATCGTTCCTCAAGTGCGTAGTTCGGCTCAACGTGCGCGGCGGTCACCTCAGAACCCGTCTCCACCTTCACTGCAGTCCGCGCGCCTTCCGGCCAGGCCCAAGCTCGCACTACGAGCAAACTCGTTGCTGCCACCGCAGCGTACACACCAATCCGCGCCGCTCGATTCCCTCTGCCAGACAATCTCCCTCTCGAATCCGCAGCTCTCATCTTCACTTTCCTTTCCACCCGTCTTCATTCGCGTCCAGCCACAACATTGGCCGCACAGTATAGACCGAAGGGCCGCAATTTTTACATTCATTAGCATTTGCTTGCTGCCTTTTCCCTACAATGCCATTATCCTTTCGGCGCTGAAGGAAACGCCGCTCGCTCTCCGGTCTGATCGCCCCGGTTTTCAGATCGGCATTCGCATCGTCGTCCCGCCGTTTCCTTTGACGACGACGCCATCTTCGAACCCTTCTCAAAAAACAACGCCATCGTTTTCAAGAAACCCAACATGGAAGGCATTCACATCGAAGACGTAAAAGGAGTCAACGGCCAGTGGCTCATCGCCGGCACTTCCGGCGTCGTTCTCGTAGTCGTCGGCCTCGGCCAAACCATGAAGCTAGCTCAAGCCCAAGTCTATTCCCGCATCAAAAACGTTCTCATCCCCAGCATGTACTACCGCACTGACATCGGCGACCGCTGGGCCGAAGATTCCGATAAGCTTCACAACTGGGGCTACCTTAGATAGCGCCACTTCTCCGCGCACGTGTCCTAATTTGATTTATGATGCCGGAAGCAAGATTCTTGGCCCGTGCTACATACACCACGGATCAAGTCGCTGATTGGAATCCTGAGAGCGGCTATCGTGGCAGTCCGCGGGGCAACGGGGTGCACAAGATGAGGAAACTCTTCTCGGGGCCATTGTTTTGGGGAACTGCCGCTGCCCTCTCGTTGGTCCTTCATGCTTGGTGGGCGTGGAGTACACACGACGGTATCCAGGCTGCACGCTGTGGTGCCACATGGGTTGTCTTTGCGGGCGCGATCATCGCGCGACCGATCATCCGCATGGGTTATAGGGGCTGGTATCAATCCACGAAATCTATAGACGCCGGGACTATGGAATCGACGCCTGAACAGATGGAGGAAAATCGGCAAAGTGCCGTTGATGCGGAGTGCGTCCAGCGGTTTGGACCTGTGCTCGCCGTGCTAGGAACGATTCTATGGGCCTACGGAGACTTGGCAGCCAACACGGTCATGAGAAATCTCTCTTCGCTCGTGAGGTGATTCCCAAATCGTGACACTATCTTCCACGTGGTATTCTTTACCATCCATAGAACCGGCGTAAGATGAACTCGTCGTCTTGAGCAAACCGGAATGCGCTACACAGTAATCCTGCAGCGCGAAAGGGACGGAGGCTACGTTGCCATCGTTCCCACTCTGCCCGGTTGTGTTTCGCAGGGTGATACTCGCTGGGAAGCACTCAAGAATATAGAAGAAGCCGCCGAGCTCTATATCGAGGACGTTCAGGTCGCCGGTGATCCGCTTCCCGTCGGACACCAAAGATAGTTCATCGCGAAAAATACCCGGTCTTCGTCCTTACCTTGACTCCCGCTTGCTTCGGACGTATGACGATCTTTCGAAATGTTTCATCCTTGTCCGAATTCGTCGGGTAGTATCCCAGCTCGTAAGACGTTCTCAATTCCTCCGCGATTTGCCGGAAATAAGTATGTGGATCCGTGACCTCGGCGTCGATGTGCGCTCCGCCGGTTTCCTTCGCAATGCGGTCCATCACGCTTGTCCCATACTTATTGCGCGCCGTCAGGTTGCCATGTTGTTTTTCGGTGTAGCGAATCGCGTACACCACTACGTTCTCGGCTTGCGCTGTCTCAATGGTTGTCATCATGTCGTGAGAACTGGAATTATCTTCGCCATCGCTGAACACCAGCAACGCGCGTCTGCCATTTTCCCGTGCGAGCTTCTCCGTCACCGAGTAATAAATGGAATCGTAAAACGCCGTGCCCAGGTCCCGGCTTTCGATTGGCCCGAGTTCTGGGAACTCCCTGTGCTTTTTCTTATCTTTGCCCTTGTCCCGCTCTTTGTACTCTTTCATCCGCTCAATGATTTCCGCTCCCGACGGTGAAAAATCGCTGACCAGCCGGATATGGTTTGCGAAGGTCACAAGAAACGCTCGATCTTTGGGGCCGAGCACTTCCTTCAGAAACACTTCCAGATCCTGCTCGTGTTGCTTGGAAAAATGATCCTGGCTTCCGCTCACGTCCACGATC
>JBGPIX010000383.1:0-5029 GCA_041485085.1 Candidatus Acidiferrum sp.
ACGCGCACGAGCCGGAGACCATTTACGTCGTTCCCATCAAGAGCGACGGAGAGCACTTTCCTCTCGATGGCAAGCTGCGCGTGTACCGCAGCAAGTCGGGCGGAAACGAATGGGAAGCGCTCACCAAAGGCCTGCCGCAAGACAACTGTTACGTGAACGTCTTGCGCGATGCCATGGCCGTTGACACGCTCGATAAATGTGGCGTGTATTTCGGCACCACCGGCGGGCAAGTCTACGCTTCGTCCGACGCGGGAGACAGTTGGACACCAATCGTCGAGCACCTTCCGGCCGTGCTTTCCGTCGAGGTCCAGACGCTGCCGTGATCCGTGTCATACTTCCGGGGCACCTGCGAACGCTGGCGCGCGTCAGTTCCGAAGTGCAGCTCGAGGTCGTAGGTCCGGTTACGCAGCGCTCGGTCCTCGACGCCCTCGAAGCCCAGTATCCGATGCTGCGCGGCACGATTCGCGATCATGTCACGCAAGAGCGCCGCCCCTTCTTGCGCTTCTTCGCCTGCGAAGAAGACTATTCCCTTGAGCCACCGGATACCCCGCTGCCCGACGCCGTCGCGTCAGGGAAAGAGCCCCTTCTCATCATCGGAGCCATCGCCGGCGGCTAGGGTTAGGCATTGCTGCGCCGTTTCTGCATAACTGGAAGCGATTTCATGCATCGATTGTTTTTCAACGAATAGTCATCTGGAGGAGAATTCATGGAATCAGCAACTCAATCGGTCTCGAAGAAAAGCCTCTGGGCCGGACGCATCATCAGCGCACTACCGGTACTGTTGCTGCTCCTCAGCGGCGTCGTGAAACTGATCAAGCCGGCAGGTGTCGTACAGGGATTCGCTCATTTCGGATATTCCGAGAGCGTCATTGTCAGCATCGGGATCATCGAGCTCGCCTGTACCGTCGTCTACCTGATTCCTCGCACTTCCATTCTTGGCGCGATATTGCTGACAGGTTATCTCGGAGGAGCAACCGCCACGAACGTGCGCATCGGTGATCCATTATTCCTTGTCCCTGCCATTCTCGGCGTGTTGGTCTGGGGAGGCCTCTTCTTTCGCGAACCCCGTCTCCGCGCCCTCATTCTCCTGCGAAGTTAGCCCGCGCCGACCGCGCCCGCGAAATGGGCAAAATCGCCCGCATCAACGCCAAGAAAAAATTCTGCGCCAACGACGTCATCCCCGCCTACGAAAACTACTACAAGCGCATCCTCAGCGAATCCTAACCATCAAACGAAAAAGGAGTTGCACGTGACTTCTTCCAAGCCTCTCATCATCCTCATTGCCGCAGCCCTTCAGGCGGAGCCCTCATGAGCGTCGCCGACCGTGTACGCATTCATTCCGTCGAGACTCTCTCCGACAACTGGTACGTGCTCAAAAAGGCCACCTTCGATTTTCTCCGCAGCGACGGCACCTGGCAGCGGCAATCTCGCGAATCCTACGACCGCGGCAATGGCGCGGTAATCCTGCTCTACAACCGCGCTCGCCGCACTGTCATCCTGACCCAGCAATTCCGCTACCCCGCCTTCGTCAATGGACACGATGACCTCTTGATGGAAGCCCCCGCTGGTTTGCTCGATGAATCCTCGCCCGAAGAAAGCATTCGCAAGGAGGCCATGGAGGAAACCGGCTACGTCGTCCACCACGTAACCAAAATCTTCGAAGCCTTCATGAGCCCCGGCTCAGTCACGGAAAAGTTGTACTTCTTCATCGCGGAGTACGACGCGGAAGCAAGACGGGAAACCGGCGGCGGCCTGGTCTCCGAAGGAGAAGACATTGCCACCCTGGAGTTAGACCTAGACGTAGCCCTTCAAATGATTCTTTCCGGCGAAATCAAAGACGGCAAAACCATCATGCTCCTGCAATACGCCAAACTCTACCTTTTCCCTGCCGGGAAATCCTAAACGACCACCACGCCTAGGCTCCCCCCTGTCATCCCGACCGAAGCAACCCAATTTTTTCTTCCCATCTCACTTCCCGTGAGATGGTTGGGCTGCGTAGTGGAGGGACCTCTCCTCTCTCCTCTCTCCCTTTCTCAGCCCCAAAAAACCCCTGTCACCCACCCCTCCAATCATGTAAAAATTCCGCCCGTGGTTTATCACGTCTACATCATGGCCAGCCAATCCGGCGTTCTCTATATTGGCATGACCAACAATCTCCTCCATCGCGTTTCCCAGCATAAATCCAAAACAATCCCCGGCTTCAGCCAAACCTACAACACCACAAAACTCATCTATTTCAAACCATTTCAGGACGTCCGCAACGCCATCGCCCGCGAAAAGCAACTCAAGCGCTGGAACCGCTCCAAGAAAATCTTCCTGATCGAAAAACAAAACCCGGCCTGGCAAGATCTTTCCCCGACACTGATTCCCACCACCAATTAAACGGACAAACTCTCAACTCCAATCTCCACTACAAGCGAAACCTGTCACGATCCCCCCACGCCCCTCCCTGTCATCCCGACCGAAGCAACCCAATTTTTTCTTCCCATCTCACTTCCTGTGAGATGGTTGGGTTGCGCAGTGGAGGGACCTCTCTTCGCTTTCGGTTGTCGGCTTGGGGATTGGCTGTTCCGCTTGGGATCCCGCCCCGGCCGCGCCTGCGAAATGGGCAAAATCGCCCGCATCAACACCAAGAAAAATTCTGCGCCAACGACGTAATCCCCGCACACAAAAACCGCGTACGGGGCACCCGACTTGACAGATTCTTAGGGGAGGTACGAAAGCCGCTTTTCTTGTAGGTTAAGTGGAGTTAGCTTCATTGGGAGCAGGTGGAGGTTAAGTGATGAAAAGGAATCTCAGCATGGCAGCGGTAATTCTAGTTGCGTTTTTCCTTGGTATGACAATCGATCATTATCTTGCCAAAAAAGCCGCTGTCAAAGCATACGATGATAGGCCATACGGAATTTTGGCCATTCAGCCGGGGACTCATGTATTTGTGGGCGGTGTTGATGAGGGCGCTGTTCACCTATGCTCCTGAGGCAAACCCATCATCACCGAACATAACGGGCTCTATTCAATCGAGGTCCATTACAAGAACGGCAGTTCAAACTACTGGAGCGGTTTCCAGCGCGTCAATGTACAGCCGGATGAGAGTTGTCGGTGAGCGCGGAGATATAACCTCTTATGAAGAAGCATCAACTAGCGACCGTTGATTTCGTTAAGGCCGGGTGCCCCATGCTTTGCGTTTTTGTCGTATGCAAAGCGTGGGGGTTTAGATTCGACTCAATCACGGGGCAAACCGGAGCCATCCGACACGCGCCAAGCTTTAACCATAGTTTTCTATTGACAGCCAGGTCACTACTCTGCTACATTACTTCCGTAAAGTACTGCGCCTCGCCTTCCGCGAGACTCCCCTTACAACTTAAAACTTCTAATTCAGGAGACTTCCATGTCCACGAACCACTCTATTGGCCGTACTGCGTCCAAATCCAAGAAAAACCGTTCCCCCAACCTGTGCGCTTTCACCTTTTCCGACGGCCGCCAGTGCCGCACCCCGCGCTGCTCCGGTCATCTGCATCTTTGCTACTTCCACGCCCAAAAAGAAGCCGAATCCCTCGCCGCCCAACAAGTCGGTGAAGACATTTCCCGCTTCCTTCCCACAAAACTGCTGACCGCCTGCGATCTCGGCGCCGCCATGTCCCGGCTCTTTTGCGCCGTCGCTCAGGGCCAGGTAAAACCTAAAGTCGCCTCCACACTCGCCTATCTCGCCCAGACCATGCTCCAATCCATCCCCATCGCCCAGCACGAATACATCGAATCCTTCAACACCAATGCTTGGCGCAGCGCCGTCCGTTTCTCTTTCCACTATGACGACGAGGCAAAAACTCCTGCTTCCGCACCTAAGTCCAGACCTCAGCACGCCCCCTCGCCCTCAACTCCTTCTTCTCAACCCGCCCCTCAGCCGCCCGCTTCCTCTGCCTCAGCACCTACCGCCGCTAAGCCAATTTCATCACCAGCGACCCAACCCCCCGTAAATTGTAATTCCGAGCGCAGCGAGGACCTCTTCGCCTCCGATCGCTTTGCGCGAGGAGAATCTGCTTCTTCCTCAAACTCGTCACTCGCCACTCACCACTCGCCACTTCTTCAACCCGCCCCATCCCCGCACACTCCTTTACCCCCCACGAGCACCGAATTCTTTCAGCAGGTAATGGCCGGGCGGAATTCATCTCGATCAGAGATCCCGACCCCGTCAGGACCCGGTCGGGAGTCCGGCTCTTCGCGCTCTTCCTCTTCTTCCGCTTCCTCTTCGTCCGCCACCTCTACCACTTGTTCTAGCACCAGCCAAACTCAGCCGCCACCCGCCCCGCAGTCCACCTCGCCTCAGCAATCGCAGCCAACCCAGAACTCACAGCACAACTCGCAACCGGCGCCCACTCCGCCCGCTCCAGCGTCCGTGCCACCCGGCATTGGTGCCCCCGCCAACTGGGACGCCTTGATTCTCCCTAAACCACAGCGCAGATTCTCCCGCCACTGGCACTTGCTCGAATGATCCGCCGATTTGGGAGTGCGGCGGCTCGCCGCCGCTTTTCCTCCAACCGATACCGAGATGTAGCCACGAAAAACACCCCAAGGCACCCCAACGTAACCCCCTTTAAAATGAACACTTCCAAAACTGTATCAAAACAAACAACTTTAACTCCCTTTAAAGTGAACACTTTTGCAAAACAGGGGAGGGGGTACCCAGTCGGGAACTCACAATTAGATCTAGCGTTCTCCACCGAAATGCTTATCCTCATCTTTCGGAGGACTCGCTCGCCCATGCAACGTCGATCTTTCCTGCAACTCTCACTCGGCGCTCTCGCCGCCTCTGCCCTTCCTCGGTCCTTGCAAGCGGCCGAAGTCGCCAAGCTGCGCGAGCTTGCCGCCACCAAACGACTCTATTTCGGCTCCGCAGTTTCGGACCGCCAGCTCAAGCGCCCTGAATTCGTCACGCTCCTTGCCGATCAGTGCTCCATTCTCGTCGCCGAGAACCAGATGAAGTGGCGCGCCACTCATCCCGAGCAAGATCGCTATGACTTCGCCGCCGCCG
>JBGPIX010000384.1:0-5025 GCA_041485085.1 Candidatus Acidiferrum sp.
ACCTCCGGATCGAGATTGTTCAGCAGCATCCGCAGCGCCGCTTCCTGCTGCCATCCCTTGCAGGAAATTTGCGTCCCCCGCGGCGCGCGGAAGGGCCCCTTGGACAATCCCGCCTCCGCCACCGTCCCTGGTAATGTCGCGCTCATAACTTTCTCACTCCGCCGCTCATACTAGCGCACGCCACGCCCTTTTGCACCCGCTCGCATTCCACCCCGGAACCCACCCTCCGTCTCTTTTGGTCTTGCTCGTTCCGCACTCGGCAGTTGGTCAGTTTCCGATTAACGTTAGAGCTTTATCGGATGCGCGTTCTCGCGGAAGAGTGGAGGCGGGCAGGGATCTCCGCGCGCGTTCGATAAAGCCGTGAGAACGAAGCCGCCCGTGGTTGCGGCGGACGCGGGCCTTATGCAAATTCAGTAGAGGCAAGGTGAGGTGTCAAGGTGCGCCGGGGCGGTGCGGCGAAGCGCAGAAGACGACACCGCGCGCCCGAGAGTTGGCAGAAGCGCAAAACGGTCGCTAACCGAGAGTGTGGAGAAGCGGAAAGAGGAGATTGGTTCAGCGGCAAGATACAGCGAGACGGAGCGTGATGATGCACGCAAAGTCTTCGTGTTGTGGAGAGCGGTTTCATGCGGCAGCCGTGACCGGGACCGGTGGAGAACGGAGTTGGATTTCGGCAGCAGTCAGTCTTTTGAGGACCACCATCGGCCCGCCGCACTTGGGACAGAGCCAAAGAGGGCTCGATTCCTTGGCAGTGGATGCTTCTTGTTCTGCCTGCGGCTGCTGTATCGCGCCCAGCAATTGAAAGCAGAGCGGCAGGAGCGTGGCGCGTCGGCGGTTGGCCAGGAAGCCGAAGTTACGGATACGCACGAACCCTTTGGGGAGCAGGTGCAGCCGGAAGCGGCGCAAGAACTCATCGAGCGATAAGGTCATCAACTTCTGTTCGTTGTTATGCGCAGAGTCGCGCCAACGAAAGGTGACCTTCTGGTCGGTGCAGGAGACGAGTCGATGGTTGGAGATAGCCACGCGGTGGGTGTAGCGGCCCAGATACTGGAGCACATGCTCGGGGCCACCGAAAGGTGGTTTCGAGTAGATCACCCAGTCCTTGCGGAACAGTGGCCGTAACCAGGCGGCGAAGATTTTCGGCTGAGCGAGACAGGTCAAGTCTCCATGGAAGTGGAGTTGTCCGTCTTGGAAGGCCTGCTGGAGACCGGCAACGAACTTGCCGCGAAAAACGCGACGGAGCACGTGGATGGAAAGAAAGAACCGATCGCGTGATTTTACCCAGTGGGTGTGATCGAGCGACAGGCCGCCGGCGGGAACGACACAATGAACATGTGGGTGAAGCTCGAGCTTTTGGTTCCAGGTATGCAGCACGCTGAAGAAGCCGATTTCCGCGCCGAGGTGTCTCGGATCGCGAGCGACTTCGAGAAGTGTTTCGGCACTGGCACGGAACAGCAGGCCATAGAGGACCTTTTTGTTCTGTAGCGCCAGTGGCGCCAGCTGATGAGGAAGTGTGAAGATCACATGGACGTAGCGCGTCGGGAGAAGTTCTCCTTGACGTGCTGCGATCCAGCGTTCCCGGGCGGCGGTCTGACACTTCGGGCAGTGCCGGTTGCGGCAGGAGTTGTAGGAGATGGCGCGATACCCGCAGCGGGTGCACTCGTCGAGATGACCGCCGAGTGCGGCGGTACGACAGCGCGCAATGGCCCGCAGCACTTTGATGTGCTTCCAACTGAGCCAGTGGCGGTTTCGTTCGAGGAAGGCAGCTCCCGCGGTGCGGATGAGATCGGCCACCTCCAGGGGCGGCCGCCTCATCTACTCCTCCAGTGATGACCTGTCTTTCAGGTTCCGCGAGTCCAGAGGACTCGCGGTCGCGTGGAGATGACGTTCGGAGAGATGGAGGTAGATGGCGGTCTCTTTCAGATCGCGATGGCCTAACAGGATCTGAATGGTGCGCAGATCCGCGCCAGCTTCGAGCAGGTGCGTGGCGAAGCAGTGGCGCAAGATGTGTGGGTATACCCGCTTCTTGATGCCCGCTCGCTGGGCCGCTTGCTTGCAGGCGTTGCGCGGTGTTTTCGTATCGATCGGCCGGCCACCACTGTGCCAGCGGTTGCCTGGAAACAGCCATACGCTGGGTTTTCTCGGCAAGCGGCGCCAGTGTTCGCGCAGTTCCTCGAGCAGCTTTAGGCTGAGCATCACATCTCGATCGATGCGTCCCTTGCCGCCTTGAATGTGAATCACCATCCGCTGGCTATCGATGTCGCTGACTTTCAGGTGGGTCAACTCGGCGTTCCGCGCTCCGGTGGCGTAGAGAGTCATGAGCAGAATGCGATGGCAGGGAGTGAGCGCGGCATCGATGAGCCGCGTGACTTCTTCCTGGCTCAGGATCGAGGGAAGGTGAAATGCTCTTTTCGGATAGGGAGTCTCGGCGATGCCCCAGGCCTTCTTGAGCGTCTTGCTGTAAAAAAACCGCAGAGCCGACAGGTGGTGCGCAACGGTGCCCGGTGATAACTTTCGCTCCTGAAACAACTCGGCTTGGTATTCACGAATGTGCCGCGGGCCCAAGCGGTCCGGCGGGCGGTTGAATCGTCGAGAGAAATTTTCGACGGCGCGGATGTAGAAGCGTGTGGTACCTTCGGAATAATTACGACGCTGGAGTTCCTCCAGCATCATTTTTCGTAGATGGGTCACAGGGACCTCCTTGTGACCCAAAACTTATCTCAACCATCAGGCAACCGCTGCTCCGTTCGCCTCACGCGTAGCGTCCGCCGCCGGGCGGCTACGTTGTATGCCGGGCATGTTCAGCAGCTAGGAGGTGCAAATCCTATACCCAACCTGATGGAGGTGAAGGGTTAGCGATGACGCAAGGGCTATCACCGCAAGGGAGGTCTGAAGGAAGCGTCAAGCAAATGTGCGAGTCGATGAACAAGAACCGAATATAAGGCGTGAGCGTCGGACGAGCGGGCAACGTACTGCGAAGTCCATAATCCATCAAGGATGCGAAGCGTAGATTCGGCGACTGTGCACAGAAGGCGGCTGGAATTACCCCGGGAGATCTGTCCTGTGTCGCTTCGGCGACTGAGAGAGCCGTGAGGCAATCTGACCGCAGGGCAGAAGTCAGCAGAGGGTGTAGTAGATCACGCCGTCGGCAAAGCTCGTGAGGCACTCCAATACCGAAAGGTGGAGCAACAGATAGGCCGAGCCGGGAACGGTGATTGAAGACCCGAACGAGAGGAGAGGCGAGTAGGACATGGATCTCAAGCGCGACAAGCGGCAGAACATCCAAAAGAAATTGGACTTCTCATCCAAGCAGACGGGTAAAGCCTGTCAAGCTGGAAGGGAAGAGACCGAATCGCGTCAGGCGATGCATGAACCCGAAAGCCCAGCTAACACCATCCGACTCATGGAGGAAGTATGTGAGCGAGAAAATCTGTTGGAGGCATTACGACGGGTGAAGGGCAACAAAGGTAGCGCCGGGATCGACGGGATGACCGTCGGCCAACTCAGCGGCCACCTGAAGGAGCATTGGCTCACCATCCGGGAACAACTGCTGAACGGGACCTATGAACCGCAGCCGGTAAGGCGCGTGGAAATCGAGAAGCCGGACGGAGGGGGGATGCGCAAGCTTGGTATCCCAACTACGCTCGATCGATTTCTCCAGCAAGCGGTGATGCAGGTTCTGCAGCGGCGGTGGAACCCAACGTTTTCCGATCACAGCTACGGTTTTCGACCGGGACGATCCGCACATCAAGCAGTAACCCAAGCACAGCTGTACGTTGCGGAAGGTTACGGCTGGGTGATCGATCTCGACTTGGAGAAATTTTTCGATCGAGTCAATCACGACAAATTGATGGGGCAGGTCGCGAAACGTGTCGAGGACAAGCGGCTGTTAAAACTCATTCGGGCGTTCCTGAACGCCGGGGTGATGGAGAATGGGTTAGTCAGTCCAAGCGTAGAGGGGACTCCTCAAGGGGGTCCACTTTCGCCGCTGTTGAGTAACCTCGTGCTCGATGAACTCGATCGCGAGTTGGAGCGCCGTGGACATCGCTATGTTCGATACGCAGATGATTGCAATATCTACGTGCGAAGCGAGCGAGCCGGTCAACGAGTGATGAAGAGCATCACACAATTCATCACGCAGAAGCTCAAACTCAAAGTGAACGAGACAAAGAGTGCGGTGGCGAAACCGCAGGAGCGAAAGTTCCTCGGATTCAGCTTCACGGACGGACCAGAGGTCCAGCGCGCAATCGCGCCAAAGTCCTTGGTCCGTTTTAAGCGGCGAGTCCGGGAGATCACACGACGTGCAAAGGGCGTCAGCATTGAAACGACGATGGAGGAACTAGCCCCCTACATGCGGGGTTGGCGCAGCTATTTCGGCTTCTGCGAAACTCCTCGCGTCCTCGGGTCACTTACTTGCTGGGTCCGTGCACGCCTTCGTATGGCCCTATGGCGACAATGGAAAACAACCCGTCGTCGTCGGGCAGCTCTTTTGGCACTGGGCGTACGTCCCAAACTGGCCAGCAACACGGCCTGTAGCAGCCGAGGCCCCTGGTACCTCGCCCACGCCAAAGCCTTATCCGTCGCGCTTCCCAATGCCTACTTCAAATCGCTCGGGCTCCCGAATTTGGAGGATGCGAGTTAGCGTAACCATCTCGAACCGCCGTGTACGGACCCGTACGCACGGTGGTGTGACAGGGGTCAGCGGGCAACCGCTGCCCCTATGCCGATCTTACGGGCAACCCGGAAGCTATCAGCTCGCCCGTTGGGTTAGTACCGACAAACGCACTTGTATTGTGTGATCTGGCCACCTTACGGGTGGTCGGCAAGCCGTAAGTTACGATTCTTCTGGTGCTAACTTCCGGTTAGCCCGTTAATCCGTCCAGGATTGATGCCAAGCACGGAGATCACTTCCTACAAGCCGACTCCCGTTACTGACCTTCTAACTACCTATTTGTATTACTTCCGGATCGCCGACGAACCGAGGGGAAGGTGCCATGCAAGGACTCTCCCCCAGCCCCCGCCGCCACG
>JBGPIX010000385.1:0-4999 GCA_041485085.1 Candidatus Acidiferrum sp.
ACGAAGGGTCCCATCGTGCTGCCTGTCTATGAGGGGCGCCGCGGCCATCCGGTCATTTTTTCCGCAGCTTTGTATGACGAACTGCTTCGCGCGCCGCTCGAAACCGGCGCGCGGGCGGTCGTCTGGGCGCACAAGGGAGAAATCGAGGAAGTGCGCACAAACGAAGAAGGCTGCGTGCTGAATCTGAACGATCCGGAAACGATGAACTCGGCGCTCCCGCCGAAGAACTAACGACCTGACGAGGTCAGTTTCTTCAGGAGTGCGTTGACTGCGTCAGCGGCGAGTTGCGCGCCGTGAAAGGTCGCCGGCGGAAGTCCGCCGAGAGAGTGAGAGAGAGACTCAGCCGTGATGGAGCGGGTTTCCGCAGGCGTGCGATCGAGTAGCTCCTCGGTCAAGAGCGAGGCGCAGGCAATGGCGGTAGTGCAGCCACGGCAAAGGAAGCGTGCTTCGGCGATTTGGCCGCTCACGATCCGCGCCGAGAGCCTTAGGATGTCGCCACAGACGGGATTGCTGACTTCCACCGTAGCTGTGGCGCCGGGAAGTTCGCCGGCATTGCGCGGGTTGCGGAAATGATCGAGGACGGCTTCGTTGAACATCTTTGAAAGTATCCCAAAGGCAGTAGTCGAACTGCAACGCGCCAGATATCGAGAAAACTAAACGCAGAGACACAGAGCACGCAGAGCGCGGAAGGAACAGGCAAGAATGCCTGTTCTACAAAATCTTACTTTTTCGGCGGCAAATACTTCTTCTCGATGGACGCAACCACCACGTAATTCGGATCAACCATCTCGGTGAGATGGATTTTCCCGACCTTGGAAAGCAGTTCATAGGTGTCGAGTTCCGAGAGCCCGTAGTCGGCATGAATCCAGGCTACCAGCTCGGTGAAGGCGATGCGCACGGCGTCATCGACGGGACGATAAATGCCCGCGGCCATGATTTCCTTTTCGTTTTCGAAGCGCGGCCAATTCGCGCGTTTTCCTTTCACAAGATCTATCTGCAACCGTGCCTTCATGGGTACTTCGATGGCCGTGCCGGCGATTTCACCATCGCCCATGGCGGCGTGGCCGTCGCCAAAGTAGAGCAACCCGCCGGAAACATTCACCGGTAGATAGAGCGTATTGCCTACGGAAGCTTCCGGCGCATCCATGTTGCCGCCAAACTCGGCGGGGACGACGGAGCTGCGCGCTTCCCCATTGGACGGCGCGACGCCGATGCAGCCGAGAAAAGGATGGAGCGGGATTTTCACTTTGTAGTTCGAATCGAGCGCCTGAAATGTCGCTGTGTTGCTGGCGTGATCGATGGGATAAAACCAGATTCTTTCCGCCAGTGGGGGATGGAGCATCGGCGTGTAATTCGTCTCGTTGAGCGCCCCGAAGCCGGGGGCAAAGGCACCAAGTCCCTGATTTCCGTCAACCTGCAAGTCGAGAAAGTGAATCACCAAGGTGTCGCCGGGCTCGGCGCCTTCGATGAAAAAAGGACCTGTGAGAGGATTGTCGCCCTTGACGAGGGCCTGCGTATCGCCGGGCTTCTTAATGGCATTGCCAAAGCAATCGAGCGAGTTGGAATCGAGAATGTTTCCCGGACGCACGCGCGCTACCGGTGGCGCGACACCGTAAACATATTTCACGTTGTCGATGGTGGCGTGATACTGAATGACTTCGGGCTTGGATGGTGCGGACGGAGTCTGAGCCAGAGTCGAGAACGGCAGGACCAGGCCGAGAGCTATGAAATGAACACGCATGAAACGCCTCCAAAACCAAGAAATGCAGTGCAACACAATCGTAAAGGAGAGTCAATCCGGGCTTGCGTGAGCGAATGAAGGCCGCACCTTCTGCTATCCTCTTGCGGTACCAATGAAAACGAGTCGCCGAGCACAATTACGGATTGTTTCGCTGGCCCCCAGCGCGACTTCCATTTTGTGCGCCATTGGAGCCAAGCGTTTTCTAGTTGGCGTGACCAAATGGTGCGCGGATGTCGCTCCAGTCGGCAAACTGCCGCGTCTGGGCGATTGTTGGCACATGAAATCCGTGGACGAAATTCTGCGGCTGAAGCCGACGCTGGTAATCGGTTCCGTGCCGTACAAGCAGGAGACGGTAGCGAAACTCCTTGAGCAACGGCTCAATTTTCTGGCTATGACTCCGCGGACTCTCGCTGACATCGATGCGGATATACGCTTGCTGGGCGGCATTACTTACCGCGCGGCAGCTGCCGAAAAGTTGGTGGAAGAGATGCGCCAGACCTTTTCGCAAATCGAGAAGAAGGCGCGGCGATTCGGGAAGCGCGTTCGCGTTTATTGCGAGGCTTGGCCAAATCCAAGAATTAGTTCCCCGCCCTGGGTGGCGGAATTGGTCAGAATTTGCGGCGGCGAGATGGTAGTTCCGGCTGGCGAGAAGATCACCGAAGCTCAAGTGGCCGCGGCAAAGCCCGAGATCATAGTTCTTGCCTGGGCAGCAACGGGAATGAAGTCCGACCCGAATCAGGCCTACAAAGTAGCGGCGTGGAGAGACTTGCCCGCAATTCGAGACTGGCAGGTCCATGTCATCAGCGATGAACTGCTGAATACGCCTGGACCTCCGCTGGTTGAGGGCGCACACGCACTCTACAAATTCTTTCAATCGACCATGAGAATGCGGGAACGCGCATGAGGACTGTCGTAGCAGCAGTCATTGAACGCAGCGACCGGCGACTACTGATCGGCCAGCGCCGCAAAAATGATACTTCCCCCCTGAAGTGGGAATTCCCCGGCGGAAAGGTTCGCGACGGCGAAACACCGGAGGCCACACTTGCACGAGAATTGCAGGAAGAACTCGGCGTGACGTTGGTGAAAAGCGTTGAGTTAGGCCGTGTCCGCCATCATTACGCAGGAACGCCCGAGGAGTTGGAAATCCGCTTTTTCGCAGCATCAATCGCAGAATCAGAAATTGTCCCGCGTGTGTTTGAAGAAATTGCCTGGGCCTTGCCTAAAGAACTTGGAGACTATGATTTTCTGGCAGCCAATCGCGAACTCATCGCGCAATTGGCCACCGGACGGATCAAGCCCGCGGAAATCCTGGAAGTCGCAGAAGAAACCGGCGCAAACCAAGACCCCACCGCAGACTAGTCGCTCATATCTTAAATGACCGGTGTCAGGAGATCACCGGATTCGGCTTGTCGGCATTGATGCCGAGGTCCTTGATGGCTTTGTCGAGCACGGAGCGTTCGATTTTACCGTCCGTGAAAAACTCGTGCAGCGTGGCCAGCGTGATGAATCGGGAATCGACCTCGAAGAAATCGCGCAGGGAGGCGCGGCCTTCGCTACGCCCAAAGCCATCAGTGCCGAGTGACGCCAAGCGCCGCGGCATCCATTTGCTGATCATATTGGGCAAAGTCTTCAAATAGTCGGAAGCCGCGACCAACACGCCGGGAGCATCTGCCAGGCATTTCGTGACGTAGGGCACACGCGCCTTCTCGCCGGGATGCAGACGGTTCCAGCGCTCAGTCTCGTTACCATCATTATAGAGTTCCTTGTAGCTGGTGACGCTCCACACATCGGCGGCCACGCCGTATTTGGTCTCCAGAATTTCCTGCGCCCGCAACGCTTCATTGAGAATCGCGCCGCTCCCAAAAAGTTGCGCGCGCAATTTCGCCTTGGAGTTTGCGGCAGCCCGGAAGCGGTACATCCCACGCAGAATGCCGTCCTTCACGTTGCCCGGCATCGCCGGCATGGCGTAGGGCTCATTCATCACGGTGATGTAATAGAAGACGTTTTCACCGTCTTTATACATGCGGCGAATGCCATCCTGGATGATGACCGCGATTTCATAAGCAAACGCCGGATCGTAAGCTTTTATGTTGGGAACTGGCAGAGCAAGGATCTGGCTGTTGCCGTCCTGGTGCTGCAGCCCTTCGCCGGAAAGTGTCGTGCGTCCCGACGTCCCGCCGAGCATGAAGCCGCGCGTACGCATGTCGGCCGCGGCCCAAATGAAGTCCGCAATGCGCTGGAAGCCGAACATCGAGTAATAGATGAAGAACGGAATCGTGTTGATGCCATGCGTAGCGTACGCGGAACCCGCCGCAATGAACGATCCCATCGAGCCAGCTTCCGTGATGCCCTCTTCGAGGATCTGCCCGTCCTTCGCTTCCTTGTAGTAGAGCAACGTGTTCACGTCGACGGGTTCATATTTCTGGCCAACGCTGGAATAAATCCCGGCAGTGCGGAAAAGCGACTCCATGCCGAAGGTGCGGGCTTCGTCAGGAACGATGGGTACGACGAGCTTGCCGATCTCCGCATCCTTGAGCATCTTGCGAAGCATGCCCACGAACGCCATGGTCGTGGAAACTTCCCTGCCATCGCTGCCTTCGTGGAATTCCTTGAAGAGTTCGTCGTGGTCGGCGGCCAAAGGCTTCGAGCGAACGCTGCGCTTGGGGACGTAGCCGCCCAGCGATTCACGTCGCGAGCGAAGATACTGAATCTCGACGCTGTCCTCGGGCGGCCGGTAAAATGGTACCTCGATGCAATCCTCGTCATTCAAGGGAATGCCGAAGCGCGAGCGGAATTCGCGCAGCTCGTCTTCATTGAGCTTCTTCTGCTGGTGCGTGACGTTCTTGCCTTCACCGGCTTCGCCCAATCCATAGCCTTTGATCGTGCGCGCCAGAATCACGGTCGGCGATCCTTTATGTTCCACGGCCGCCTTGTAAGCCGCATAAACCTTGCGTGGATCGTGCCCGCCGAGCCGCAACCGCCGCAAACTCTCGTCCGACATGGGTTCAACAAGCTTCAACAAACGTGGATCACTACCGAAGAAGTGTTCGCGAACGTACGAGCCGGAGGAAACCACCAGCTTCTGGTATTCGCCATCCACGGTCTTGCCCATGCGTTCGACCAGCAGACCTTCCGTATCGCGTTCGAAGATGGGGTCCCACTCGCTGCCCCACAAAACTTTGATGACGTTCCAGCGAGCGCCACGAAATGCGGATTCGAGTTCCTGGATAATCTGCCCGTTGCCGCGCACGGGGCCAT
>JBGPIX010000386.1:0-4997 GCA_041485085.1 Candidatus Acidiferrum sp.
ATCTTAATGTTCTTCAGCCCATTCCGAAGCGCGCCATCTCTCCCAGGGTTTGCCGCCAAGTTTTCAACATCCATAAGCAGCGCGCTCAGAGATTGTCCAACCTCATCATGAAGTTCCCTGGAGATGGCGCGCCGTTCCTGCTCGTGAGCATCGAGGAGACGCTTCGACAAGTCTTTCAACTCACGATGCGCTTGACGGCTTTCGTTGAATCTCTCTTGTGCACTCTTCTCCAGCCGCGCGGTGTACAGGATGGTGGCAGCGGCCAAAATGAAGCCGAGCCCGAAAGCGATCAAGGTGGCCGTTTGCAAACGGCGTCTAAATTGCACGAACACTGCAGCGACCTTAGTTTCGGATTCCTTTAGCTCGGCTTCGTTTACGGCGCTAACGTCTTGTGCAATCTGCAGCACCCCACCGTGCTGCGAAAGCATTTCGCTGCGCAGAAACGAAGGGCCTCTTTGCTGTTTTTCCTTTTCGTCCCATTCGAAAACGGGGTCAAGCGTCGACCAGTAACGATCCAATTCCTCCGTGAGATGCTGAAATGGCTGCCTCTTCTCAGTGGGCAGAGATTGAATACAGGCTTTCAATCCTGCACTCGTCCCGTTGCGAACGGACTGGAACTCGCCACGCAGCGCTTCCGGAGTGCTGGGACCCGATTCGAGAAGGAGGTAGTCGCGTACAATGTTGCCCGATTCATAGAGACCAGATCGAACCTGTTCGAGGGTACGTTCGCGAAACAAAGAATCGCGGCGAATTTGGGCATCGCTGGCCTCGATCACTCGCAATGTTCCAAGGGAGTCAACTGAAATGATCCCCATGAGAATTAACAACGCCCCAAAGCCGGCGAACAGCACAGTGCGTGGCCCCAACTGCTTCTGAGTATTTACTTGTGGGGCCGTAAGCGAGGCTGATTTCTCTTGGGTCATTAGCCGGACATCCCGTTCACTAGTCTATTCAACGTCAACGTCCAAGCTGAGTCAAACTTTACGGGGCTGACCTTTGTGAGAAAGTCTGACAAACGGAGTCTGTTCAGTGAGAAGGAGCGGACGCGGGAAGTGCGAAGGCGAAGAGATTGTCCTGGACGGCGAAGAGGAGGTATTGGCGGCCGTCGAGTTGGTAGGTCATAGGGGAGGCGTCGAGGCGGCCGCCGGCGTTGAGGTGCCAGAGGGTTTTTCCGGTGGCGGGCTCGAGGGCGAGGAGATTGCCGGAATTATCGGCGCTGAAGAGGAGATGGCCGGCGGTGGTGAGGATGCCGGCGATGCTTTCGCCGTTGCCGAGTTCGTGATTCCAGATGACTTTGCCGGTGCGGTAGTCGAGGGCGCGCAGCGTGGAATTGGCCCAGAGGTTGAGGTCGCGGCCAGCCCATCCTTCTGCCTTTCCGGTCGCGGTTAGGTAGAAAATGCTGAAGATGCGGCGGGCAGTGACGTAGAAGAGGCCGGTTTGCGGGTCGAAGCTGGGCGCCATCCAATTGCTGGCGCCGTCGGAGCCGGGTTCGACGAGCGCGCCGTCCGGGCTGGGAGCGGATTCTGGCTTGGCGATGGGGCGGCCGCGAGAGTCAACGCCCTTCGCCCAAGTCTGGTCGATGAAGGGAGCCGTGACCAAATGCTGTCCATTCGTGCGATCGAGCAGAAAGAAAAAGCCGTTGCGGCTGGCTTGCGCGAGAAGCTTGCGCGGCTTGCCCTGAAACTCGGCATCGAACAGAACCGGCGTTTCGACGGCATCCCAGTCGTGGACATCATGCGGTGAGGGCTGAAAATACCAGGCGAGCTTTCCGGTGTCAGGATTCAGCGCGACGATGGAGCAGGTGTAGAGATTGTCGCCGGGGCGCGCTTCGCCAGCGAGAACGGGGTTGGGATTGCCGGTGCCCCAATAGAGAAGATTGAGGTCCGGGTCGTAGGTGCCAGTCATCCAGGTCATGCCGCCACCGTGGAGAAGGGCGTCGGTGTCTTTGGGCCACGTTTCAGAACCGGGCTGGCCGGGATCGGGTTCCGTGTACCAACGCCATTGGATCTTTCCAGTTTCCGGATCAAGAGATTCGAGGAAGCCGCGAACATCGGTGACGTCGCCGGAGACTCCGACGATGACGTGATCGCGGACAAGCAGCGGCGCCATAGTGGCAAAGTAGCCGAGCTTGGGATCGGCGAGCTCGACGATCCAGCGAACGGTGCCATCCTTGGCATCGAGACAAACCATGTGCGAGTCGGGCGTGGTGAAGTAGAGCCAGTTCTTGTACATGCCCAAGCCGCGATTGCCGATGTGGTCGCCTTCGGATTCGCGATGGTAATGCCAGATTTCGCGGCCATAGCGGGCGTCGACGGCCCAAACGTTGTCGGGGACGCTAAAGTAAAGAACGCCGTTCACTTCCAGCGGAGTCGATTTAATCGTGGAGGCGTGCGGATGAAAAACCCAAGCGAGAGTCAGAGAGTTTACGTTTGTGGCGTTGATCTGGTCGAGCGGGCTGAAGCGCTTTCCGGAATAGTCTCCGTTGTAGGTGGGCCAGGTATCGGTTGCGGGTTTGGAGAGAGCCGCCGGGTCGAGTTCTTGCGCGGCGGTTTGCGGGGTATGCAGGCCCAAGGCGAGCAGTAGAAAGATGGCGAGGGCTAGCAGATTGAGTGAAGCAATACCGGCATTCCGCTGAAGATGATTTTCGCAACAACGCCTAGTTTTGTTCTTTCCACGCAGCTCAAAGAGCATTCCCACTCCAGTCTTCCGACTTAACGGCTTCCCTATTCTCTATTTAAGGCTTGCGAGGTACGCGAAGAGGTTATGAACATCCGCTTGCGTAAGTTTGTCGAGTAGATCGCGATGGGCGGCCAGGGGATCCTGCAATTCTACTTTCACCCGATCGCGCGAGAAGGAGCGGTACCAGCCGGTGGCGTCGCGCAACGCAATCACAAAATCGTCGGCGTGTGCCAGCGGGCCCTTGATCTGCTCGCCAGAAGGGAGAGTCACTACCGCGACGGTGTGTTTGCCTCCGGGATAAAGCATGCGCGATTGGAGTTCAACGGGAGAGTACTTGGTCCCGATGGCGGCCAGATCACCACCGGGGGAATGACAGCTTTTGCAGCCACCAGCTCCATTGAAAAATATCTTTCCGGACTCAGGATTGCCGGTAAGCAGTTTTTCGAGGGGATATTTGCTCGGGACGTCGCCCGAATTCAGCGCTTGGGCGGCACGCGCGTGAAGAAATGTGGTGATGTCGAGGACTTGCTGATCGGTCAGCGGCATGGGCGGCATGCCTTTATCGGGACGACCCTGACGGATGACTTCCCCGATCTTGTCGCCTTTCACATCATGAGCCACCAGCGGCGAGCGGACCAGGTCTGGCCCACGGGCGCCGGTGGCATCGGGGCCGTGACAAAAGCCGCAGAATTGCTCGAATTGTTTGTGTCCGCGCTCGACGGCCGGGTCGGGAGTCTCAGACTGGGGCCAGGCCCGGGAATTCCATGGCCCGACGAGAACCAGGATCACTGCACAGAGAATTGCAGATTTGGCGAATTGTCTTCGCGAGGTAAGCTCAGTCCCGCGCATCTTCACTCCCTGATCTTCTGCCAATTTGCAGCTAGGCTTTCGGCATTAAGAATTCGGCGAACGATGACCGGCACTTTATCAGGTCTGCCTTCTCTTGCCGGAAAAATTCCACTATCGGCTATTTAGTTTCCGTGGTGTTCATCCTGATCGGTGCTGGTTGCGGCGACAACCAGGGCAATGTTGTGATCGCCGAGGACGCGGTTGAACACCGGGAGATCTTCCTTCAGTAGTTTTTGGAAGTCCGCGTTCGCGCCTGCCATTTCACCCTCTATCGATTGAAGCGTATCCATTTCCGCGTCGGTGGGTGCAAAATCCGCGCCGCCAGCCATGTCGCCGCCGCCGGTGCCGACCTCCGCATTGAGCCAAATCAGATTGAGATACGCCCGGTAGGGTTCGACGAAGTATTTGTCATCGCTATTGACGAGCGCGGGAGAAACTAACTTGTATTCAATGGTCTGCAGCTTCTGATCCATCGCTTCGACGGTCTTCAGAAGCTCGGCTTTGCGTTTCGCCTCGGGACTATCTGGAGCTTGCTCCGCCGCGGGTTCGGGCTCCGGGAAGTCTTCGTCCTCCTCGCCCATGGTTTGCGGTTTTTCCTTTTCCTTCTTTTTTGGCGGGCGAAGCATGGTCTCAATGACTTCAAGTTGTTTCCGCAGCCACTCGATTTGGTTGATGGTGGCGGAAACACTGGTAATGTCATCGCTGATCCGGAGCAAAGTCTTCACGGAAGAGTTGATGTCCGCTTCGGAACCCGGGGATCGGGGATCGCGCAGAACCGTTATGGGCTGCGTATAAGTTTGTCCTTCGACCTTGAGTCGGACTGTGTACGCCCCAGGGGCCACGATGGGGCCAACCTCGGCGGGCTTCGCTCCCCAATGGGTGATGGGACGCGAGTCCGAGTCGCGGAAACGCGGCTCATTCCAGATGTGAGAGTTTTCGGGAGCCGCTGTCCGGAGTGCAACCAAACGCGGCGGTTCGTGACGCAAATCCCATTTCACGCGGTTCATGCCGGCACGGGGCTTGGTGGCTTTCAGCTTACGGATCACTTTTCCGTCCGCGTCGAGGATCTCAAGCTCTATCGGGTTCTTGTCCTTAGGCGCCGTTTTCAGCGAGAAATTCAGCAACGCTTGGCCGCCGCGGGTAAACCGGTAGGCCTTGCGGGGCTCGAACAGGACTGTGGCTGCGTCGGAATGACTCTTGGCGAGCTGCTCAAGCGAAGTAATGTCGTCAAGGATGTAGAGTCCGCGCCCGTAAGTCGAAACCACCAAATCGTGAAATTCTTTTTGCACTACGGTCCAGGTCACCGGTGCATGAGGCAGTCCGCTGTCCAATGCCGTCCAATGTCCTCCATCATCCAGCGAGTAGAAGAGTCCGTTCCCCGTGCCGGCAAACAGCAGTCCCTGGCAGTTTGGATCTTCGGTGATGGTGCGGACGTAGGACAAGGAATGTTTCGGAAGATTTCCGGTGAC
>JBGPIX010000387.1:0-4957 GCA_041485085.1 Candidatus Acidiferrum sp.
GCTCAACGGTAAGAACCAGCTGCAAAAAAGCGTTCAGCGATCTGGAATCCCAGGTAAAAAAGCACCAGGCCAGGCTGCGCAAAGATCACGAATGGCGCCGCAAACGCCCGCTCCCCAACGTCGAAGTTCTATCCTGAGGCCCCGCCGAAGTTGCGACCGGGAATGATGTAGCAGTGGTGCGCTCCGCGGCCGTTTGCATCCGCGAGTTTTTTTGCCAGGTCGTGGCTCGGGCCCTTGGTAGCAACCGCGCCCATGCTACAATAAGAAATTCACGCCATAGGGGCGTAGCTCAGTGGTAGAGCAGCGGCCTTTTAAGCCGAAGGTCGTGGGTTCGATCCCCACCGCCCCTACCAACCTCCCTCCTTTTGATGCGTTAACTTGCGGGTCCTTATCGACTTTTCACGGAGCGCAGTGAGACCTCTGGGAACTGGCAGGTGGCGGGTTGTTAGAGCCTTTGAAAGGACGCTGGATGCGCGCTCCATTCGCAGATCCAGGGGCCACCAGAGCAATGCGGGCCACGAAACCCGTTTTCGCCGCATCGAATCTTAAAGTACAGTAGAGACGGTAAGAAGAATCCGGAGTACAGAGAGAATGAGCGCATTCATTTCCCAAACCATCGAGAAGGACCGAAAGATGATGAGAGTCAGAGCGCTTTTTACAATTGCCTGTGCCGCGCTCGCGCTGCCGATGATGGCGCAGCGGCAAGGCCCCATGCCACCGCCACGTGGCACGGCCGCTCCGTCCACTGCGCCCGCGGAGTCGGCAAAGCCAAATCCCGCTCCGCAAGAGGAGACCTCGCACATCTCCAATGAGCAACCCTCGGTGCCGGTTCAGGAAATCATCCAAAAGTTTGCGGAACACGAGGGAGAATTTCGCAGAGAACGCGACAATTTTACCTACACGCAGATTTTCGTTTTCCAGGAACTCGATGACGACGGCCAGCCTGACGGGGAATATCGCCTGACCAGCGATATCCTGTTTACGCCGGCGGGGAAGCGCTATGAAAAAGTCCTCGAAGCCCCATCGCCAAGCTTGAAGCGCATTTCCATGTCCCAGCAAGATTTCGATGACATCGAGAAGGTTTGGCCGCTGGTGCTGACCCAGGAGGAATTGCCGAAATATGACGTCAAGTATGTCGGTCGAGAACAGATCGACGAGGTCAACACATATGTCTTTGACATTGCGCCGCTGAAAATGGAAAAAGGCCAGCGCTACTTTCAAGGGCGCGTTTGGGTGGAGGACAAGGACTTACAGATTGTAAAGACTCACGGAAAAGCGACCGGCTTGCTGAAGAAAAAAGAGGATCAGGCCTTTCCGATTTTCGAGACTTTTCGGGAAAATATCGAAGGCCACTATTGGTTCCCGACGTATACCCGAGCCGACGACTATCTGCACTTCAAGTCCGGACAAGCGGTGCATATTCGTTTGTCGGTTCGCTACCAGAACTACAAGCGGTTCGGCTCCACCATTAAAATCGGAAAAGCTACGCAGGTGGATCCGGAGAAGCCGCAAAAGTGAAGACTTGAATTCCCGGCTCAGCGTCTGCTGAGCCAGACGAGAGTAACCCCGACGCAAACGATGAAGACGCCAAGCCAGCGCTGCGCGCTGATGCGTTCGTGCAAGAACAGCATGGCGCCAAAGGCGCCGGCAGCGTAACTCAAGGCCGTCACGGGAACGACAAAGCTCACATTTTCAATGGAGAGCATCGCCAGCAACGAGAAAAAGGCTAGCGTCATCATGGCAATTCCAATCCACATCCACCCAACGCGCATTGCACGCAGAACGAAACGGACAAGCGCCGCTGGCCGGAAGTCATGAACTTCGCCGACCACTTTCATGGCCCGTGAAACGCAGAGCTCTCCGCCGGTGCCTGCAGCAACAATCATAAAAAGGAAAAAGAATTCGAGCACGGTCAGGCCTTCTCCGTCGTTCGCGGATGTGTATGCCCGACAATGAAGACGCCGACGCAGATCACGACTATGCCGAACCAGCGCAGCGGAGGCACGGCTTCTCCAAGCAGGAAATATCCGAGGAGTGCCACTACGGCGTAGGAAAACGAGGATGCCGGCTGAACGTAACTGTAGTCCGCCCAGGTGAGAACCAGCATGTAGGCGACGAAAAAGGCCAGCAAGCAGGCGATTCCCAGCCAGATATAGCCGGAAGTGACAACGCTGACGAGCACATGGAAAAGATCGCCCAACTCCCAGTTCTTGGCGGAGCCAACTCCCTTCATACCTTTGCTGAGCAGCACGTTGCCAAGGGGAGCAAATAAAACGATGAAGAAAATGAGAATGTACGTTTTCAGGTGCAGGCCTGGAGAATCTTTCATAAGTTTGGTCAAAATTTATCTTACAGGATGTCACCGCAAGACCAAAGCCTCAGGCAGCGAAATAGTTCGTTTTTTGTTATGCTTTTTTGATGGCAGCAGTGGTTGCGAGCCCTAACGGTCGACGGAGCGGCGTGTCCCAATCCTAGTGCGCGAGGTGCAATGATTTCAAAAGCCGCTGATTACCTGTTTCTCGTCTTGGCTGCCGCTCCCTTCGTCTACTACTTGCTTGTGTTGTACAGCTCCCGCAAATTTTTCCTGCGTTCGAAAGATGGTTTGCCGAAGAACGTGGATTTTACGCCACCGGTAAGCAACCTGAAGCCCGTCCGGGGCCTGGATCCTGAAGCCTACGAAAATTTTGCGAGCTATTGCCGGCAGGACTATCCCGATTATGAGCTGATTTTCTGTGTTGGTGATGAAAACGACGCTTCGGTGCCCGTTCTTCAGAAGTTGATGCGCGACTTTCCCGAACGCCAGATTCGAATCCTGTACGGCTCGGGACGCAACGCCATCAACGACAAAGTGGCGAAGCTGGTCCGCATGGTGAAGGAAGCGCGCAACGAAGTCCTGGTGATCAATGACAGCGACGTTCGAGTCGAGCCAAATTATTTGCGAACCGTGGTGGCCCCGCTGCGCGATCCGAAAGTCGGTGGTGTGACCTGCCTGTATGTTTCCACTCAGGACAAAACATTCACCCAACACCTCCAATCGATCGGCATGATTTGCGATTTCTACCCTGGAATTCTGGTGGCGCGGCAACTGGACGGAATCAAGTTCGCCCTGGGACAGACCATTGTGACGACTCGCGCGCACCTCGCCGGATTCGGCGGCTACGAAGCGATCGAAAATCGTCCCGCGGATGATCTTCTCGTTGGAAGATTGATTGCGGAACAAGGCTTTGAAGTCGAACTGCTTCCTTATGCTGTTAAGACCGTTCCCGATTACGATTCCATGAAAGCACTTTTCATCAAGCGGCTTCGCTGGATGACGGTGATGCGGCACATGCGCCCCTGGGGGCACCTGGGGCTCGCTTTCACGCAGGGGTTGCCGTGGTGCCTGGCCGTCGCGCTGACGCACTCAGCAGCAATCGGTCTCGCGTACGTCGGCGCTTATTTGGGATTCCGCTTGGTGATAACGTGGCTTATCGGGATCTGGGGATTGCGGCAGAAGGGGCTCTGGAAGATGATGCCGCTCATCGTCGTGTGGGACGCCACCGCATTCGTGATCTGGCTACTAACGTTCGGGCGCAAAAGCATTCGTTGGCGCAACGTGGACTACCGGATTCGCGAAGGGATGCTCGTGCCGGTCGTGCAAACTCCCGCACAGAATTCTTCTCATTGATGTCTAGTCTGCGGCCGCGCAAATCGTGACGATTCAAGGAATGCGATCGCGAGAAACGTGAGAGACTGCTCGCGCATTCGCTGAAGGAGCTAATGGGAGCAAGAATCGCAGTTGCGGGGGCTGGAATCTACGGTGCGACAGTGGCGATCCGGCTGGCCGAGCAAGGCCACGACGTACATCTCTTCGATCCACTAGGCGTCATGCGCGCCGCGTCGGCCATCAATCAGTATCGAGTTCATGCCGGCTACCACTATCCGCGCAGCCCGGAAACCATCCGCGAGACGATGGAAGCGCGCGCGGAGTTCATTCAGGCTTTCGAGCCGGCTATCGTTCGAAACAGCCGGCACTACTATGCAATTCCGATAAAAGATTCCCGGACGCCGCCGGATTTATACGAAAAAGTGATGAAGGAGCACGGGCTTCCTCTAAAGCCTTGCCGGCCGGATTGGATGAATTTCGATTTCATCGACCGTTGCTACCAGGTCGAAGAACATATCTACGATCCGGACGTTTTAAGAGAGTTGGTTGAGAAGCGCATCGCATCACACGGAATACCGTTCGAACAAAAAATATTTACGGCTGAGATGCGCGGCGGTTTTGATTTTGTGGTGTGGGCTACCTACGGCATGAGCGCAAGCCGGCGAGTCTTCAAGATTGCGAAGTTTCAGGTCGCCGAGAAAATCCTGATCCAGCTTCCGCCCGCGTTGCAGGGAGTCGCGCTCGTGGTCGTCGATGGTCCGTTCACGGCGTTTGATCCGTACGGAAGTTCCAGCAGGTCGCTATTTGGTTCAGCAAAGAACACAAATCATTGGACCACAACGAATCCAGACGAACCCATTCCGGAACCCTACGCCGCTATTCTGAACGAATCGGAGTTCCGTCCGGTGCCCTTTACGCGATTTGAAGCGATGCGCAAAGACTGCTGCGACACCGTACCGGGGGCTAAAGACGCGGTGTATCTGGGGTCGAGGTTCACGATCCGTGTGGTGGAAGATAATCCAGAGAGCGACCGCAGAATTCTGTACGTGAAAGAAGGGGCGCCGGGCGAGATTCATATCTTTTCGGGAAAAGTAGTGAGCGCCGTGAAAGCCGCGCGGCTGGTCTGCGAGAGGATTGCCCGCCATGGCTGAAGCGCCAGGATATGTCATCCTTGGCCGCGGACACTGGGCGCAGAAGATGCGGCCGATTATTTCCGGCGAAGGGCGAAGTGTCACGTTGATCGAGGAGGCGAGGCGGCATCCTTCCGAAAGCGAATCGGCCTACGTGGAGCGCCTTGCGGCGGCGATGAAA
>JBGPIX010000388.1:0-4934 GCA_041485085.1 Candidatus Acidiferrum sp.
CAGCGTGCGACTGCCGCAACCGCAATTCGAAGGGCAAACCAAAGGCAAGCTGAACAGCGACATCAAAGGTGACGTCGAGCAACTGGTGAACGAGAAGCTGGGCGATTGGTTCGATAAGCATTCCACGGTTGCGCGGCGCGTTATCGGCAAGTGCATCGAAGCGGCACGCGCGCGCGAAGCCGCCCGCAAAGCGCGCGAATTGACGCGCCGCAAGTCGGCGATGGATTCCAGCGGCTTACCGGGAAAACTCGCCGATTGTCAGGAACGCGATCCGGCGCGCTGCGAACTATTTGTCGTCGAGGGCGAATCGGCCGGCGGCTCGGCGAAGATGGGCCGCGACCGCAAGTATCAAGCGATCCTGCCGCTCAAAGGCAAAATTCTCAACGTCGAAAAAGCACGTTACGACAAGATGCTGGGGCACGAGGAAATTCGCGCCATCATCACGGCGCTGGGCACCGGCATCGGCAAGGACGATTTCGATGCGGGAAAACTGCGCTACCACAAGATCATTCTGATGACCGACGCGGACGTGGACGGCAGCCACATTCGCACGCTGCTGCTGACTTTTTTCTTCCGCCACATGAAGGAATTGATCGAGCGCGGGCACATCTACATCGCTCAGCCTCCCCTGTATCGCGTGAAGCGCGGCAAGACCGAAAAATATATCCGCGATGATCGGGATTTCGCACGCGAGCTGATGAAGCGCGCCACGGAAGACCACGTCGTGAAAGCCAAGGAAGGCGTGAATCTGGAAGGCGCCAAGCTCACCTCGTTCCTGCTGAACGTGCAGGAGTACGAAGCGGCTGCGGCAAAGCTCGGTCGCAGGCTGCGCGAACACGCCCTCGTCGAACTGCTCGTGGAAAGCGGCCTCGAGAAAAAGACGGACTTCGAGGACAAGAAGGCTCTGGAAAAGCTTTTGAAGCAACTGGAAAAGACCAAGCTGAAACTCGAAGGCAAGATTGTTTTTGACGAAGAACACAGCCTGTACGAAATCCAGTTTGGCCCGCCGCACAGCCAGAAGATCAATTGGGCGGTGGCATCGACGGCGGAATACAAGCGCCTGCGCGGGCTGGCCAAGCAAATCGAGGAGTTCAACCATCCGCCGTTCACTGTGGCACGCAATGGCGACAAAGTGACGAAGGAAAAGGTGACTGACGTACTCAATTACGTCGTTGAAGACGCGAAAAAAGATTTCACCATCACGCGATTCAAGGGTCTGGGTGAAATGAACGCCGAGCAGCTTTGGGACACGACGATGAACGCGGACACGCGCACGTTGCTCCAGGTGAAACTGGAAGACGCCGTAGCGGCGGAAGATATTTTTACGACGCTCATGGGCGAAAACGTGGAAGCACGCCGCAAGTTCATCGAGGACAACGCGCTGGAAGTCGTGAACCTGGATATCTGACGCGTGCCGGCTCAGGCCAACACGGAAACTGGTTCCATTCGCAACGCTATTCGCTGGGGCCTGTTTTTGGCGGCGGTTGCCACGGTTGGTTTTCGAGTGCCCAGGCTCGTGGGTTATTTCCGTTACTGGCGAGAAGAGCTGCGTATCGGCGACTCTTCGGCTGCGGAAGGCTGGCGAACTTATCTGTCCGTCGAGGCGATCGGATTGTTGATTGTCTTGGCCATCGGCCTGGCAGTTTTTTACGCCTTGCGCCCGCGAGCCAAGAGCGACCAATGATTTACCAGGTGGGCTGGACAACGTTGCCGGGGTTGCGGGGATTGGGCTGCAGTGGGTTCCGCGCGACGCCGACGGATACACCCGACAACGAGCGCGGCGTGGCAGTTGAGTTTGCAGACGAAGACGAGCGCGATGCGTTTTTGCGGCAACTGGAGGACCATTTTGCGACGCGGCGGTTTACGAATTCGGCCGACGCTTTTGACACGGTAAAGGCGTACGTTCTGGAACACGCGGCCAAGAGCTAGGGAATTTCAGCAACAGCGAGGGGAAATGGCGGACGAGACAAACACATCAGTACTGCTTCCGATCGATATAGAAGCAGAAATGAGGAAGTCGTACCTCGATTACGCGATGAGCGTGATTATCGCGCGCGCACTGCCTGACGTGCGTGACGGGTTGAAGCCGGTGCAGCGGCGCATCCTGGTGGCCATGAATGACCTCGGCCTGGCTTCCAACCGCGGATACCGCAAATGCGCCAAGATCTGCGGCGACACGTCCGGCAACTATCACCCGCACGGTGAAGCGGTGATTTACCCGGCGATGGTGCGTCTCGCGCAGGATTTTAACCTGCGCTACATGCTGGTCGACGGGCAGGGAAACTTCGGCTCCGTCGACGGCGATCCACCGGCGGCCATGCGGTACACCGAAGCGCGGCTAGCGAAGATTTCGGAAGACATTCTCGCCGACCTCGAAAAAGAAACCGTCGATTTCATTCCGAACTTCGATCAGACGCGCGAAGAGCCGGTGGTTTTGCCGTCGCGGATTCCGAATCTGCTGGTCAATGGCGCGAGCGGCATCGCCGTCGGCATGGCCACGAACATTCCGCCGCACAATTTGCGCGAGATTGTGGACGCGGCCATTCTGCTGATTGAAAAGCCCGACACGCCGCTCAAAGAAATCATGAAGATTGTGCCGGGGCCGGATTTCCCGACCGGGGCGTACATCGCAGGCCGCGAGGGCATCGAAGCCGCATACAAGACGGGCCGCGGCAGCTTCACCATGCGCGCCAAGGCCGCCATCGAAGAAACCACCAAAGACCGTGAAAGCATCATCATCACGGAGATTCCTTATCAGGTGAACAAGGCGCGGCTGATCGAGCGCATTGCCGAACTAGTCCAAACCAAGAAACTCGAAGGTATTTCCGATGTGCGCGATGAATCCTCGCGCGAAGGCATGCGCATTGTGATTGAGCTGAAACGCGGCGAGGAATCGCAGCTCATTCTGAACAATCTTTTCAAACACACTCAGATGCAGGAATCGTTCGGCATGATCCTGCTTTCCATTGTCGCCGGCCAGCCGCGCGAACTGGGCTTGATCGCCATGATCAAGCTGTTCATCGAGCACCGCATCGATGTGATCCGCCGCCGGACGATTTTCGAGCTAAAGAAAGCCGAACAGCGCGAGCACATTTTGCTCGGGTATCAGATTGCTCTCGACCACCTCGACAACGTGATTCGCATCATCCGCGGTTCCACCAGCCGAGTGGAGGCCAAGGAAAACCTGTTCAAGTATTTCAGCGAGCAAGACGTCACCATCACGGAAAACGGGAAGTCCAAAAAAATCGAGGGCGTGAAGCTGGACGGCCGCAAGTACCGCGCGCAGGGAGCGCCGGAAATCGAAGCCGCCGGCCGTGGAAACGCGCTGGGCCTCAGCTACGCGCAGATCGACGCCATCCTCGAACTGCAGCTTCACAGGCTGACGCAGCTTTCCATCGACGAAATTCTGAAGGAATTGAAGTCCATCCGTGAATTGATCGCCGAATTGCGCGAAATCCTGGCGAGCGACAAGAAACTCAAGCAAGTCATCATCGCCGAACTGCGCGAAGTGCACAAAGCATATGGCGACGATCGCCGCACGCAAATCGTGGACAAGGTGGACGAGATCAAGCTCGAAGACCTGATTGCCGACACCGAGATGCTGATTACCGTTAGCCATGCGGGCTACATCAAACGCACGGCGGCGGATACCTACCGGCATCAATCGCGCGGCGGCAAGGGGCGCATTGGCGCCAGGACGAAAGAAGAAGATTTCGTCGAGCATTTGTTCATCGCGTCAGCGCACAGCTACATTTTGCTGTTCACGTCGAAGGGCCGCGTCTATTGGCTGAAAGTGTATGAACTGCCGGAAGCTGCGGCGGCTACGCGCGGTAAAGCAATTTCCAGCCTGGTGAAATTCCAGGAAGACGAAAAGCTCACCGCGCTCGTCGCCGCGCGCAACCTGGAAGAAGCGGGCCAGTTCGTTTTCATGGCCACGAAGAGCGGCACGGTGAAAAAATCGGCGCTGACGGAATTTTCGAATCCGCGCTCGACGGGCATCATCGCACTCACGCTGGACGGCAAGGACGAACTCATTGGCGCGAAGCTCACAGACGGCAAGAAGATGATTTTCCTGGCCAGCCACGAAGGCCAGGCGATCCTCTTCCGCGAAACGGAAGTGCGGCCGATGGGCCGCAACGCCGGCGGTGTTAACGGCATGGACCTTGACAAGGACGATTACGTCGTATCGATGGACGCGGTGCAGCCGGACTTCGAGATCATCGCCAAAGAACACAAGACCACCACGCAGAATCTCGAGGATCTCGAGAACGAGCAGATCAAGGACTCCCTTGTGACGCTGATGCTGACCGTGTCCGAGAAGGGTTTCGGCAAGCGCACGCCGCTCGCGGAGTATCGCATCACGTCGCGCGGTGGCAAGGGCGTGGTCAACATGAAAACCACGGACCGCAACGGCTCGGTGGTGGCCACGTTGCAGGTGACTGAGGAATCGGACGTGATGATCATTGCGCATAACGGCAAAGTCATTCGCGTGCACTCGAACGAAATCCGCGAAGCCGGTCGTTCGACGCAGGGCGTGCGTTTGTTGCGGCTTGAGGACGACGATTCCGTCGCCGCCGCCGCGGTGCTGCAGGAAGAAGACGAAGAAGAGAAGAAGTAAATCCGCGACCCAGAAAATAGCATTGGGGCACGATGATTCGTGCCCCTTTTCTGTTTTGGCCTGCGTTACACTACTTTCCCATGAAAATTACACGCCGAATCTTTGCTTTTTCCCTTCTCATTCCTCCGCTTGTTTTTTCGGTTGCCGGTGGATCGGCCGATAAGCCCGCTGCAATTCGCAAGTATCTCGTATTCGTCGGAACGTACACGACTAAAACGGAGAGCAAAGGAATTTACGGCTACGAATTTGACGCGGATACCGGGAAGCTAACGCCAAAGGGTGTTGCTGCGGAAACGCCGGACCCTTCGTGGGTCGC
>JBGPIX010000389.1:0-4879 GCA_041485085.1 Candidatus Acidiferrum sp.
CATCTCGGCAAGATTTCTCAAGGTTCTGCAGCAGCCCGCCCTCCGGCGGATGTGGTTTCTAGAAATCGGAAGTGTTTAGGAGAAACTGGTGCCCGAAAAGCCCATTCCCGAAAACGACCCGGTAGTCAGCAAGTCGCTCGCCCCGCATTACGCCATCTCCATGCTCATTCTCATGGCCACGCTGTTCTGGGCCTTGTGGGACGAAGATTTTGGTCAGCGCCCGTGGAAAGCCTATCAGCACCAGTGGAAGGACCGCTACTCCACCTACTTGAAGGGTGCCAAGACGCAATCGAACGACTCCCAGAACGCCATTGAAACTAGCCCCGACTACCAAAAGCTCAAGCAAGATTTCGACACTGCCAATAAAAACTCCCAGGCGCGCTACAACGAGATCGTTACTAAGGTGCGTGGCCTGAGCGCCGAGATTTTGGCCGTCCAGAATGTCTTCACCGACCGGCGCGCCTACGTCGGCGCTTCAACCTATGAGATCGAGACGGAAACTAGCCCTTCTGCAAAACAACGCAAGCAAAGGAACTTGGACGAATACAAGAAAGAAAGCATTGCCGTTGAAATGCCCGACGGTAAGAAACAAACTTTTAAGGATTACGACGACCTCGAGAAAACTTATAACGACCTGAAAAACGAACGCACCCAGCTGAACGCCGAACTGGGCGAATTGGTCAAGCCGGTGAACGAAAAGAAAGAATTGCAGGACGCTTACGTCACCGATCACATGGTGAGCCTCACGCCTTCTCAACTCGAAGGTCTGAAGAACAAGACCGAAGCCTGGACTCCAAAAATTCTGCAGATCAATGTGCCCGAGGCTAACATTGTCGACCGCTGCGAATCCTGCCACATGGGGATCCGCGAGCCCGTTAAACTGACCGCGGCCTCCATGTCGTTGCAAGGCAAGAAGCCCGACGAGTACTCTCGCGCCTTCACCAGCCATCCGGAGCCGGACCTCTTGAAGATTCACGACCCGGAAAAGTACGGCTGTTCGCCCTGCCACCAGGGCAATGGCCGCGCCACCACCAGCGTCGAAAAAGCCCATGGTACTTACGAGCACTGGCTCTGGCCTCTTTTCCGCCCGGGAAATGTGGAATCCGGCTGCCAGACCTGCCACGCCGCGGACATGGTGCTCGTCAGCAACGAAGTGGGATGGACTCTGACCGAGGGCAAAGATCTTTTCCGCCAGCGCGGCTGCATGGGCTGCCACCGTTACGAAGGCTACGACAAGGAACCCGAAGACCTGCTTTCCATCGCCCAGCAGATCAAGCAACTCGATCAGGAGAAGCGGGACAATTTCAAGCAAGCTGGCGACTTGATGAAACAGGCCGACAAAACCGAGAACAACGACGAAGCCAATCGCCTGAATGATCGCGCCGTGGCTCTCAAAGTCACCAATAGCAAACTCGACCTCCGCATCGTCCAGCTCGACCGCTCCACCAAGAGCCTGCTGCAAGATATGAAAAAGGTCGGCCCCAACCTCAAAGACATCCGCCTCAAATTGAACAAGAATTGGATTCCGGTCTGGCTCAAGAAGCCCAGCGAATTCCGCGCCACTACCAAAATGCCGAATTTCCGCCTCAACGACGACCAGATCAAAGCCATTTCCGCCTTCATCTGGCAGTCGGCCCTCACGGATTCCCTTCCCAAGCGCAATCCCGGCAACGCCGCACATGGAAAAGAACTGTTCGAAACGCGCGGCTGTCTCGCCTGCCATTCCATCGGTGAAGGCGATCAGCTCCAGGGCGGCACTTTTGCCGCGAATCTCACCCGCGTTGGTGAAAAAGACAACTACGACTATCTCGTTCGTTGGGTCCACAACGCGCGCGAACGCACGCGTCCCTACTGCCCGCTCGAAAAGAAAGATATCGGTCCCGAAGATTACAAAAAGAAGGGCCTGCCCTTTGTTTTTGACTTGGAGCACAGCAAGTGCCCCAACGACGGCCACGAACTCCAGGTCCAGAACATGACCGTGATGCCTAGCCTGCGCCTCTCCCCCGAGGATGCCCAGGATGTCGCCAGTTATCTGATCACTTTGAAAAAGCAGGAACCGTCCTCCTACGCCGACGCCTCCTTCATGGACGATCCGAATCTGAAGGCGGAAGGAAAAAAGTGGGTTCGCCACTTCGGCTGCGCCGGTTGTCATGAAATCGCTGGCCTTGAGGACGAAGGCCGCATCGGCACCGAACTGACCATCGAAGGCAGCAAACCCATCGAGCGTTTGGATTTCGCCTTGCTCACGGAAGTCGCCCAGCGTGGCGGCAACGGCAGCGAACCCATCACCGATCCGGACGATAAAGCGCGTTTGCCTGAAGGCCCCGCCACACAACCTTGGTACGACCAGAAAGGGTTTTTCGAACACAAGCTCGCCGAACCCAACATCTGGGACAAGGGCAAAGAAAAAATTGAAACCGAAAAATTGCGCATGCCCAACCTGCACCTCACCAAGGAACAGATTCGCGCCCTCACCACTTTCCTTTTGGGTAGCCAGGAAAATCCTCTTCCCGCCAGCTATCAGTACCGTCCCTTGGATTATCGTCGCGATATTCAAGAAGGCTGGTGGGTCGTCAAGAAATATAACTGCATGGGCTGCCACCAGCTGATTCCCGGCCAGAAAACTTCTCTCATGGCCATGGCCCGCTACCAGGATGCTCAAGAGCAACTCCCTCCCAAGCTCCTCACCGAGGGCGCGCGCGTCGATCCCGAATGGATGCTGCGTTTCCTGAAAAACCCGTCCCTGAACGATAAGGACAACAATCGCAATGGCGTACGTTCCTATCTCCAGGTCCGCATGCCCACGTTCTCTTTTTCCGAAAACGAACTGGGCAAACTGGTGCGCTTTTTCCAGGCGCTCTCCCGCCAGCCCTTCCCGTACATTCCGGAAGAGATTCCCGTGCTTACCGCAAAAGAAACCGAGATGGCTCGCAGTCTTTTTAGCAGCACTGCCGCGCCCTGCTTGAAATGCCACGCCACCGGCGATCCGGCTCACGATCGCTTCGCTACCGCTCCGAATTTCCTCCAAGCCCGCGGCCGCTTGAAGGCCGATTGGATGGAGCGCTGGATCGTCGACCCCCAGGCCATCGCCCCGGGCACCTCCATGCCTTCTGGCCTCTTCAAGCGCCAAAACGGCCACTGGGTTTTCTCCGGTCCCACACCCGCTTCTTTCCAGGGCTACGACAAGGATCAAACAAAGCTCCTAGTCGATTACATTCTCCAGCTCACTCCGGAAGAGCAGCGCAGAGTGGGCGCGGCGATGGGTCGTTCGAGCGCCGCAACAGGTGGCTCGACCTCCGGCACAAAATCTTCCGGTAACGCCGGCGGTGCGACAGAATAGATTTTTATTTGGTTTGAGCAATCAAATTTTAAGAGAGGTACGGCAAAAATATGATCACGAAAACTTCAATGGCAGTCTGGGGCTTGGCCGCTTCTTTGGGTCTTGTCCTCCTCGCAGGATGCGGCAAAAAAGAAAGCACGGAACCTACAGCAACTCCCGCTGCTTCGGCGCCTGCACCGGCACCAGCCACTCCGATTGATCCCGCAACCGCCGCCAGCATCAGCGGCACCGTGAAATTCGATGGCGAAGCTCCCAAGGCCGCCAAGATTGACATGAGCCAGGATCCTGCCTGTAAAGGCACCAACATGGCCGAGAACGTGATGGCCAGCGGGGGCCACCTCGCCAATGTTTTCGTTTATGTCAAAGAGGGCCTCGGCAATCGCACTTTCGATGTTCCCAAGGAAGCCATCACCCTCGACCAGAGCGGCTGCAAGTACCATCCCCACGTGCTCGGCGTAGTAGCGAATCAAACCATCAAGATCGTCAACAGCGATCAAACCACCCACAATATTCATCCCACTCCGAAGGACAACCGCGAGTGGAATGAGTCCCAGCCCCCTTCGGCCGCCCCGCTTGAGAAAACATTCGCCCGCGAGGAAGTCATGCTCCCGGTGAAGTGCAACCAGCATCCCTGGATGCGCATGTTCGTCAATGTGACCAAAAGCCCGTTCTTCGCGGTCACCGGCCCCGACGGCAAATTCGAAATCAAGGGCCTGCCTCCCGGCGACTACACCATCGCTTTCGTGCACGAAAAGTTCGGCGAGCAAACCATGAAAGTCACCCTCGCCGCCAAGGACGCGAAAACGGTAGACGCGACGTTTAAGCCCTAACAGTTTAAGGGAAGGGCCGGGCTTTAACCCGGCCCTCTTGTGAAATCGGAGAATTTGCAATCGATTCTGGAACACATGCTTATGAATCGACGAGATCTTGAGGAGGTCTATTGCTTCCCGTGATGCTCTTGATTTCCATTTTGCTCGGCCTCATCCCTCTCGCAGGGATCGGTTTGATCGTCGCCTCCGGCACCCTCACCACCGTGGACGGCCTCTTCGAAAGCATCATCATGCTGAGCATCTCCGGCGTCTTCTTCCTCAATGCGTTCTGGGAACTTCGCGACCGCGGCCTCTTTGGAAAAAGCAAAGCCGCGCCCGCCAAGCCGCCCTCTGCCTCCGAAGATAGCTAGAGACCCCGAGAATACATGGCAAATTTACCGTCCTCCCCCGAACCCGGCGCTCCGCCGGAAATCCTCGTGGAAGATTCTTCGGAAAAGCTCTCCTCCTCCCCGCATCACAAAATGTCCCCGCGCAATCGCGCCCTCTTCTTCGTCACCGCCTGGCTCATCGTCCTCATGCCGTTCCTCTTCTGGTGGAACACCTGGTTCGGGCGCCAGCTTCCCGACAAGCAAATCACCGAATACCTCCAGGACGAAAAGCACCCGCGCCACATCCAGCACGCCCTCGTCCAGCTCGGCGAACGTATGGGACGCCGCGATGCGCGAGTAACCCAGTGGTATCCGGAAATGACTCGCCTGTCTTCACATCC
>JBGPIX010000390.1:0-4855 GCA_041485085.1 Candidatus Acidiferrum sp.
AAAGACTGCCCAGCCTTCCAACGCCGCCAGATATCCGTTTTCTGCGTGGGAGAAAATCTCGACCGTTTCTTTTCGCTCATAAACACCATCCTTAAACCGCACGTCTATCAGATGGTGTTGCATCGACCAGTAGAATCCACCGCGTTTATCAGGACTTGGGAAAAAATTGGCTCCGCCTCAACCGAAAAAGGGCATAATAAGTTCGCTAGGAGTAGAAAATGAAAGCCTTCGCCCGCCGAGCGAACAGGCCAGTCAAGAGAGTCTCGAAGCGACAGCTGAGGAAGCCCCGCACCGCACCGCCGCCACCGCCGCCACCCCCCGGTAGGCCGCTCAATCCTGACATCCATTATGAGGCTGGGTGGACTGACAGTTGGAGCCACCGTCGTTGCCTGCACATACACCGGACGCTTACAGAAGCCGCAGAGTGTGCGATGCCAACTGGGGCGGGATGGTACGTTTTTGCAGTCGAAGACGGCGAGCCACGCCAACTACGGGATGCGGAGGAGAAGTTCCTGAACCGCTATCGTTTCGGCTGATTGCAATCGGTTCCATGCCACCTGACTTGAGTCCTAGGAGCCACTTTTCCGATTAGCGCTGCGAGCTATTGCTTTTGTTCGCTTTGCTGCTGCTGACTAAACTCGAACGTCACGTAGACTTTCACCTGCACTTCTACGGGTTCGCCACTGACCGTGGTGGGTTCGTACTTCCACTGTTGTACCGCTGCGACCGCCGCTGGCGCGAGTAGCGGGTGCCCCGCCCCCACGTTCTGCACCGTCACCGTCCCATCCTTATGGATAACAACGTTGACGGACACCATCCCACGTAGCCTCAATTTGCGTGCGGTCTCAGGGTACACCGGTTGCACCCTGTTAATGAGTTTCCCAGGCACGACCGGTCCGGGTTTGGTGGTCGAAAGTATCTGAACCTCGTGCGGGAAACTCTTTAGGCGAAACTTACCGTCCACAAAGCAAAAGTACCCGATTGCCTGTCTGGCAGGCCCGGCCGACGTGTCCGTTTTCTTCCAATTAGCTTTGAACTCGTCCGTTGGGTACGCGAGCGCGTCATCCTTCTTGGCGAGGTCAAATCTTCGATTCGCAGCGTCTAGCTTGTTAATCGTAATCTCGCCTTCCTGCTTCGCAAGTTCCATCCACAGCATTTCAAACTGCTGTTCACTCAGCTTTAGGGACTTGCCGTACGCGCCTGCCAGTGCTTGCCCCTTCTCTTGCCCATAAGTGCGCGTAAACCAGTTTTCGTAATCCGGTATCTCCATTTCCGCAATCTTCGACCAGGCCTTGCTTTCGTCATCGCCCTTGGCGGCGGCCAACAAATCGGTCAGAAGCGAATGAAAGCCGTCGGCTGTGTTCGGGTAGGATTCTGCGGCAGTGGACTGGGCAGTCTTCGACCCTGTTTCTTGACTCGCACGAAGAGAAGTTGAGCAGATGAGGCACACCACGACAGCGAACGCCATAGCCGTACCGGAAAACAGAGTTTTCATATTGGCTTATTTATCTCACAGAATTGAGACTAAATCCCGGTTAGTCGCATAGTCGGAAACTGACACACGTACTGCCATCTTAAGTGGGTTACTTCTCAAATAAGAGCTCTCCGGCGCGGCTGGTGGCTTTCACCACGGCTTTGATGAGGGTCACGCGGAGTTTGCCTTCTTCCAATTCCATGATTCCGTCGATGGTGCATCCGGCGGGGGTGGTCACCGCGTCTTTCAACAATGCGGGATGATCGCCGGTTTCGAGAACTACGCTCGCGGCGCCTTTCATGGTTTGTGCTGCGAGCAGCGTCGAGACGTCCCGTGGCAAACCCACCTTCACGCCAGCCTCCGCGAGCGATTCGAGGATGATGTAGGCGAATGCGGGGCCGCTGGCGGAGAGGCCGGTTACCGCGTCCATGTTTTTTTCGTCAACGACGACGGTGCGCCCGACGGCGTTGAACATGGCCCGAGCCGTCTCCAAGTGCTCTGCACCGGCATGCGCGCCGCGGCAGATGCCGGTCATACCGCATCCCACGGACGCGGGCGTATTGGGCATGGCGCGGACCACGGGGACTTTTCCGCCGAGGCGCTGCTCGATGTAGGTCGTAGGCACGGACGCGGCAACGGAGATTACCAGCGTCTTCTCATTCAACTCTGAGGCAATTTCTTTCAGCACATCGCCGACGACTTGCGGCTTCACGCCGAGGAGCACGATGTCCGCGCCTTGCACCGCTTTGCGGTTCTCGGTGGTCACGGAGACGCCGAGTTCCTTGGCCATCGTGGCGGCCTTTTCGGCGTGCTTCACCGTCGCGGTAACGCGCTTCGGGGAGAAAAGCTCCTGCTTCAGGTAGGCTCGCAGCAGAATCCCGCCCAGCTTTCCCGCGCCTAATACAGCTAGTTTTTTGTCCGATAGTTTTTGCGCCATGGTGCCATCATTCTTGACTTGAATCCGCTGTCGGTCAACCCAAGAATCGCTTATGCCGGGGTCCACAACAGTTGTTCCGGCGGGCACAACGTTGCGTCCGCGCGACCGGCGGAACTCATCAACAATGAGAAGATAAAGCCATGGAACCCGCTGCTTCCCTTCCCAAGGCGGCCACCGCAACTGCCAAGCCTGCCGCCACACCCGCTGCTGAGAAGCCCTCGATTCTTTACGATTTGATCGCCTTCTTTCTCGAGAGCGGGATCAAGATCTGGGTCCGGACTACCGGCAAGCGCATACGGGAAGGCGATGCTCCCTGGTTAAGCTGCCCGCTCGGCGAACGAGGCCGCATCGGCACGGGAATTTACGAGCGCATCGCGCGCGATGAAAAACTTCAAATCACAGTTCCCCCAAGCGCCGGGCTGATTCCCGATTTCAATGCTCTTCGTGGACCGGGATTCGATCCCGACGCCATTCATCCGGCTATTCGTCATTTCTATGAACACGCCGCTGCGTATCGCCTGGAGGTCTGGACGGAGGTCGCATTGCTCGGCCGGTTCTTTCTCTGGCTCCTTGTGGAATTTATTAGCCGGCGGATGGACCAGCTTAATTTTCCGATTTCTTCGCTGGAAGTGGCCAAAGGGATGAGCAGCGAAGTCGTGCAGCTCGTCGAGCCGGCTTCGGGACGCGTCGTTTATACCGGCTGGCTTCGGCGGTTGAAGTCTTCCGGACATGTGATTTATGCGGGGCTTTACTCGACTGTGCAGGTTCCGGGCGAGCCCAACCCGTGCGTCAAGGTCACCTTTCCGTGCGACGGCAGCGCTAACGTATACCTTTGCCCTGTCGCTCATGCGGACGGCTCGTTTGGTTTGGACTCTTCCGGTTCGGAGTGGGAGCGGTCCGGCTTCTATCGCATTGTTCGGTCCGGGGCGGAGCACCGCCGCGTTCGCTACGTTAAGACGCTTCACGAACTATTTCATGTCTACGTGGACGACGAAGGGGTTCTCCGCACCGAGCACACCATTTCGTTCCTGGGCCTCACCATCATTCGGCTCCATTACAAAATGTCCCCCGCTCCCTCTCACGCGAGTATCTCCGCAAATAAGGGCGTTCCCGAAGCCATCGAACAATCTTTGTAAGTGGTCAGTACGCGGACGATTTTTTGAACCGCCTTACTATTTGTGCCGAATCTCGACGGGGGCGCGGGTGCGATCGAGCGGAAAAACCTGCAGTTGCCATTTGACGGGGACGGAAGTGGGGAGATAGCAAATCGTTTTGTCGCAAGCCTGATACTCGAGCTTTCCGGTGATGGTGAAGAGCTTCCCATCCTTGCCGAGCGAGCCCCAAAACGCCGATCCGGAGTCCACTTTCACATCCTGGCTGATGCGGAAAGTCCCGTCGAAGACGGGCACTTTTTCCTTGATGGCTGGCAGATAGAGGGTCTTGGACGCCGGATAGGTTGACGGTTTGAACTCCAGAAATTGGATGGGATCAATCAAGAGCTTGATGGGCTTGTAGCCCTGCGCTCCAGGTGCATACACATGAACGTCAGCCGGGAGCCGTACTTCGGCGGCCAGAGTGAAGCGAGTACCGGGGACGCCGGTAAGGTCGGACTGTTCGAGGGCCAATTGAAGATGCGGGGCTTCGACCGTTTCCGTGACTTCCTGGCCCAATTCTGGGAAGAGCTTGGAAATGATGCTATTCCCCGTGAGCCGCTCGCGGTATCGGGCCTCGAAGAATTTTTCGCGAATGATTCCGTTCGGATCAATGAAGAAATATCCCGGGCGAGCAAAACCCTTCTGCATGCCGGTGGCTTCGGCGTTGAACACGTTGTAAGCCCTAATCGTTTTCGATTCGGGGTCGGCAAGCATGGGATATTCGATCTTGTGCCGGTCGGCAAAAAATTGCAGGATTTCTTCGGTGTCATAGCTGATGGCAGCCAGCTTGAGGCCTTGCTTTTCGAATCGCGGGATGGCACTTTGCAGCTGGACCAGCTGCCCCTTGCAGAAGGGTCACCAGTCCGCGGAACGAAAAAAAAGAAGAACGGTCCCGTTCGTGCCTTTGAGGCTGTCGAGAGTTTGCACGCGACCAAACTGATCGTGAACCGAAAAAGCAGGAGCTTTCTGGCCGACGGCGAGGCCGATGGACATCAATTCGATGGAAGACAGGCGAATCGTATCGTCATCGAGTGTTCCGCTTGCGGTTACGGTATCTCCCAAGTGCGCGGTCACCGAGGACTGCGGCTCAAGGCCGTACATGACCCTGTTGGTATCGTCGTAGAGCGCCAGCTTGGCTCCGGGAACGATCTTGGTGCATTCCGGTGATTCCGCAAAGGCTTCGTCGGCGTTGCAGGCGCTGGAGACAAGAATCCCCGACCATGATCCAAGCTTAGTTGCGGTGTTTTGCCCCACTGCCGCGAGCGGGGTTATTGAAAATAGAATCAAAAG
>JBGPIX010000391.1:0-4837 GCA_041485085.1 Candidatus Acidiferrum sp.
CAGCCATGGCAACGAAGTCACCGGCGCGATGTTCGACTCCATGCTGGCCGAACTCCGCAAGGAAGCCTCAAAGCCTCGCGCCCGCGTTTTGCGGATTCGGGCGCGCGGCGATGTTTTCTGCACTGGCCGCGAGCGCGCCGCTCGCACTCCCGCAGCAATCCGCCGCGAAGCGGCTCGTATCCTCAAGTTCAAAGCTGCCCTGCGCTCCACTCCCTTGATCAGCATCGCGGAGGTCCAAGGCAACGCCTTCGGCTTTGGCTTCGGCTTGGCCATCCTGTCTGACTTCCCGCTCGTCGCCGAGCATGTTTCTCTCGGATTTCCCGAAATGCGCCACGGCCTCGCTCCAACCGCCATCATGGCCTATCTCGGTGAATACGCCCTTCCCCGCTTCGCCTTTCCTCTCGTTCTGTTGGGCGAGCCCATCAGTCCGCACCACGCTCAGCAAATTGGCTTGATCTCGCAAGTCTGTCCCGCCGATCGCCTATCCGCCGAAGCTGACGCTCTCGTCGAGCGTATCCTGCGCCTCGATCCTGCCGCCGTACGCCAATGCAAAAGCTTCTTCCTCCACGCCCAGCAGAACTCTTTCTCCCAAAACTGCCGTCTCGCCGTCGACGCCTTGACGAAAGGCAGCCTGGCCCTGCTCGCCAGGCGAGAGTGAAACTCGCGTGTCGGTAAACGCCGGTGCACGCCTAGACCGTCTCCCCATCTCCTCTTTCCATCGCCGCATTTTGCTGCTGATCGGTATCGGAATGTTCTTCGATGGGTTCGACGTCTATGTCGCCGCCACCGTCCTCGGCGCCACTCTCCAGAGCGGTTTCTCCACCCTCTCGCAGAACGCTCAATTCGTCTCCGTCACTTTTCTCGGCATGATGCTGGGATCGTTCTTGACCGGTTTCCTCGGCGACCGCTACGGACGGCGCTTCACCTATCAAGCCAATCTCGCCATCTTCGGGTTCGCCTCCATCGCCTCTGCCTTCGCACCCTCAATGTTCGTGCTGATCCTTCTTCGTGGCCTCATGGGACTAGGGCTCGGCGCCGAAATTGTCGCTGGTTTCTCCACCATGACCGAGTTCGTTCCCCCACAAGCCCGCGGCAGATGGGTTGGCACATTGTCTGCGACAGTTGTGTCGAGCTTGCCTGTCACCGCGCTTGTCAGCACCCTGCTGATTCCCCGCTTCGGCTGGCGCGTCATGTTCATGCTCGGCGGGTTGGGCGCACTCATCGTTTGGTATCTGCGGAAGTCGCTCCCGGAATCTCCCCGCTGGCTGGAATCGATAGGACGGACCGAAGAGGCAGAAGCCATTTTGCAAAAGATCGAGCGAGAGGTATCGCTCCATCACGCCCCTCTTCCGCCCCCCGCGCCAGCCACACCAACGCTTCCCCCAAGGAACCTTTCCGCATTGCTCAGCCCCTCGCTCCTCCCTCGCATGCTCGTGGGATCCGTCACTTTGATCGTTGCCAACACTTTGATCTACGGCTTCGTCACCTTTCTCCCGACATTTTTCGTCCAGGAAGGCCGCGGCATCGCCCGCTCTTTTGCATATTCACTCATTATGTCCGTTGGCGCGCCCGTTGGATCCGCTATTGGCGCGCTCACCGCGGACTCCTGGGGCAGACGACCAACCATCATCGGCGCATCTTTGCTGACCATCCTCCTCGGCGGTATATACCCCTTCATTCACGATTCCGCCTTTCTCCTGGTCACCGGCTTCTTGTTGATGATCCCCATCTACGTCCAGGTAACGCTTCTCTTTGCCATTTACATTCCGGAACTGTTCCCCACCGACGTTCGCATGCGCGCGGGAGGAATTTGCAACACTTTTGGCCGTGGCGCAACCATTCTCACTCCCTTCCTGGTCGTCGCTCTGCTCCGGCGGTATGCCATCGGCGGTGTCCTTGGCCTTATGATTGGTCTGCTTCTTGTACAGATCGTTGTCGTCCTCCGTTTCGGCATTGAGCCCAAAAACCGGCGCCTCGAGGACATGGATTAGGTCTAGAATGCAAAGCGGTTCAGGAGGAAGTTCAATGAAGCGCGCAGCTCTCTGTTCTTTGCTCGTATCTCTCGTCGCCGTTTTTTCCCTCCAGGCGCAGTCCAAGCTTTCCGTAAAGTGGGAAGAACTGACTGCCGCCGACTTTCGCGCCGCGATTCAGCAATCCAAAGGCACCTGTCTGTTGCCCTTCGGCATCCTGGAAAAACACGGCCCGCATCTCCCTCTCGGCACGGATCTTCTCAACGTTCGCCACGCCTCATTGCAAGCCGCGCAGCAGGAATTCGCACTTGTCTTCCCGCAGTATTACTTCGGGCAGATCTTCGAAGCCAAGCACGAACCAGGAACCATCGCCTACAGCATGGAACTCCAGCTAAAGCTGCTCCAGGAAACCACCGATGAGATGGCGCGCAATGGCTGCAAGAAAATCATCATCGTCAACGGCCACGGCGGAAACGAGCATCTGCTTCCCTTTTTCGCCCAGGCCCAACTCGATAAGCCGCGCGACTACGTGGTCTACGTCCTCGATGGCGAGCGCAGCAAGCCCGGTGGCCCGGCCAAAAAATCCACCGGCATCGATTACCACGCCGGTGAGAACGAAACCTCCAACACCATGGTCTCCCACCCCGACCTCGTCCACCTCGACCGCGCCGCCGGCGAATCCGGCAACGACCAGAAACGCATCAACTTGCCCGAGGACGTCTACACCGGCATCTGGTGGTACGGCCGCTTTCCGAATCACTACTCCGGTGACGGCTCGGTCGCTACTCGTGAGCTCGGTGAGTGGAACATGAACAATTGGATCAGCGCCACCGTCGAAGCCATTCGCGCCGCAAAGGCCGACGATCAGAGCCTCAAGCTCCAAAACGAATTCTATGAAAAGAGCAAGCATCCGCTCGACACACGGCCATAACATACGGCCATCACGCACGGCCGCTATACAACACGCAATCCGCGCTAGCGAGATCGCTCAAACTTCTATGTTTGGAGAATTAGAAATGATCAGCGGGATTTGCTGAGTTGTTCCACCCAGCGGCGTAGCACTTCGTGGTGCGGCGATTCCACATCAATGAATTCAATACCCATGCCGATCCGCGGTTTCACGATTCGAACCACGCCCAGCGCTTCCACCTTCTGGTCCCTGCGTGTGAGCGTCACTCGCAGCCGCGAATTGGAATGCAGTGGCTTGCTCGTACAGATAAACACTCCGCCCATCGAGATGTCGGAGGTAACGCCCACCGTCTTCGCGCCGCTTTCCAGGTCCAACAGCTCGACATCAGCAGCAAACGGATAGCGAATACAGTACCGGCGGTCGCGCACGGACAAGCCCCGCGCGTCGCCTTTCGATGTTCGGTCGTCCATGGAGATTACGTTGCTCACAGTCCTTTTCGCCGGCCTGCAATCGGCTCTCGCCGACCGGGAAGGCGGTTCCGGCTCTCACTAGTGTGCCCCACTCGTTCCGCCTCGTGGGCTTTTCAAATCAGCGACCCCTCCAAAAAGGCAACAGCATCTGGGCCTGGGCCTCCAAAAGCCTTATTCCAGCCCGATATTACTTGGAACGACAATCGAGCTCTTCTCCCAACCGCCCACTCCTTCCCTCCGTGCTAGCCTGAATACTGGTTTCTCTCTTATCGCGCCATGAGTATGAGCACACTATCCGATGGTCTCCGGCAAAGTGACCGCGTCAGCTTCCGCATGCCCGTGGAAGCCTCGTGGGTCACGCCCGACGGCCGCACCATCACCGAAACCGCCGAAACCATGCTCGTCAGCCGCAATGGCGGCGTCCTTCGCCTCACCGAAAAACTCACTCCCGGCCAGGAGCTCCACCTCCGCCGCAACCTCGATGGCGACATCTGGAAAAGCACTCGCGCTCGCGTCGTCGCCGAAATCGACCAGGACCCGCCCAACAACTTTCTCTACGCCATCCATCTTGTCGAGCCGCGTTCCGACTTCTGGGACATCGATTTCCCCGCTCCCCACAAAGCCGAAGAAGCCCTCGCGCGTCTTCTCATGGAGTGCAGCTTCTGCCAGCGCCGCGAAGTCGTCTATCTCAACGAGCTCCAGCTGAAATCCTTCGAAATTCGCAAATGTATCGCGCGCGTTTGCCGTCTTTGCGACTCTCCATCCATCTGGATCGAATCCCAATCGGAAATCCGCGATCCCGAAACCGGCGCAAATGCCCCCACCGTCGAGGAACGCATCCTTCCTCGCCGCAATCGCACGCGCATCAAAGCCCGTATTCTCGCCTGCATCCGCCGCCGCGGCTTCCAGGAAGAAATCGCCGTCTGCGAAGATCTTTCCAAAGGCGGCCTCAGCTTCCGCAGCCGCAATCAATATGAAGAAGGCTCCCGCGTCGAAGTCGCCGTCCCTTTCACTCCCGGCACCGGCGCCATCTTCGTCCCCATCCGCATCGTCTTCTCCCAAGCCATCCCCTCCGCCGGCCTCTTCCGCCACGGCGCCGCCTACATCAAGCCCCCCCTCGACGCCTAAACCTCTCTTGTAACGCGACTACGTCGCCACCAGCGTTTGGGCAGGTGGTGCCATGAATCCTCCTACCTCCCTCGATCTAACGACGAAGCTCTCGCGTTCTCGCGAATCAAAGCAACACGGAGGGTGCCCCTCCGCCACTCTATACTTTCCCGAGATTTACCGCAGTGATATCCTCTCCATGATCCCCATGGCCGCAACTAAGAACTTTTCCGAGCCCTGGCCACCCTCTATGACGGCGTCGGCTCTGTCAAGAGACACTTAGACTGTGCGCGCCGCAAGGGCTCGTTTTTTCTTCTTCCCTAAAAGAATCTTTTCTCTTTCCTGCATTTCGACCAAGGCTCGCTTCGTGAATCCAGCGG
>JBGPIX010000392.1:0-4821 GCA_041485085.1 Candidatus Acidiferrum sp.
GCCGGGGGATATTTGTGGAACAAGATTGAGAGACAAGAGCTGGTCGCCGGAAAGGCGAATTGAGGAGAGCGACGATGAAGCAACGATGGAAGATGGCGCTCACGCTGGTTGGAATGGCGGTGGCCCTCGCGAGTGGCTTGGTCTTCGCACAAATGCGAAGCGGATCGTACGGTTCCGCGAATGCGCCGAGCCTGGTACAAGGAGCGGTGACAGAATGGACTCCGGACGCGAAGTACGATGTGGGGGCATACCCATCTTTCACTCCGGAGCTGGCCGAAGGGGACGGAAAGTTGGAAGTACAGAGTTTTTGCGCCATTTGTCACAGCACGCGGTACATCACCATGCAGCCTCCGCTTCCGGGAGCGACGTGGGAAGCGGAAGTGAGCAAAATGATCAAAATTTATGGCGCCCCCATTCCGGAAGTGACCGCAAAAAAAATCACGGTCTACCTGCAGACACATTACGCCCCCGAGAATCGCAAGGAATAGCGGAAAAGAAAGGCAAAGAAAGAATTAACGCAGAGGACGCGGAGAACACAGAGAAGAGTTTGGAGAGAGGCCCCCGATTGGATCGGGGGCCTCTTTGTTTTGTGCTGACAAAAAAGAAGGGCGGGCCGAGGCCCGCCCTTAGGAAGGAAATGGCAAAGATTATTCGTGAGAGCCGGAATCGCCGCCGTGGCCTTCATCACTTGAGGAACTGGGGCTGCCTCCGCCTGCGGCGGCGGATTTCTGCTGCTTTTCGCGGGCTTCGCGAATGAGGGCCTTGCGGGAGAGGCGGACTTTGTTGCCCTCGATGGAGAGAACTTTGACGAGGACCTGGTCGCCGAGCTTCAGCTCATCGCGAACGTCGCGGATGCGATGCTCGGAGATTTCGCTGATGTGCAGTAGTCCGTCGGTGCCGGGGAAAAGCTCGACGAAAGCGCCAAACTCCGCGAGGCGAACGACTTTGCCGAGATAGGTCTTGCCGATTTCGGCGCTGGCCGTGACGTCGCGAACCATCGCAAGAGCGGCATCGCCGCCGGCTCCGCTGGTGGAGAAGATGTGCACGGTGCCGTCCTCGAGCACGTCGATCTTGACGCCGGTGGCTTCGATGATGGAGCGGATTTTCTTGCCGCCCGGCCCGATGAGGTCGCGAATCTTGTCCTGCGGGATTTTCAGCTTGAAGAGGCGCGGGGCGTAAGCAGAAATCGCGGTGCGCGACTCGCTGAGCGTCTTCTCCATGGTGTCGAGAATCTGGAGACGCGCTTTTTTCGCCTGGGCGAGGGCTTCGCGCATCATGCCGATGGAGATGCCGAGAACCTTAATGTCCATCTGCAGTGCGGTGATGCCCGCGCGAGTGCCGGCAACTTTGAAGTCCATGTCGCCGTAATGGTCTTCGGCTCCGGCGATGTCGGTCAGAATCGAGTACTTGTGGTCTTCACCGACGACAAGGCCCATGGCGATGCCCGCGCAAGGAGCCTTCATCGGGACGCCAGCGTCCATGAGGGCGAGAGAGCCGCCGCACACGGTGGCCATGGAAGACGATCCATTGGATTCGAGAATGTCGGAAACGAGGCGCATGGCGTAAGGGAAATCCGCTTCGGGAGGAAGCAGGTTCACCAGCGCGCGTTGCGCAAGGGCACCGTGGCCGATTTCACGGCGGCCGGGGCCACGCAGGAATTTCACTTCACCTACGCTGAACGGAGGAAAGTTGTAGTGCAGCATGAAGCGATTGAACTGGTCCGACTCGAAGAGCAGGTCGAGGCGCTGCATGTCTTCCTTGGTGCCGAGCGTCAAAGTGGCAAGCGCCTGAGTTTCGCCGCGGGTAAAGAGAGCGGAACCGTGCACGCGGGGCAGCAAGCCGACTTCGCAGGTGATCAGGCGAATCTGGTCAAAGGCGCGGCCATCGGGACGGCGGCGGGCGTTGAGAACATCATCGCGAAAGATACTTTCGCGAAGGCGCTCGAGTGCGCGCTTGGTGAGCGTGCGCTTCTCGTCCATCTCTTTCTTGGGCTCTTCGGGAATCGATTTGACGATCTCATCCTTGAGAGCATCGACGAGGTGGTAGCTTTCCTTCTTGGGATGCTTTTCGGTGTTCAACGCATCATGGAGCCGAGCTCCGTATTTCTTTTGGAGATCCTTGTAGATGGCTTCGTCGAATGGGAGCGGCGCGACGACGACTTTCTTGGGCTTGAGCTGCGCGTGAAGTTCCTTGATGGCGGCGACGATTTTCTTGATCTGCGCGTGGCCGAACTCGAGGGCGTCGGCAACGGCCTCTTCGGAAACTTCAAGCGCACCGGACTCCACCATGACAATGGCTTCATCGGTGCCGGCAATGATGATATTCATCAAACTTTTCTTCTGGTCGGCGACGGTGGGATTGATCACCAACTGGCCGTCGACAAGGCCAACGCGGACGCAGGCGATGGGCTTCTCGAATGGGAGGTCCGAGCAGTAGGCAGCAGCAGACGCGCTGGTCACGGCGATGACATCGGGGTCATTCTCGCTGTCCGCGGAAAGCACCAAGGAGACGATCTGAGTTTCGTTGCGCCATGATTCGGGGAAGAGCGGGCGCATGGGGCGGTCGATCAGGCGGGAGGTAAGAACTTCCTTCTCCGAGGGGCGGCCTTCGCGCTTGAAGAAGCCGCCGGGGATTTTTCCCGCGGAATACGTGTTCTCGCGATAGTCCACGGTGAGCGGCAGGAAGTCGCGGTCGTTCATTTGCGAAGCCATACAGGCGGTGGTCAGCAAGACGGTATCGCCGTAGCGCGCGGTGATGGCGCCATTGGCCTGCTTGGCAATTTTTCCGGTTTCGAGCGTCAGAGTGCGCCCGCCGACTTCGACCGTGACGATATGTGGTGCGGGTGTGTGTGTATTATCAGACATGAATCATTTCCTTTGGCCCCGCATCCAAGCGGGGCATCTGCAGGCTCGTTCGCCAGGCAAACGGCCTTGTAGTTTACGTTGACCCCGACCGGGTCGGGGCCATCCATGAGGAAGAGCAAGAGGCGAGAATCAGTGTGCGGCTAACGAAACGCGACGGACTACACCACGAGAAATACCGGCACTACAGCAGCCGGATGCCTGACGACAGACTCCGTGTGGAATTTGCCACTTCTTGAGAACGCAGTAGATACCGCCCTGATTTTAACAAACCAGCAGGACGATTACTTGCGCAGGCTAAGACGATCAACAATCTCGCGGTACCGATCCGGGTCGCGGCGGTTGAGATAGTCCAGCAAACGGCGGCGCTTATTGACCATCATGATCAATCCGCGGCGCGATGCATGGTCTTTCACGTGGGACTTGAGATGCGAGGTCAGATAGTTGATCCGCTCGCTCAGAAGCGCGATTTGCACTTCTGGTGAGCCTGTATCCTTAACGTGGGTCCGGAACTGTTCGATCAACGCTGATTTCGGTGCGCTCAAGTGCCCTTCTCCGTCATCCCCTGAATTTTTCCTCTTCTCTTCGACCCATTCAGGCTAACACAAAGGCAACAAACGTGTAAAGGAATGTAAAGAACGGGCGGTGATCGAACATGGCGAATCACCCTGAGTGATTCGGCCCGGTGGCCCCGGAAGGCGCGCGTCAGCCTTTGGCCCGTTCCTTGATTTGCTTGGCTAGTTTTTCGATTTGCTGGGCTTTCTTAACGACGGAGATGGATAGAGTGGAGTTTGCATCCGTTTTTTCGACCTGATCCTTGAGTTCGGAGACCATTTCATAGAGTTTCGAAACATCGGACCGGATTTCCTGCTGATTGGCCCGGTCAATGGCCTTTTTGTCAGGGCCGGTGGCTTGCGGGCCGTTCATTCCGGGAGGGAAATTCGGATCGGGAGCGTTGGGCGAGGGACGAGGCTGCGGCGTAGGGCGCACGCCCGTGGATTGCCACGCTGAAAGAACAGGTCTGAGGGTCAAAACCCCAGCAGCGCCAACGAAGGTCATCAAGAGACGACGACGTGATTCCGACATGGACACCCCCGAAACAGGCCCCTACGATTTGTTTGGCCCTGGACAGCAATTAGGTTTAGCGCCTTTCTTGTGCTTACGCAAGGGCCGCAATTGGAATCTCGAAACGAGTCGCGTTCTCAGCCGTCTGTTGGAAGTGGGAGAATTCAGGGTTGCGCTGGACGGGCAAATCCGGTTCAATACTCGGGCACATCTTAGGGGGCATACAATGAGAAAACAATTTGCGGTTCTGGCAGTGGGATGTCTGACTCTGGGGTTGATGGCGGTGCTGGGCTCGGCCCAGATGGACAAATCCGCGAAACCAAGTCCGGCGGCCAAGGCGAGCTGTGCGCTCGCCGACGGCAAGAGCATCACCGTGGATTATTCGAGTCCGCGGGCCAAAGGGCGCAAGATTTATGGCGGATTGGTTCCTTACGGCGAAGTGTGGCGCGCGGGAGCCAATGAGGCGACCACGTTCGTGACCACCACTGACTTGATGGTCGGCGGGACCCACGTGCCTGCGGGCAGTTACACGATTTTCACGATTCCAAACAAGGACAAGTGGACGCTGATCATCAGCAAGAAGACCGGAGAATGGGGTATCCCTTATCCCGGAGCAGATTCCGACCTCGTGCGAGTGGACATGAAGGCATCGGCGCTGCCCGCGGCGGTTGAGAACTTCACCATCGCCTTTGACAAGACCGCCGGTGGCTGCACGCTACGGATGGATTGGGAGACGACGCGGGCATCCGTGGATATCTCGAAGATGTAATGATGGGGGGCATCTAGTTGTTGGTTTTAAGTTTTTAGTCAGAGAACAAAAACTTCGAGGTGCTGGGATCGGCTTTTCATGCACGCGCATGACGTGTTTGGGAAGGAAGTAAGGCCTCGAAGTCGA
>JBGPIX010000393.1:0-4817 GCA_041485085.1 Candidatus Acidiferrum sp.
CATCAGTCCCGCGCGGTCCAATTCGTGAAACCTGTCCCAATTGTTCCAATGCCCCACCAGATTCGAATTGCACAGCAGCACCCGCGGCGCATATTCATGCGTCCGGAAAATTCCCACCGGCTTTCCCGATTGCACCAGCAGCGTTTCATCCGCCTCCAGCGCCTTCAGCGACCGCACAATCGCATGAAAACATTCCCAATTCCGCGCCGCCTTCCCCGTCCCCCCGTACACCACCAACTCTTCCGGCTTCTCCGCCACCTCCGGATCGAGGTTGTTCAGCAGCATCCGCAGCGCCGCCTCCTGCTGCCACCCCTTGCACGAAATCTCCGTCCCCCGCGGCGCGCGATACGGCCCCGTCCCCAATCCCGCCCCCGCCGCCGTGTTCAGCATACTCATCTGCTCTCAATCTCCAGTCCTGCGACAGCCTCAAAATGCTTCCGGTTGTTGGTTAAGAGTTTCAAGTTGTGGCGCAATGCGGTGGCCGCAATCAGAAGATCGAAATCGCCTACAGTCTGTCCACGTTTACGCATGGACCCACGAAGCTGTCCGAATCGTTTGCAGATTTCCTCATCAAGACCGACAATGTCCACGCCCGAGAGAAACCCCTCGAGCGTCTCTTGACTTCGTTTTGGATCTCGCGAAAAGAACGCGCCTTCCCACAGCTCGGCAGCGGAAACCACGCTTAACCCCAGCCCTTGCGGCTGCAGTTCCTTCAGGCGCCGGGTGACCTGCGTGACCCCGTTGAAATGATCGATCACCCAGTCCGTATCAATGAGGAAAGAAAGGGACTTCATAGCCGCGGTTCGGTTCGCGTCGCGATTAAACGGCCATCATAGATTTCCCGCTTGAGTTCCTCGGCGTCAACTAAACCCGCCCACCCGCCGGCAGTGCGCTCCAGCCAGTCTCCTCCTGACTCAGCACGTGAAGAGACAATTGTAATTGTAACTTCTTCGCCCTCTCTCAGTTCCACTGCTTCCAAGGGCTTCAAAGTGCCTTCAGAAAACCGCGCTCTTATAGTTGACCCCATATTCTCCTACCCTCCACAACCACTCTGCCCTGGGGATTTCCATACAAACTTGATTGTAGCAGTTGTGTCGTGCTTTTCTAGCCCGCCCGGCCACCGTTCCTGGCGCCGTTCCTGGTGTGGTCACACTCATCAAATTTCCTCTTCGCCTGCCCACCTTAGCGCACTTCAATCCCGGTGCCCCGGACGTTGTTTTTACTCCTTTTTCATCCGGGCCCGCTTGCCCCGTGGCCGCACGTAGTGGAACCGCACCAAATAAATCTTCTCGCTTCGACCGTGCTTCGCCACCTTCAGCAAATCCAGCACGCCCAGAAATCCCGACTCGCGTGCCAGCTACGGAGTAATGTCCGGAAACCCGATCGGCTCAATCGAATCGATCTCGATCGCGCCTTCTCCCATCGGGTATCGCGCGCCAACTCGCACGTGCGGCCGCATCCAGAACCGCACGCTGCACGTGATCACCCCTCGCCGAACGCCCTCGCGCAGCCGCTTCGTGAACACCATGGCCAGAGCTTACTCTCTCCCGCCTGTCCCCACCGCGAATGTCATTGGCAATTGGTTTTTCCCACTCCATAATGCCATTATGACCACCAAGCTCACCCTCGATAAAGCCGGTCGCATCGTTCTCCCCAAGCCCCTTCGTGACCGCTTGCAACTCGCTCCCGGCGATACCCTCCATCTGGAGTCGGAGGGCGAACGCATCACTCTGCGCCCGGTCCGCCAGAACGTTATGCTCAAGAAGGAACTCGGCGTTTGGGTCTACCAGGGAGAGCCGACGGGCGCCTCCATTCCTGATCTTATCGAGCGCGACCGCGAAAACCGCAACCGCTTTGTTACTGAATCAGTTACCGAATAAAGTCCGCGGATTCTCCCCCCCTGGCACTTGGCGTAGCGTGTCTCAAATCCCAGCCACCGCAATACTTCCACGGACGGAAACCTGCGCACCCCGAACAGAGATGTGGGAAAATCAGTTGGTCTTTCGCCCTTTGGCTTGTCGCAGCCACTTGCTCAACACACTGGCGAAGTGCTGTGGCATCTCGTCGAACGTAAGTCCCATCCCTTGCTTCGGCTCGAAACGCGCCACCGTCGCATGGGCTTCCAGGAATTCCGTCTCCGTATAGATCTCGATCAGCACGTTGGTCCCATACGGAAAAGGATTCACCATTTCCACAAAGCATCCGTGCTGGCTGAGGTCGCTCACTTGGGATGACGTGCGGGCATTCTCCTCCTCGTCGGTAATTTCGGCCATCGCTATGAACGGATACCTCGGTGCGCGGCGTCGCTCGGCTCGCATCGCAAATTCCCCTTTCGGGGGAGGGGTCTGCCGATGCTAACTCCGTTCCACCCCCGCGCCCGAGCAAAACTCCCTTCTTGCCGCCTATCTGTCACCAGCGCATCGACCAGCCAGGCTGGCTAGTCTGCTAGCCATCTTGACTCATCAGTATGAGTCAGATAGACTCATATCCATGGCCAAACGCCTGCAAGTCATTCTGAAGGACCCCGAATACCGCGAAATTCAGCGTGTAGCGCGTTCACGCCGCATGTCCATCGCCGAATGGGTCCGCCAGGCTCTCGATCTCGCGCGCCGCCGTGAACCCGGCGCGGGCGTCGGGAAGAAGCTCGAAGTGATTCGCGCCGCGGTCCGGCACGATTTTCCCTCAGCCGACATCGACCGTATGCTTGCGGAGATCGAGAGCGGATACGGCTCTGGTACGCATCCTTGATCCTGGTCGACTCGAACATCCCCATGTACCTCGTCGGCGCACCCCATCCCCGCAAGGCCGACGCGCAGCGTTTGCTGGAGGACCTGATCAGCGATCGGCAACGCCTCGTTACGGACTCCGAAGTCCTTCAGGAGATTCTCCACCGCTATGTGGCCATAAATCGCCGCGATGCCATCCAACCCGCCTTCGACGCCTTACTGGGTATCGTCGATGAGGTGCTGGCCATAGACCGGCCTGCGGCCGAGCGTGCGAAAGAGATTGTCATGGGGCACCGGCAGATGTCCGCGCGTGATGCCGTGCACCTGGCAGTCATGGAGCAGCATGGCATCAAACGAATCCTGAGCTTTGATTCTGGTTTTGATGGCTTCCCTGGAATTACGCGCCTCTCCTGACTTGGAGTGCGGCGGCTCGCCGTCGGTTTTCCTTTCTCCTAGGCCTGAACCTCGCGGGCGGCCGACAAGCGTTCCACAAGATGCCTTTGGGTGGCCCATTCCTTTCTGTGGTCTACGCAGAGTGGGTGGGGCAGCCTTTTGCAAGGGCTCAGATCATCACCACTAGATTTCGCTCCAGGCCCTTATCCGGTAGCAACTCCACGGCGGTCCGGTCCATCGTTCCCAGCTTGCCCTTTTTGTGCATGGCTAGTCCTAGTAGGTAAGCGTCGGTCACCTGTTGATGGCCCTGCACTCGCTCCGAAAGTGGCCAGATCGCTGAAACGACGTCGATCTCGTCGGCCCAGAACTGGTGCCCCTTATGCTGAAGGTTCGCTGCGAGAAGGCTTACCGCTTCTTTCGGAGTTACCGCGTCGCGCGAGAACGCCGGGTTGGACACGATTCTCACAAACGCCGCTTGCGTAAATGGGCATGTCGCCCATCCCTGCCCTGCGTTCTGCCCGAACCAGGCTTGCGCGCGCTTATGTCCCTCGTGCGCCGGCCACATCAGCGCGATTAGCACGTTCACGTCCAGAAGCACCGCCGTCATTTCTGCTCCGCGTCCAGCTCCTGAACTTTTTTCATCGTCACTCGCGGAGATTCCTCGGGCAAGTCGAAAACGCGCACTCCGTTCACTTCGCGTGTGGGTCGCGGCGCGGTCAGGGCGCGCTGCACCAGGTCGCTCACTGCCTCTCCCAGCGTCAGCGACCGGCTGGCCGCATACCGTTTCACGCGCTTTACCACCGCATCATCTAGAGTAAGTGTTGTCCTCATATCCAACATGATGCTTCAAATCCAATATGATGTCAATCGTAGAAAGTGGACATCATTATCTAAGAGTTGATGCTCTACGCCCTTGACCTGGTACTGACTTCCAGCCCTCCCCCCAAGCTGATTCATCGTCATTTGCTTATGAAAAGATTTAAAAAGGCTACGATTGAGCGGTCCCGAGAATTCCTCATGCGGATGTATACTGCGCCCATGCTGAAGCGCCCGTGCAGTTCCGGGCGCTAGCGCGGCAACACCCGCTTTGAGGAAAATGATGGTCACACGACGTGAGTTTCTCGACGCACTAGCAGTAAGCGCAGCCGGGCTGGCCGTTGGAACCACGGCAAAAAGCTATGCTCAGATTATCGGTTCCAACAATCGCCTCAACTTCGCCGTCATCGGTCTCAATAGCCGCGGTTACGCACATCTCGGGTCGCTCAAGGTCAACAAGAGCGCTGCCCGCATCACCCATGTCTGCGATGTGGACGCCAATATTCTCCGGAAGTTCGCGGACACCACGCAAAAAGAAATGGGCGAAGCCCCGGCAGCGATCCAGGACTTCCGCAAGATTCTCGATCAAAAAGATGTGGACGCCATCACCATCGCCAGTCCCGACCATTGGCATGCGCCGATGGCCATCGCCGGCTTGCAAGCCGGCAAACACGTCTACGTCGAAAAGCCATGCAGCCACAATCCGGCCGAAGGAGAAATGCTCCTGCAGGCGCAGCAGAAGTATGGAAAGCTCGTGCAGATGGGCACCCAGCAGCGCTCCTCACCGCATACCATCGAGATCGTCCAGAAAATTCACGAAGGCGCGATTGGCAAGCCATACCTCGCGAAAGCTTGGTACAGCAATGTGCGCAAATCGATCGG
>JBGPIX010000394.1:0-4802 GCA_041485085.1 Candidatus Acidiferrum sp.
AGAGGCAGGGTTCAAGCTGGCGCGGAGACCCCGCCCGTTTACGCTGCACACTTCCCGACAGCTTATGCGGCTGATCGGGCATCGCGACGAACGGTGGCGTAAGTATTTGTTTTACTGATATTTACGCTGCTAAATCGATTTTTTTGAAAAAAGTTGGATGGAGAGGAAACCTTTTTAGCTGGCGGCCATCTAACATATCAATACCACTTCGAGGACACACCCCGGGAGGCGGTTAAGGCAAAGGCCTTAACCGCTTCTCTCCTTTTAAGGGCGATTTCACACGGATCGTGATTCTAGGCGGGATCTTTGCGGGAGGATTCCGGAAAGCTCTTGAGGGCTGCTTCTTCGCTCGGAAATTCCGGGAAGACTTGATAGAGCTGGGTGATCTTCAGAATTTCTTCCACTTTCGGCGACAAGCCGACCACTTTCATCTGGCCGCTCACTTTCACCACCGAGACATAAATCCTCGCAAGCTCGCCAATCCCCGAGCTGTCCAGATACTGCAGTTCGCTTAAATTCAGGACGATATTTTTTCGGCCCTGCTTCAACAGCCGCGAAATGGATTCGCGCAACGCGCCAGTTTCGAAGGAAGTCAGGCGTCCCGAAACGTCGAGGAGAGAAATCGGGCCTGCGTGACGAATGGTGACTGCAAAGTTTGTAGGCTGCACGGTTCGGTCCCGATCTGCCGGGGGAGATATTCTACCTGCGGGTTAGTGGTCGCGTGCAGAAAAATTGCGGAGGGAAAAAACGATGTGGAAAACCTGGCGATTGCCGGTGCGTGGAGATTCCTCGCTCGCAGCTATTGGCGCATGACTACCCGTATGCCGCGGCGCCAGCTTTCGGCAAGCCCCACGCGCACGACCTCAAGTTCCGGTGAAAGGCAATTCAAGAGATGGTCCGTCGTCGGATGGAATCGCAACGCCGGCGCCACCAGATAAACGAGCGGCGCGGCCTCCTGCAGAGTGATTCCTGGAAAATAGCCATAGCGAGCAATCTCTCCGCTTTGCAACTGCCGGCGAACGCGCAGCCAATAATCCGCAGCCTGCAGCGGTAAATGAATGTGTTCGGTGGCTTTTAATTCAATGATCGCCAGCCGTCCGGAACGCGTCACGGTGAGGAGATCGAGAATGCCGTGTTCGCCTCCCGCATTGGCAAACACCTGCACGTAGACGAATCGCTGGTCGAGCATGGCGTCCACGCGCGTTACATCCTCACGAACAATGGATTCCAGCCAGCGCTCCGGTTGAGCGCGGTAAAGCGAATGGCGCGTGTCGCTGGCCAGCGAGTGGCGGTGAACTTCCAACTCATGCAGAAGATGCTTCAAAGCGGGACGCGAAGCAGAAGTGAGTTCCTGACGGGCATCAGTACTTCCAAAAAAGATGCGGCTACCATCCCACCGCGCGAACGGCAGACCGCGAAAACGCATCCACACTTCCCGGAATTGTGCCGAGGGATGCAGGGTCACGGCCTGCGGGGCCAGCGCCACGACGGCATCTAACGCAGACCGCGCTTGATTGAGGAGCGCCTCCGACTCGCGGTGCGGCACAAGCCAGGTATCCAGATTTCCCGCGCGCTGGGGATCGATCTTCTCGAGAATCTCCAACGCGGGGTCGTGCTCATAAAGCTCAAAAGGTAGCCGCGGATCGAGTGCGGCCAGACGGTGTGCAACGGTGCTGCAGCTGTTCTTGGGAAGAATAAGACGAAGGCCGGTTATTGCCGCACGCGGGCTCGCCTGGCGCGCGTGTTGCAACCACAGGAGAGCGAAGGTAAGGCTATTGTTCGTTGTATCCGAAGATTCTCCTTCGGGCACGGCCAACACCGCGACGTGGGCGGAACCGCGGCGAAGAATTCCCCTCGCATAATTGCCGGAAAGGGAGTGCTCGAGATCGGGAGAAACCGCGAGTGACTCGAGCGTTTCATCCGGAAACTGTTCCGCGAGAAGGTGCGTGAGGCGGTCGCGGAACTCTTCGCGTGATTGCTCGCGGGCGCCGCGTTCAAATTCCCTGCGAATAAACTCCAGCCGGTCCGGTTTGGCGCGGCCGAAACGCTCGACGGCCAGCGCCAGCCGCTGCTCGGAATGGTCGGTAATCGCGAGAACGCGGCGCGTGAGATTAAGCTGCTCCGACCACAGATGCAACAACGGCTTCTCGCCGTCACCGCGCACTTCCCACGACATTCCCGAAAACGGAGCCACGCAACCGCCGTTCTCGCGCACTTCAACAATCCCAGAGGCGGTGAACTCCTGGAGGCTGGCCTGCAGTTCAGCGGCGAATTCCACGGTCAGATTATAGATGAGATACGTAGTCGTGGAACTATTTTTACGAGAAAGTGATGACGGGTAAGTAACTCAGGCAGCTTCACCGGCCAACGACGAGCCGTTGGACCAGTGGCTCCGGAAGATGCGCGGCGCGCATGCGCTCCTGGACCACCGAAATATCATAGGGTACGCGCCAAAACTCAATGACCTGGTGCTCCAGATCGGCAATGGCAAAACCGGCGCGCGGATCTCCATCACGCGGCTGCCCGATCGAACCGGGATTCAGGAGATAGCGGCGCGGCAGCTCGATGCGCAGCGCCGCAAACGACTCGCTGGGCCGGGGGCGAATCTGGAGGACCTCGAGTTGCGAGTCTTGGTAGGAAAACCCGCCCTGGTGATGCGTGTGTCCGAAGAACGTAACCTCCGCGGTGGAATCGAGAAGACCATCGAGAGCCTGCGCGGGAGTAAAGACATATTCGTCTTCATCCTGAAACGCACCGTGGACGAGCACAATACCATCGGTTGCCAACGGGCCCGGAGGCAAAGCCGATAACCACGCGAGGTGCTCGGGCTTGAGCTGCGCACGCGTCCAATCCACCGCGGCTTTCGCCACGGGATTAAAATCTTCGGTGTCCATCAATCCCGCGACTGCTTTGTCGTGATTTCCACGGATCGTTTGCGTGTCGAGTTCGCGCAGGCGCGCCGTGACTTCATTGGGATCGGGACCGTACCCGACAACGTCGCCAAGGCAAACGGACATATCCCAGCGGTCTTTTGCGGCGTCGAGAACCGCATCGAGCGCAGTGGCGTTCGAGTGTAAATCGCTGAGAACGAGAATCCGCATTCTTAGTGTCCGAAAAGGGACCCTGAGTATAAATGAACAATCGCGCCGATGCACGGCGGCAACGGTCCGCCGGTTGCTATGACGCGCACGAAACGAGCCGATTTGAAACAAAAGTGTATTTGTTTATGCATCATTAAGACGGGATCAATGTCGAGTTCACGAGATGCGGCAAAGAAGAGATTCCTGGCCCTGTTTGTTTTGCGTACGGACAACTTTTTATGACGAGTTAGCGAAACATTCGCCCCCAGTGGTTCGTCTATACGGGTGCAGCCGAATACAGGGCTGTTTTGGCGAGATTCAGAAAAACCCCGCGGTGGCAGCCGCGGGGCCATGACACGCAGTCTTTCCGGCCGTTAGTCCAGGAAGAGTAGGTGTCTTCACGGGCGAGAGTACTCGTCCGCCATTTGCGTGTCAACTCCCTCTGGCCAGTGGCAGCCTGCCGTGTGGCTGACTCGATCCCGCTTGAAAGGAAATTGACACGCATGAAAACGAATTCATTTGTCCGTTGTATGGCTTTGCTGGCCGCCATCGCAGTGGCAGTCCCGGCATTCGCTAAACCCTTCGCCAAGACCATCAGCATCGGGCAGGCCGCGAAAGTCGGCAAATCCGAATTGAAGGCCGGCGAATACCGTTTGGAGATCGAAGGAACCAAGGCCACCGTGCAGAAAGGCAAGCAGGTTGTTGCCGAATCCGAAGGCCGGTGGGAAGACCGCAGTTCCAAATCCGACTACAACTCCGTGGTGATCGGTGAAAACGGACAAGTCCGGGAAGTCCGCTTCGCCGGCCAGGCGCGTGTTTTCGTTTTCAGCGAATAGACGAGGAGCCCTCGTGACTCCTTTCCAATGGACGAGAGAGAGGCTGCCCGCCAGGGCGGCCTCTCTGCTTGTCGTTCTAGCCGCGCAAAATCACCTCGAATAACCAAATACCCCTTCCCAAGCGCTAACGAACCAGCAAACAATCTCCATAACTGTAGAAGCGGTAGCCAGATTCGACGGCATGCTCGTAGGCCGCCAGGACATGCTCACGCCCAGCAAAAGCGCACACTAGCGCCAGCAGCGTGGAACGCGGTAAGTGAAAATTAGTCAGCAGTCCCTCCACCACACGAAATTGAAATCCAGGAACAATGAACAAGCGCGCCTCTGCCTTGCCGGGAAGCACGAGATTGCTCGATCCTGATTCGACCGCGCGCAGAGCCGCATCTTCCAGCGCGCGAACGACTGTCGTGCCAACCGCCAGGATGGGACGTCCGGCGTTGCGTGCCGCCTGGATGCGTTCAGCTGCCGCTTCGGGAATCTCGTAGCCCTCGGCGTGCATCACGTGGCCTTCAAGCGTTTCGCTGTGGATCGGCTGAAACGTGCCGATGCCTACATGCAGTGTCAGCTCGCAGGTCTCCACTCCACGCGCGCGGATTTCCTCCAGAATTTCCGTTGAGAAGTGCAGGCCCGCGGTAGGAGCAGCAATTGCACCGGGCCGTTTGGCGAAGACGGTTTGGTAGCGCTCGCGGTCGGAAGTCTCATCGGCGCGTTCAATGTATGGTGGGAGCGGAACGTGACCGAGGCGCTCGAAATGCTGACCGATGGTGCATTGGTCATGAGAAACGAACCTCAGCGTTCGTAAGCCAAGCTGGCCACGCGACAGAACTTCGGCTTCGAGTTCGCCGTCGCCAAACAAAACCCGCTCTCCCACGTGCATCTTGCGGCC
>JBGPIX010000395.1:0-4772 GCA_041485085.1 Candidatus Acidiferrum sp.
CGAACTGCTTCGCACTGCAAAATCTGGAGCGGGGGACGGGATTTGAACCCGCAACCATCACCTTGGAAGAGTGAGACTCTACCGTTGAGTTACCCCCGCCCGGTGCTGCTCCAAATTTGCCGCACGGCCGCAAATTCTGCGCCGCCCCACTTGCGGTCAACCGAATCTCAACCGCTAAATCCTGGAGCCTGGGACCGGGATTGAACCGGTGACCTCGTCCTTACCAAGGACGCGCTCTACCAACTGAGCTACCCAGGCCCAACCCGTTTCCCGCCAAATTCAATCCTTCGCGGCGCACTTTTCCTGAGCGGCGCTTGCGCCCCGAATTGGACCGCTTTCGAACATCGCTCATGCGATTGCCCTGCGGTTTTCTGCTTACCCCACAACGAGAGCCTGGTGGACGGGGAAGGATTCGAACCTTCGTAGCCCGCAAGGAGCGGCAGATTTACAGTCTGCTGGTTTTAGCCACTCACCCACCCGTCCCGAAAAATCCTTTGGGACGCGAACCACGAGTCCCGAACTTTTCCTTCAACAACTTGCAGGTATCCTGCGCAAAAACACAAAAAGGACTCGTGTCAAGAGACACCAGCCCGTTCATTTTTCCTGTCAGGATTCGCTCCGCCCTCACTCCCCTGCAAAATTCCTGGTGGAGCTGGCGGAGGGAATTGAACCCCCGACCCTCTGATTACAAATCAGATGCTCTACCAGCTGAGCTACGCCAGCGCCGCTCAAACCGAGTAAGGATAGCAGAAGAGGTATCAGAATTGCAAGAGGTTGGTCCCAAATATCTAGCACGTGGATGGCCAGCTCTGTGGAAAAACGCTTGCCCCCTTGACCAGCTGGACACCCTCTATCCCATTTATCCTCTATACTTTAGCACAGAATTCCTTCCGCCGCAGCGACTGAAATTCAACAGGCTTGTGTACCTCCCTCAAAAATCGATTTTCCTGCTCGGATTTTGCTGCCGCAAACCCTGTTCCAATGGGACAATCGCAAATAGGCGTGCCTCGGAACAATTGAAGAAAAAGCAATGAAGCAACGGACACGAATCGCACTGGTAGCTTTAGTCATCATCTTAAGCGTCGCCGCATTTTTCGGATACCGGAAATGGGGCACGGCAGTCAGATCTCCACGCGAAGAAATACTGGCACTAATGCCCACCGATGCCAGCGCCGTTCTTTTTCTGGATTTTGCCGAACTCCGGCAAACGTCATTCGTAACCCAACTTTACGCGTGGGCGCCGAAACCTCAAGCCGACGCAGATTACTCACAATTTGTCAGAGAAACCGGATTCGATTACGAGCGCGACCTCGACCGCATAGCCATCGCCGTCGAGCGACGTGCTCAAGACTCCTTTCTGTTCGCCATCGTGGATGGAAAATTTGATCGGCAAAAAATTTCCGCCTTCGCACTGAAAGATGGCTCTGTGTTCAAGACAGGCAGCCGCGAGATTTTTTCCGTACCCGCGAGTGGCACTACAAAGAAGATTACTTTTGTTTTCCTGAGGAACGACCGCATCGCACTCACCAACGATACGAATCTCTCCGCTTTCCTCGATGCGAGAAAACCGTTGGAAGACGTCGCGGAATGGCGCGCGCGATTCGAACGCCTCGCGGGCTCGCCATTATTCGCCGTGATTCGGCAAGACGCCTCCCTAGGCGCCGCCCTGGCTGCGCGAGCTCCCGGCGGCCTTCGCTCTCCTCAACTCTCGACATTACTCGATCAATTGCAGTGGATCACCATTGCAGGCAAGCCCGATAACGACCGGCTCCGCGTGGTTGCCGAAGGAGAATGCTCGGGGGAGGCAACCGTGCGGCAACTCACCGACGTGATGAATGGCGTTCTCATCCTCGCAGAGGGCGGCCTGAACGACGCCAAGACCAGGCAGCAACTGGATCCCGCGATGCGCGAGGCATACTTGCAGCTGCTGAAAAGCGCGGACGTCTCCAAAATCGACCGCGGGGATAGCAAATCCGTCCGGCTCGTGTTCGATCTCACTCCCGGTTTTCTCGAGGCGGCTCGCAAAGCTCCACCGGTCGCTCCTGACACCGCTCCGAGCAAACCGCTCCCAAGAAAAGCTCCGGCAGCCAGGAAAGGCCGCACCTAAAGATAAGTTGGGCAGTATCGCCGCGTGAAGCTTCCCCAAAAACAGAACCGGCGGGCCAAAGCCCGCCGCTATGCGATTCGCAAAATTTCAATCAAGAACTAGTCGCCAGCAGGAGTGGACTTCATATAGCGCCAGGGATTGATTGGCGCGTTGTTCATTCGAACTTCGTAGTGCACATGCGGCCCTGTTGAGCGGCCGCTAATGCCCGTATACCCAACCACTTCACCGCGCTTGACTCGTGCGCCAGCCACCGCCGAAAACGCCGAAAGATGTGCATACCAAGTGGTGATTCCGAACCCATGATCGATGACCACCAGGCGTCCGTAGCCCGCATGGTTCTCTGCAATGGTGATGATTCCATCCGCTGTCGCGTGCACCGGAGCGCCATAGTCAGCCCCTACATCGACGCCCGTGTGGAAGGCGCCTTCCCCGCTGAATGGATCCAGCCGCTCGCCGAAGCTATCGGTAATGTGTCCCATCACCGGCCAAATCGCCGGCGTGTACGAAGAGTCGGCAAAACTCATCGGGGACAGCAAATGAAGTCCGCTGCTGGAGATGGCGATCACCGCGGCATTCCGCTTCAAGAACGTGTACTGCTCAATCGAACGGTCGAAAGCGTCTTGCGCGTCCACCGGGTTGTCATCCTGATCGAAAGCCGCCGGATGATAGCGCAACACACCATAAGTCATCGCCACTTCCGTAGCCAGGGATTGCAGGGAATCGAGCCGCTGGTTGGTGTCGTTGACCGTGCTTTGGAGTTGCTGATACTGTTTCTTGAGGGTTTCTTGATCGTGGCGGAGAGCGTTGTAGTTGCCCACTTTCCAGAGCATCCGCGAGTACGAGCCCACCGCCGCCGTCACGCTAATCGCCCCGATGAGCGCCAAGACCGCTAGACCGTGCAGCACGTAGGCCGGCACGATAAGCTTCTTGAGCTTACCTGGCGACGACGCGATATAGAACGTGTAGCTCTTACCCCTCATGAATACAGGGCCCCCTCAGGCCTTCCATTTGACGTTTGCGGGCGAATTCCCTGGTGCCCGCTCGAACTCGACCTTGAACCAAAATCTGAACCGTGAGCCTTGGTCCGCGACCTTCGACATACTAAATTCTGTAGCCGGTGCCGTCAACCCTGTTTTTAGTACTATCGTGGGTCAGGCTGTGCAAACCTGTCCCCTGCCCTAAAGGACAGGAGCCACCAAGAATCGCACAAATGCCCCCCCGTCCCTCGGCTAGGCTGCGAAAGACCACGGTGGAATGAGGAGCTATACTGTCCTCCGCTAGTAGATGGGAGTCCTCTTAGAACCCGTGCTACGGAAACCCCAAAACGAGGATTCAATCTTGCGAAAGATTGCGGCCAGCTCCCTATCTTCACTGCTCCCGCGAGCAGCGCAGTCCGTGGCCCTGGGGATTGGCGACGATGCGGCGCTGTTCCGGCCCAAGCGGAGATTCGAAACGATTCTCACCTGCGACTGGTTCCTGGAGGGGACCCATTTTTTGCGTCAGAAACATACCCCTGACGCAGTCGGCTGGAAGTGCCTGGCCCGGGCGGTAAGCGACATAGCCGCAATGGGGGGCATACCTCGCTGTTTCCTTCTGAGTCTGGCCCTGCCCGAAACGCACACTGGTCGCTGGCTGGATCAATTCCTCGGGGGCTTGCGCCGCGCCTCCCGCAAGTTTCAATGTGTGCTGGCCGGCGGAGATACCACGCGGCGGGACGAAATTCTCATCAACGTAACAGTTGTCGGTGAGGGGCGCACCGGACTCGCCGTGCGGCGTTCAGGAGCACGCGAAGGTGACGTTATCTATGTGAGCGGGCGGCTTGGCGAAGCGGAGCTGGGTCTGCAATTGCTTCGCCGCGCCAAAGGCTTCGCGTCCAGGAATAACCCACTCCTGCGCAAACACCTCTACCCGGAACCACGACTGCAGCTGGGGCTCTGGCTAGCCGAGAAGAAAATTGCCACGGCGATGATGGATCTCTCCGACGGCTTGTCCAGCGATTTGGCCAGACTCTGCGCGGCAAGCGGAAAGGGAGCGCTTCTGGAGAGAGGAAAGATCCCTCAAGTCCAGATCCCCGTTGCCGTACTTAAGCATGGTGGCGATCCCCTGCAGCTCGCGTTGCACGGTGGAGACGACTACGAACTGCTCTTCACCGTGCCCCCACGCAAGGTGAGGTTCCTCCCAAAAAGTTTTCAAGGTGTGGGTCTAACCGCGATTGGAAAGATCACTCGATCGCGAAAAGTGCTGCTTCTAGGCGGGCATGGCGACATCACGCAACTCGTTCCCCGCGGCTGGGATCCCTTCCGGAAAAAACTGTAGACGTGGGCAAAGAGCGAAACCTGACACGAAGACCCGCTGTTCAAATTGGTACACGACTCTGGACAGGATTCGGACGTATTCCACAGCTGGCCTGAATCCGGTCTCACGACCAATTGTTTGTGCGTCGCGGAACCTGTACTTTTGCTATGAAAAGTCCGAGCAGGAACCCCACCTGTTAGCCCTCCTCGCTTGACTTAACAAAACTAGAATCTGCAGATCGATTCCCAGGAGGATTCGTGCGAAAGATTTTTTGTATTTTGGCATTCATGGCGGCGCTTTGTTTTCCAAAAGGGGTGCTCGCGCAACAGCCGATTCGCGTGAAATGTGGCGGAGCGGGTTTTACCGATTC
>JBGPIX010000396.1:0-4766 GCA_041485085.1 Candidatus Acidiferrum sp.
AAGCGTGGGGAGATTCTTGTCCGCGCGCTCCGCCAGATCCCTTCGAATGATCACCACGGTGACACCCGAAGGCCCCAGATTTTTCTGCGCGCCGGCGAAGATGACGCCAAACTTTTTCACATCGACAGGGCGCGAGGCGATATCCGAGGACATGTCCGCAACGAGCGGCACGTTGCCGGTTTCCGGCAGCGTGGTCCACTGCGTGCCTTCGATCGTGTTGTTCGTGCAGATGTGGACATAGGAAGCGTCCGGTGAAAATTTCATTTCGTCGCGGCGGGGAAGACGCCTAAATTTCTCCGATTCGATGGACGCTGCGATCTTGTAGAGAATGCCTTTCTTTAATTCGCCAATGGCTTTGGCGGTCCAAGTTCCGGTGTGGAGGACGTCCACGGGCCTTCCGGGCAAGCAAAGGTTCATCGGGGCCATGGTGAACTGCATGCTGCCGCCACCCTGGACGAAGATCACCGCGTAGTCGTCTGAAATTCCAAGGAGCTCCCGGAGTTTCCGCTCCGCGTTTGCATTGATGCTCTCAAATTCAGGCGAGCGGTGGCTCATTTCCATGACCGACATGCCGCTGCCGCGCCAGTCGAGGAGTTCCTCGCGGATGCGCTCAAGGACCGGAAGCGGGAGCGCCCCCGGACCGGCATTGAAATTGAAAGCGCGCTTGGTGGTTTGCGCGGAAAGCGTGGACGAAGTCACGACGGGCAATCCTCTCTCATTCAGAATGGCAGCGAAGCAGGGACAGAGAAACGCCGCGAACTCGGCAATCCAGAATAACAGAAATCGCCGAGGCGTTCGAATTGCGGCCCGTTCTGCGCACAAATCGCGCCGCAGAAAACGCTAGGTGGCTAAGGCGCCAAGTAACAGGGAACCGCAGAAATCGCACGTGCCGGTTTGCGGTTGTGAGATTGAGCAAAGTCCTCTTGACTAAGTGGGGTGTCCGCAAGCAAAACTAGTAGAGCTTCCTTCCCCCAGGGGCCTGAAAAAAAGCGAGAATGCGTCTCCTCTCCCCGCACCGGCGCGCTCGCTAGCACTTTTAAGGAGCAGATTGAACGCACCGCTCGCCACTTCAGGGCGCGGTCCCCGGCAGCAGTTCGAACTATCGATCGGCTGTGTGCCCCTCCGTCTTCAAATGTCCGACGCGCAATTATTGGGCGCGGCCTCAGCGCGCTATGCCGCGTTCACCAATGCTGCCGAACACCCCATCACCATCGCGCTGAACAAAGAAACGCCCCCCGAGAATGCGCTAGCTGACTTCGGATATGAATTCGAGGGCGCGGCACTTCGTGTGTTTTCCACGGATATTCGTTTCGATGGCGTTAAGAACCAATACGCGCTCGATTCCCTGCTGCGCGTTCTCCTAAGCTGGAAACTCCTCGAACACCAGGGATTCCTTCTTCACGCGGCCACCGTCATTCGGAATGGAAAAGCCTACATATTTACCGGCAGATCGGGCGCCGGGAAAAGCACCGTGGCAAGCTTGTCGCCGCAAGGAACTGTCCTCACGGATGAAATTTCTCTCCTACGCTGCGAAAATGGGGTATGGCGGGCTTACGGTACACCCTTCTGGGGTGAATTCAAGGCGGCCGGATCCAATTCCAGTGCTCCGGTGGCAGGAATATTTCGGTTGTTGCAGGCATCGGAGAACAGAGTGATAGCACTCCGCCCGATGGCGATTCTTCGCACACTCCTTCCGAATGTGCTTTTCTTCTCTGCCGAAGCGGAAGCCAATCGCCAGCTTCTTGAAATCCTAAGTCGGGCCGCGACCGAAATTGATGGCTATAATCTGTCATTCCGCAAGAATTCGACGTTTTGGGAGGTTCTTCCCGCATGAGCGCCCCAGCCTCAGTGACTTGGCAAAAGAATCCGGCCCTGGCATGGAGAGAGATTGACGACGAAACCGTCATCATTTCGCCGAATGACAGCGTGATGCATGAGCTCAATGACACCGGGAGTTTCCTTTGGAAGAACATTGACGGAAGAAAGTCGGCGGTGGAGCTGGCAGAACTTCTGTCTGAAAACTACGAAGTCACTCCGGACATCGCGTTATCCGATACCCAAGCACTTTTGGAGGAGATGTCTTCGCGGAAACTGGTGGTGACGATCCCGGCGACAGGGGGAGTTTCGCCTTGACCGCGACTTCATCACCCGGCTCCACGCCCGTCATGGACCGACTGATCTCGCGTACCGTGCAAAAGCACCGGCCGCTCAGCGTGCATTTTGATTTGACCTACCGCTGTAACGAGCGCTGCGTGCATTGCTATCTGGATCATGACGATCATGGAGAACTGTCTACCGCTGAATGTCTGAAGGTGTTGGATGACCTGGCGCGCTCAGGGACTCTGTTTTTGACGTTCAGCGGCGGCGAAATTTTCTTGCGCCCGGATCTTTACGAAATTCTGGCTGCCGCGCGACGATTGCATTTCGACATCAGCCTGAAGTCCAACGCGCTGCTGGTTACACCGGAACGCGCTGCGCGGTTGCGCGAGTTTGGCGTGCGGCGAGTGCAAATCAGCGTTTACAGCGACATTCCCACGATCCACGATGCCATAACCAAGGTGCCAGGATCGCTCGAAAGGACCCTGGCTGCGATTCCTGTTCTGCTTGAGCACGGATTGCAAGTGAAGCTGGCCTGCCCCCTGATGCAGGAAAACTTGATGGCCTATCGCGGCGTGATGGCGCTCGCGGAGAAGCTGGGAGTTCCCTACATTCTGGATCTGACCATTACGCCCATGATGGACGGCTCCAGTGGACCATTGGAGCACCGCGCATCGGTTTCCTCGCTTCTCCCTGTGCTGCGAGATCCTGTGCTGCATGCTTGCAAACCGCAGCCGAGTTCAGCGGCAGCCGGCACCATGGATGCCTTGCCTTTCGCGTTTGGCAGCGCCGTTTCGAGCGGCATCGAAAGCGCGGCTTATGAAGACCTGCCTTGCAGCGCGGGTCACAACAGTTGTTACATTTCGCCTTATGGAGATGTGTTTCCGTGCGTGCAATTACCCCAGGCGGCGGGGAATCTGCGGCGGGAGAAATTCGATAATATCTGGTATCACGCACCACAGCTCGAACGTCTGCGCGCCGTACGCGAGAGCCAACTTCCCATCTGTTCGCAATGCGAGATTCGGAGCTATTGCGAGCGCTGCCCCGGCCTGGCGCTGATGGAAGGCGGGGATATGCTCGGAGCCTACGAACGCGCTTGTGCTCTTGCAGAAGAGAAAGCAAGGATGGCCGGAGTCGCCGATCCTATCAGTGCACTTCATCTAAGACAAAACACAGCTTTCGTTCAGACAACTCTTGAGGCCGAATTTGCTTCTCTTGCTACAGATTCTAGTTCAGACTAAGGAAAGACTGAATGGCTGAAGAAAATAAGAACTCTCCCCCAGCGTCCGGCGGAAAGAGGCCGTACACGAAGCCAAGCGTTGTGTCGGAACCGATTTACGAAACACTGGCGCTGGCTTGCGGCAAATTGCCGGGCCAAGGTGGCATTTGCAACGGTGCTCCGCGCCGTTCGTAGCGGACCTTTTCGCACCCTTTACGGGCCCTTTTGACATCCCCTAAGCTGTTTCGATTGAACGCTGTACCTTTGGGCAAGCAGGTACTTGCTGTCCGTTGACCATTCCCCCCGAAGAGACCAATCTGGTATCACCGGTTGGGACAGCTTTAGCTCTGAACGGCTTCTCCGGATTTGCTCTAGTTCGGAACGGATCACAATGAGGCCTGCTTTCGGCACGCACATTTTCGCACCCCAATGGGGCGAAGCATAGGGACATGTGTAGTGGATTTTTCAGCAGCGAGGTTTGATGGGGAATCGGCAGGACCAGGGAAAGAAAACGAATCGGATCGCCGGTGAGCGCCGCGCGGACGACGCGCTGCGCATTGCGGAAGCGCTGAAGCAGCGTGGGCGGATTTCCCTGCGCGTTCACGGCGCAAGCATGCGGCCCTGGGTGCGGCCGAAGGATATTGCCCTAATCCGTCAGATATCGATTGAGAACGTTCGCTGCGGTGACGTCGTCTTGTTCCGCCGCGCACATCAGCTCTTCGTGCACCGCATTGTCGAGAAGCGCGGCTCACTGAATGCCGCCCAGCTTTTTTCCAAAGGCGATGCACACCCAACCTCTGATGGCGTCGTCCAGGAACAGGAACTATTGGGCCGCGTGATGCGGATTTACCGGAATGGCCGCCGCATTGATCTTGATGCGCCGCGTCAGCTTGCACTGGGGCTGTTCATCTCGCAACTTTCGCTGCACAGCCGGTTTTGGTATCCGCTGGCGAAATTCGCCGCTATCGTGACACGGCCCGTGCGGCGGATGATGAACGCGCTTCATATCCCTAACGCAGCAGTCCGCTGAATTCCAGGCATCTGTCCTCTAGTTTTTTCAATCAGTGCAGGCTCGACCCGTCGCTTCCGAGGCTGAACTTGAGGCTCTCGGCGTAGGTTGGCGCGGTAGTGAAGGTGGCCTGATTAGTCATCATAGATGATGCTGCGGTGGCCGATGGACACGACGAGGACGATGAGCTTGGCCTGTTGAAGCTGGCAGATGATGCGATAGTCGCGCAGGCGGTAGCGCCACAGACCGAACTTGCTATGGCGAAGCGGCTTGCCAAAGGAGCGCGGGTCCTCCGCCTGACCGATGCGTTTTTCCATGAAATCGAGGATTTCCCGCCGCACCTGATGATCGAGTTTCTTGAGATCCTTGACGGCGCCCTCGTCGTACTCAATCGTCCAAGCCAAGCTGCCTCCGGACCTGGGCAGTGGAGTAACGCTTGCC
>JBGPIX010000397.1:0-4745 GCA_041485085.1 Candidatus Acidiferrum sp.
ATAGAGACACCAGTAGCTTCAACTTCATAAACCCTCCATGAATTTAGTTTCTGCGCAGGCCCGCAGGATCCAAGCGCGGCCGCGCGTTTCGCGGTGTGCCTCAGGCAGGGAGACAGCGATCCGCATTTCTCTCTTTTGTCTCCCCATAAAGATGCGGCCTTGCTGGCTGAAGTTGTAAGCGATTAGAAATTATTCGTGTGTAGATTTGTAACGTGTGATTCGCTTCCTCTTTTGTAGCGCCGTCATTTTGCCTGCTCTTTCCCACTTGTAGGAGCACGGCATTGCTGTGCCCGCTCTCCCTGGGCGAAGTTGCGTGCTCGTGCCGATCGCGTTCAGCGAGAGCCATTCACCGGTGATACTGACGTCGACGCTTCCAAACACCATCTCGCGAAACTTCTGATAGACTTCCGACTCACAATGGTTAAACGTAAACCAAAGGCCCAGCAGACCCAATACCGTTTTGGAATTGGGGAATGGTACGGCAAGTCATTCGTGCACTTGTCGTCTCAAGAGCGCGAACGATATGCCGAGCTTCAGTTCGCAGGTAGCCGACGATCTATCCCGCTGTGCCCCTTTTTGTCGCGGCAAGAGAAAGCAGTGCATTGCTCGAAAAAAGGTGGTGTTTGTAGCGACTAAGATACGCCTGAAACCGGGCTTGTCCAACGGCCCTCACAGGGCGTGGAGAGCATTTTGTGATGAAAGAAGAACAGCCCAAACCCAGCAAGAATATCTGCACCGTCCTTCGCAGACACCTCGGACAGCGAACAGTTCTCGGGGTCGCCATACCTGTTTTAGACGGACACATTGACGCGGCGAAGAGTGGGAGATCTTTCGGCGGCCTCACAGAGAGGAAGATCGAGGCCGCTTTTCGGGAGTTAACCTCCAGGTTTATTAGAAGCGATTACCACTCGACGTACATCGACCGACGTTTGGGCCAGCGGGGATTCCTTGAGTTACGGGGAAACCGGTACAAGATCCGCGAACCACTATTGATCGATGTTGCGCGCTCCGACCTTGAGGAACTCCGCAGCGATCTCGTTCGCTCGCTGCGCACGGCATACGAACAGCGCCAAGCCGTGATTAAGAGACTCGAAGATACCTGTTCTCTACCGAGAGAGCGTATCGACGAAAGGTATAGGCTCGTCGACACGTATTTATCTCAGTTTGCGGGTAATCGAGGTGAGATGTTTGAGGTAGTGACATTCGCGATTCTCCGGGAGTATTTCCGGGTTTTTGGGTTTTCGCTCCAAAGATTTTCCACGACGCACGCCAACGATGGAGGCATGGACTTTGTTGGAGGTGAGGCAATCTATCAAGTCACAACGGACGGGAGCATGCAGAAAGTACGCAAGGACCTCGCAAAATCACCCGGAACAAAACGCGTACTCGTTAGGCCGACGGTAACTCCTGAAGTTATGGACCTATATCGGGATAACGTGCTAGAAATAATTGAGCTCAAGGACCTATTGAATCATTTCATAGCATGGCTCTTGGCTCGCGACACCCGATCTAAGCAAGCTCGACATCTTCAGGAGGTCCTCGAAATTGCACTCGAGGAATTCCGGAGGGAAAATAGAGCCGAGACAGTAGGAGTCCTTGAGAGAAAGGCTTAAAGATTTTAGGGGGTTTCTTCCATGTGGCGCTGCCCCAAATGTAAAGCTGGCATCCGAATCTTTGATGTCCACACGACCATAGTGACGTACTCAGATGGCACGGAAGTTGACGGCAATATGGAGTGGGAAGATGAAAACGCAGCGGAATGTATCTCTTGCGATTGGGAAGGGACCGCAGGCGAAGCCTATGAAGAGGAAGCAGCATGAGCCATGTTGGATCCCTCGGTCTAGGCTAATATTCGCTGACTGAAATCTCGTTTCAGTCACGCTTCTTCCCATTTCGGCAAAACATCAGGCAGCAGAATCGACCACAACACTTGCGAAAAACTACGGGGTGAGGGGGCTACCTTGCTTGCCCCGAGCTTCAATGGGGAACGAACTGCGAATCAACCGTCATGCGTCTACAGGATCGGCTCGCCGGAATCCCGGCCAATGGCTTCGCGCGTGGCATCACGCAGGCGAATCAGTTCATGCCAGCCGGAAGATTCGGGATGTTCACTGGCGCTGCCCGTCGTCTGCGGATAGATCGGAGCGTGCAGCGTAATGGTGACGTCGGTCGGACGCGGCAGGTAGGTTCCATCACGCAGAAATTTTCGTGTCCCGGCAAGCGAAACGGGAATAATGGGCGCTCCGGTCGTAACAGCTGCCTTGAACGCGCCAAGCTGGAATGGCCGTACCCCGTCTTCCGGACCGAAGGTGCCTTCCGGAAAAACAAAAACCGATTCGCCATGGCGCAACAATTCTTCCATCTCCTGAGCCTGGCGCAATCGCGATTCCGGACTAGAGCGGTCAAACTTCAGATGCCCCATCCGGTTCAAAAAAGTTCCGATGAAGGGCATCCGATCAACTTCCATTTTTGACACAAACCGGTAAGGCACGCCCAGCCCCAGCATCAGCGGCAAAACGTCGAAATAACTCGTGTGATTCGAAGCGTAGATTTTTGCGCCCGGCGTCTCCATGTACTCTTTGCCGACGACATGCACCTTGCACCGTACGAGCGCGAACAGAACCTTGAGCGCGGCCGACGTGAACCGTCCCGCTTTCTTGTGATCCTTGATGAATTGCACCATCGCCCAGGTGGGAACAATCCAAAGCAAGAACACCACGACAAAATACAGGCCGTAAAGAATTTCGAGACCGCGCCTTACTCCGGCAAGCAGTTCGCGGCCGGCGTTGCGCAACGCGCTCCCCGTTCCCAGCCGCGCGATTTGCACCCAGGCCGGCGCACGGGAGGCAGCGAGTGTTCCCGCAAGATAGAGTTGTTTGGTTTCTTCGCGGCGCAATTTTCCGCTCGATGTTTTCGGGATGCTGCCTGGCGGGATCAACTCCACGCGATCCGGCGGAAGCCCCAATCCCCGCGATATGAGGTCGGTCACTAAGGAGGCCAGAGCGGAACGCCGCGCCGCATCGCGTTCCCGAGTCTCCGCAACCACGACCAATTTTTCCGTGCCCGCGGCTTCGTCCGTCAATCCGAAAGCGACGATACATCCTTTGCGAATTCCCTCGGCGCGCGCCGCCAGTTCCTCGACTTCGTGCGGATACAAATTGCGCCCGCCCTTGATGATGATGTCCTTCACGCGTCCTGTGACGTAGAATTCACCATCGGCGCGGTACGCGCGGTCGCCGGAGTTCACCCATGCGTATTCTCCCTCGCCCGTTGCGGGACCTAGCGGCAGCAGTGCTTCGGTCGCTTTGGGATTCCGGTAGTACCCGGCGGTCGCCGAAGGCCCGCGAAACCACAAAAATCCTTCCGCGCGGTCTGCAACCTCGTCGCCGCGTTCATCCACGATGCGGACTTCATGCCCCGGCAGTGCTTTCCCGGAAGAAACAAACGCAATCGCCGTTTCATCCTCGCGGGCCGCAGGCACCGCGCGCCCCTGCGCCGTGAACGTCTCGCGCTCCACCCGATCCACCAACGGGCCGCGATTCAAAGGAGGCACAGTGACCGCCAGCGCCGATTCCGCCAAGCCATATACAGGCAACTGCGCTTCGCGGCGGAATCCGTAACTCGCAAATCGCTCCGCAAATCGTTCCAGCGTCTCGGGATTCACCGGCTCGGCGCCGTTCAACGCCGCACGCCAGGAGCTGAGATCCACGCCCTTGATGTCTTTGTCCGCGATCTTGCGCACACAGAGTTCATAAGCAAAATTTGGCGCCGCTGCGATCGTGCCGCGATGTTTGTGAAACGCCTGCAGCCAGCGCTCCGGGCGCGTCAGGAAACCCAGCGGCGACATCACCGCCAGCGGCGTTCCAAAATGCAGCAACGTAAGCCACGCGCCAATCAAACCCATGTCGTGGTAAAGCGGGAGCCAGCTGATGCCGACGTCATCCGGCCCGAGTTGCACCGCTTCGCCAATCGCGCGCATGTTGGCCAGCAGATTCGCATGGGTCAGCATTACCCCTTTGGGATCGCCCGTGGAGCCGGAGGTGTACTGCAGCAACGCGATGTCGCTGCCTTGGCGCGCGCGGCTGCCGGAGAGGTGTAGCGGCAGCGCCCCGGGCGATGGAGGCGGAGCTTTGTCCGCCGCTTCGATCAATTTCTCCGCGTCCACAACGCCGGAGAGCGAACGAACGCGGGGCCGAAGTAGTTTGGCGACAGCTTCCGCACGGCGGAACGTCAGCAGCAGGCAAACTTCCGCGTTGTTCAGAATGGCCGATTGCCGCGCTGCGTATTCTTCAATGCGGTCCGCGCGAAACGGCGGATAGATAGGAACGGGAATCGCTCCGGCGAGAAGTATCCCCGTGTAAGACACGAAGAAAGCCCGTGACGTCGGCAGCATTAGTGCTACACGACCTCCTGCTGGCACGCCACGCCGCGCTAGCTCCGCGGCGCACCTGTTTCCGGCGGCGTAGAGTTCGCCGAAAGTCAGCGTAAAGCTGCGTTCCCCAGCGTCACTATCCTCAGTGATCAAAAGGTGCGCACGTTCGGCGTCGTGCGTTGCGCGATACCGCAGTACATCGATGAGAGTCTCCGCCGAGAAAACTCCCGCGTCGGCGGCCACGCGGTGAAGTTTTTGCACCGTCACCGAGGCCCGCAACGCGGAATCGACTTCCTCGAATTCCACATTCGTTCCGGGAGCAGCCAGAATCGCGCGAGCAAGATCTTCTGGCGTGTTGGCTTCGGAAGCGACG
>JBGPIX010000398.1:0-4736 GCA_041485085.1 Candidatus Acidiferrum sp.
AGGCCCTGCTCTGGAGGCTTGAGTACAGGGCCTTACTTTAAGTGTCGCAATGAAATCAGAAACGAATCGATTGGCAGCGCCAGTGTGCGGCGGTAGGATAAAGCTGTTGCAACAGGAGGACGTGATGGCCAAGAAGAGCAAGCTGACGCAAGTAGCTGTGAAAATCGGCACCGCCATGGGCAAGGCGGATCGTAAGGCGCAACAGGTTGTTAAGGCGGGAAAGCTCGCCAAGAAGGAGTTGGCGGACATCTCGAAACAAGTGGATGCATTGAAACGCCAATTGCTGACGACCACCAAGCGTTTGAGGCGCGCGCTGTCCTAGAAAATGGAAATCCGAAACTGGAAACTCGAAAGCAGAAATTAGAAACGAGCAGGAAGAAAGCAGAAAATTGAAAGTTGTGGCTTCCAGTTTGAGTTAAGCGGCTTTTTGGAATTTGATTTTGGCGGTGTAGCCGAGGGAGTAGAGGACGCGGAGGAGGAGATCCGTGGAGATGTCTTTGGTGTTGCGGTTCATGATGGCGGTGAAGCGGGAGCGCGAGGTGCGCGCGAGCCGGGCGACCTGAGCATGCGTCAGGCCTTTACGCTGAACGACTTCGACGATTTTTGAGTTGAGATCGCTACGAAGGGCGATTTCCGCTCCATCTGCGGAGGTTAGCCCCAGGGCTTTGGCGAGCTCGGCGGCAGTGCGTGTGATGGTGACTTTAGACTTCTTCATGGAGCAACTCCTGTAAGCGTTTCCTTCCTAAGTCCAACTCGCGCGCGGGTGTGGCCTGGGTCTTTTTCACAAAGGCGTGAAAGACCAGAATGCCTCGCGTCGAACGGGTGTAATAGAACGCGCGATAGATTCCACTGCGGTCGCGAATTCTCAGCTCTGCCGCGCCCGGCTCGATCGAAGGCATGGGCCGTGAGAGCGGCATGGTGAGAAGTTCGCCTTTCTGCAGGTCGTAGATGGCCTTGCCAAACTCCTGCCGGACGTCTTCCGGGAACGAGCGGATGGCAGCCCTGGCCGCAGGGTGGAAGATCGCCACCTTCATATTCGAAATGTCTCATATCTGGGACATGGTGTCAAGGGTGTGAAAGCAGAGGAGAGTGAGAAAGGCACAAATCGCGATTAATGGTCAGTGGTTAGTTTCGCACCAGCGGAGACGGCGGGTGCGGGCTTTCGCTCACGTTTCTTCCTGGTTGGCTTTGGCGCTGACGATTTGGGCGTAGGCGTCGTGGCGCGTCAGGCCGCGCTCTTTGGCGGCGAGCTTGAGGGCTTCTTTGCGGTCGAGCTTGGCCTGGCGGATGAGTTCTTCGACGCGGTCGGCGAGGCTTTGGGTGGAATTGGCCTGCGTGCGCGCGTCGGCGGGAGCTTCGGCGCCGATCAAGAGGGTGATTTCGCCGCGGGCGGGGCGTTCCTCGAGGGAAGCGGAGAGTTCGGAGAGTTTGCCGCGGCGGAATTCTTCGTGCAGCTTGGTGACTTCGCGGGCGATGCAGGCGCTGCGGTTGCCTAGAACTTCGCGCGCGTCGGCGACACATTCGGCGATGCGGTGCGGGGCTTCATAAAGAATGATGGTGCGGTCCTCGATGCGCAGGCGCTCGAGGGCGCGGCGGCGTTCGCCGCTGCGCGCCGGCAAAAAACCGACGAAGAGAAATTCCTCGTTGGGCAGGCCGGAAGCGGAAAGGGAAGCGAGCAGCGCGGATGGACCGGGAATCGGAACCACAGGAATGTGGTGGCGCAGGCAGAGCGTTACGAGGCGATGGCCGGGGTCGGAGACGAGCGGCATGCCCGCGTCGCTTACAAGAGCGATTTTCGCGCCTTGCTCCAGCGCGACGACCAGTTCGGGCGCGCGCGTCAGTTCATTGTGTTCGTGGTAGCTGACCAGCGGCTTGTGAATGTCGTAGTGCGTGAGGAGCTTTTGCGTGTGGCGGGTGTCTTCGCAGGCAATTTGGTCGACTTCCTTGAGGATGCGGATGGCGCGAAGGGTGATGTCTTCGAGATTGCCGATGGGAGTGCCGACGAGATAGAGGCAGCCGCCGACGGCGGGAATCACGGCGTCTGCGGGCTTGGGGGGAATGGTCTTCGCGCTCATGCAGACGAGTCTAGTCTGGTTTTCGGATGATAGAAAGAAAGAACGAAATGTCTGGCTGTGAGTAGCTGCGAGTGCAATTCCTGCCGAGAAAGGGCGCAGCAGTGCTGCGCCCCTACGAAGGGAAAGGAGTAGGACCGCACTCGCATGCGAGAGCAATGCTATACTTTGAGTTTTGAACAACACGTGGGAGGAGCATCAGTGCCCCTGTACGAGTACAAATGCTTGAAGTGCGGCCGCAACACGGAAAAAATCGAAGGCGTCTCTGGCCCATACCTCAAGAAATGCCCCCACTGCGGCGGCAAAGTGGAATCGGTGATCACCGCGCCATCGATTCAATTCAAAGGCGCAGGTTGGTATGTGACGGACTACGGCGGAAAAAAGCCGGGCGCTAGCTCCGGTGACGGAGAGAAAACGGACAAGTCCGCCGCGGAAACAAAAGAGTCTGGAAGCAAAGACAAAGATTCAGGGAGCAAGGAAGCGACTTCGAAAGATACAAAAAAGAGCGAAGAAAAGAAGCCCGCGAAAAAAAGCAGTAGTTCTGAAAAATGAGCTTCGCCTAGAGTTTGAGAGTTTTCAAGTAGCCGCGAAATGCGGCGCCGAATTCAGGATTTTGCAGAGCGATTTCCACGGTGGCTTTCAGGAATCCGAGTTTGTCGCCCGCATCGTAAGAAACTCCTTCGTAAATGTAGGCCCACAAGCCTTGCTCGCGCGCAAGAATGCGCAGCGCATCGGTGAGCTGAATTTCGTTTCCCGCACCGGGCTTGGTGCGCTCCAGGCAATCAAAAATCGCGGAGGGCAAAACGTAGCGCCCAGTGATGGCGAGATTCGAGGGCGCATTCTCCGGCTTGGGCTTTTCCACGAGGTCGCGGATGCGAAGCAAACGCTCGCCGAAAGGCGGCTGCGGGGCGGGTTCTCCATCCACGATTCCGTAGAGATGCGTCTTATCTTTCGGAACTTCTTCCACGGCGATGGCGCCGACGCCGGTAGCTTCATAAACTTTGATGAGCTGCTTCGTTGCAGGGTTTGGGCCGGGAATTAAGACGTCGCCGAGCAAAACCGCGAAGGGTTCATCGCCGACCAGATCGCGGGCGACGAGCACGGCGTGGCCGAGGCCGAGCGGTTCCTTCTGGCGGGTGTAGCTGACTTGCACCATGTTGCTGATCTTTCGAACGAGCTCGGCTTGCTCGTGTTTTCCTTTTGATTCCAGAAAATGCTCGAGCGAAGGAGACGAGTCGAAGTGGTCTTCGATGGAATTTTTTCCCTTGCCGGTGACGATGATGATGTGCTCGATGCCGGAGGCGACGCATTCTTCAACGACATATTGAATCTGCGGTTTGTCGACAACGGTGAGCATCTCTTTCGGCTGCGCTTTGGTGGCGGGGAGGAAGCGGGTACCGAGTCCGGCGGCGGGGAGAACAGCCTTGCGGACTTTTTGGCGGCGGCTCGCGGAGCCGCCGGCTGGGGCAGAGCTGGGCGTGCTGGAAGAGTTGTTAGTCATAGGTTCAGTTTTTGCACACTCCAAGAGGATGGACACCATTCTTTGATGCGGACGCGAATCCGTCAATGGATTTGCGCTCGAACGGTGCCCGTTGCGTTAGTCGCGCATCGGCGGGTCAGGGACTGCCGGGAGGCGGGCGACCGCTTGTGCTAGCATAATTCAGTCAGCGAGTAGTGTTCGGCAAAGATGGAAGAAAACTTGAGAATTTTGGGAATTGAATCTTCGTGTGACGAGACGGCGGCGGCGGTGGTGGCCGACGGGCGGGAGATTTTGTCCAGCGTGGTTGCTTCACAGATCGACATTCACCAAAAATATGGCGGCGTGGTGCCGGAACTGGCGTCTCGCGAGCATTTACGGCAGATCGTGCCGGTGGTGCGCGAAGCGCTTGCGCAGGCGGGGATGAAGCTTGCTGATGTGGATGCGATTGGCGTGACGCAAGGGCCGGGGCTGGTGGGGGCGCTGCTGGTTGGGATTACGTACGGAAAAACGCTGGCACAGGCGCTGGGGAAGCCGCTCGTGCCGGTGAATCATCTTGAGGGGCACGTGCATGCGGTCTTCTTGGAGGCGCACCAGGCGGGGCGAATCGCGAAATTGCCGGCGGTGTGCATGATTGTTTCGGGCGGACATACGGTTTTGTACGAAGTGAAGGCGGAAGATTCGAGCGCGCGGGACGCGGGGGCGCGGCTGCGTTATCGGAAGATTGGGCAGACGCGGGACGATGCGGCGGGGGAAGCTTACGACAAAGTGGCGAAACTTCTGGGGCTTGGTTATCCCGGAGGGCCGATTCTCGATCAGCTGGCGGCGGTTTCGGATGGCGCGGTGGCGCCGGTGAAGTTTGGGCCGACGAAGATGAAGGGAAACGCGCTGGACTTCAGCTTCAGCGGGTTGAAGACGGCGGTGCTCTATCACGTGCGCGAGCATCCGGAATATGCGGCGGAGATTCGCGCGCGGGAAGAAGCGCTGCAGCGCGGAGAGAGAAAATTTGAGCAGTTGCTGCCACTGTGCTCGCCCAAAACGCTGGCGCTGGTGAGAGAGTTTCAGAATGCGGTGGTACGCGATTTAGTGGATCGCACGATGCGGGCCGCGGAAGAGCTGAGCGTCGAGAGTGTGCTGGTTTCCGGCGGTGTGGCGGCGAACTCGCAACTTCGCGCGACGTTCGAGGG
>JBGPIX010000399.1:0-4727 GCA_041485085.1 Candidatus Acidiferrum sp.
CGGTTTCGGTCCCTTCGCGCCCGCCCCACAACACAAAAATCTTCGCGCCTAGTTCCGCCCCCAAATCCATGGCCCGCATGGTCTTCTGCAACGCATAGGCGCGCACTTCTGGATCGTTCGCGGTGAATGCGCCGTCACGAAAAATGGGATGAAAGAACAGCGAAACAGTGGCCATGGGAACGACTACCTTGTTTTCGGCGCAAGCCTTTTTGAACTCGCTTACGATCCCATCGCGTTCCGCAGGTGTCGCATCGATAGGCACCAGGTCGTTGTCATGGAGGTTGACGCCCCAGGCCCCCACTTCGCCGAGCATCTTCACAATTTCGACGGGAGAAATGACGGGCCGGACGAAATCGCCGAATGGATCGCGCCCACGGTTCCCTACCGTCCACAGCCCGAAGGAAAACTTATGCTCAGGCTTCGGCTGGTACGGATCATTAATCGTCATGGACTTCCTCCCGGCTCGCCACACCTGAATTACAACTTACAAAACCGAACCGCTAACGGCGGCCACTGCTCCGCCTGTTCTGCGCACCCCGTCCACCAAAAAAAACCGCGCCGAGGCCGACGGCACCCGGTGCGCTATAGCACCATGGGAAACTCGCCCGGAACCGGCTGCATGACGCAACCTCCGAAGGGCAAAATCCAGCCAAAATCAATAAAAGACTTAGCGTGTACGTTAACGACGGTGGTATAGTACCATGTGTTTTTTGAATTGCAAGGATTCACATTTTTTCTGGAGACGGCCATGACTTCCCTTTCTCGATTCGTATCCTTCGCCAGGACCACCATCTTTATCTTGGCCGTGAGCACCCTTGCTTGTGCCAGCGCTCGGCCACAGAGCGCTCTTCCCTATCGCGATCCTAAACTCAGTGTCGACCAGCGCGTCGCGGACCTGCTTTCCCGCATGACCCTCGAAGAAAAGCTCGCTCAACTCGAAAGCGCTTGGGAGAACCCCCAGTTCTTCAAGAATCCCCTAGACCTCTTTGTGGACGAAAAAGGAGCATTTCTTCCTGAGCGCGCTGCCGTTCTACTGAAGTACGGCCTCGGTCAAATGTCGCGCCCCAGCGAGCAGCGTGGACCCCGCGCCATGGCCGAATTCACCAACACCATGCAGAAGTGGGCGAAGGAAAATACCCGCCTCGGAATTCCGATTCTGTTCCACGACGAATGCCTTCATGGACATGTCGCCCCAAAAGGAACCTCTTATCCTCAAGCCATCGCATTGGCTTCCACTTGGGACCCTCTTCTAGTGGGCGATGTTTTTACCGCCACCGCCGCGGAAGTGCGCGCTCGCGGTGCTCAACAATGCCTGGCGCCCGTGCTTGACTTGGCGCGTGACCCTCGTTGGGGCCGCACCGAAGAAACCTACGGAGAAGATCCTTACCTGGTTTCGAGGATTGGCGTCGCCGCAATCCAAGGATTGCAAGGCACCGGTCCGGGTATTGACAAGTCTCATGTGATCGCCACCGCCAAGCATTTCGCTGTCCATGGCCAGCCCGAGGGCGGAACCAACGTTGCCCCGGGAAACTATTCCGAACGCGTCATCCGTGAATATTTCCTCAAACCGTTTGAAGCTGCAGTCACCGAAGCACACGTGCGAAGCGTCATGCCTTCTTACAATGAGATTGACGGCATCCCTTCCCATAGCAATCGGCACCTGCTCGAAGACATCCTTCGGCAGGAATGGGGATTCCAGGGCGTGGTATCTTCCGATTACTTCGGCCCCACCGAGTTGCGTACCATTCATCACGTCGCCGCCTCCGATGAAGCCGCCGCCAAGATGGCTATCGAATCTGGTGTCGACTTAGAGTTGCCTTTTCCGGGAACATTTCCCACCTTGCTCGAACAAATACACCAAGGAAAAGTTTCGGAAGCTTCAGTGGATCGGGCGGTGACTCGGTTCCTGCGGATGAAGTTTGCTCTTGGGCTTTTCGATGATCCCTATGTGAATCCAGACGTTGCAGAAAAAATTACCAACAATCTTGAACATCAAAAGCTTGCCCTGAAAGCCGCCCACGAAGCCATCATTCTTCTCAAGAACCAGGATAATTTGCTGCCACTCGCGAAAGGCAAATACAAACGAATCGCCGTCATCGGTCCCAATGCCGCGGACCTCCACCTCGGCGGCTACAGCAACCAACCGGGCCGCGGTGTCAGCGTTCTCCAGGGAATCAAAGACCGGGTTGGTTCTTCAGTCGACGTACTTTACGCGGAAGGATGCAAGATTACGGAAACCGATCCCGTTTGGGAAGCTGACAAAGTGATCTTGGGCGATGCCACACTCAATGCGGCTCGCATTGCCGAAGCCGTGAAAGTCGCCGAAAAAGCCGACCTCGTCCTCCTTGCGCTTGGCGGAAACGAACAAACCTCGCGGGAAGCCTGGGCTCCCAACCATCCTGGCGATCGCGACAGCCTCGATCTTCTGGGTAATCAAGACGACCTTGTCAAAGCCGTGCTCGCTACCGGCAAACCAACGGTCGTTTTCTTGCAGCATGGCCGCCCGAATTCCATCAACTACATTGCCGAGCATGTCCCCGCAATCCTCGAGGGTTGGTATCTGGGCCAGGAAGGCGCGGCCGCTTTGGCGGACGTGCTCTTTGGCGACTACAACCCCGGCGGCCGGTTACCCATTACCGTCCCGCGCTCTGTCGGACAGTTGCCGGATTACTACTACCAAAAACCTTCCGCGAAACGCGAATACTTGGGCGCCTCGACGCAGCCTCTGTTCCCCTTCGGTTGGGGGCTGAGCTATTCGACTTTCAAATACGCAACCCCACAAGCGGTCCCGGATACCATCGGAGTCCTCGGGCGTTCCACGGTCTCGGTTGCGGTGACAAATACCGGCAGCGTCCGCGGCGACGAAGTCGTTCAGTTATACATTCGTCAGGAAGTCAGCTCAGTCACACGGCCCGTTAAGGAACTGCGTGGCTTCCGTCGGATTGCGCTGAACCCCGGCGAAACCAAAGTTGTGGAATTCACACTTGGTCCTGAAGAACTCTCCTATTTGAACCGCGATATGCACCGTGTCGTTGAGCCGGGCGTGTTCCGGATTATGGTTGGCGGAAATTCCGTCGATTTGATCGAAACGAAATTAAGCGTCGTCGCAAAGTAGAGGCGGGCCCGGTACGCGCTTTGTTCGGCGCACATTACTCTACCGAGTGACGTAAACTAAAAGCTGGCGGGTGTCATTCACTTACATCCACCTGCTGACCAGGCCCGCGAAGGACTGGCGAATCGTTGCCAGCCGCGAATGGATTCCATGAGTCGTGAAGTTGAAAAAGGTACGAGCATCGAGTATGGCCAAAAAGAAAAGTGGAATCCACTTGATCGCCGAAATGGCCAACGTGTCCATTGGCACTGTGGATCGTGCCTTGCACGAGCGCCGCGGAATCAAGGAAGCCACGCGCCAACATATCCTGCAAATTGCCCGCCAGATTGGCTATACCCCCAATCTGGCCGCGCGCTCTCTCTCGGTTGCCAAGAACAGTGCTCGAGTCGGAGTGTGCATCCCGCGCGAAATTCATTTTTTCTACGACCAGCTTTGGAGCGGCGTCCTTGATGAAGCCCGTCGCGTCGGGCAACTCGGCATTCAGTTTGAGAATCGGCCGATTCAAGTCCTGGGCGAAGGTGACACCGCGGTATTCAAGGACCTCGTAAAGAGCGGCGTCGACGGAATTATTCTCACCGCAGGAAATCCTAAGGATCTGACCCCTCTAATCGACGACGCCGAGGCCAAAGGCATTCGCGTGGTTTGCGTTTCCACCGATGCCCCCGAGAGTCATCGCTCCTCCGTTGTATGCGTGGAGCCGTCCTTGAACGGCAGCCTCGCCGGCGAATTGATGGGCAAACTCGTTCCGCCAAATTCAAAAGTTGCCGTCGTGGCGGGCATGCTCACTGCCGAAGATCACCGCAAGAAAACCGCCGGCTTTTCGGAAACCTTTCCTCGCCATTGTGCCGGCGGCAAGATCGTAAGCGTCATTGAAGGGCACGAAGACGAAGAAGAAAGCTTCCAAAAGACCTCCGACCTTCTGCGGCGCGTCCCGGACCTAGCCGGTCTCTACGTAAACACCGTAAATTGCTTGCCGGTTTGCCGTGCGCTGAAAGCGCAGGGTCTCGCTGGAAAAGTAAAGCTGATCACCACGGACCTCTTCGCGGAAATGTCCCCCTACTTCCAGGAAGGGACCATCACTGCCTCCATTTACCAACAACCGCACCGCCAAGGTCAGCTAGCCGTCCGCGTCATGGCCGACAACCTCACCAACAAAATTCATTTCCCTCCTGCCGTGCATCTCAGCCCTGGATTGGTGATGTCGTCCAATCTCCACTTGTTCCGGGAAATGCGGCCCGTGGATTCAAAGCTCGAGGATGCGGATCTGAAGGCCCGTCGTTCAGCATGAGTAGGCGCCGGCGCAGGCGCGAATTCAAAGCTCGGTTCGTCCCCGCCATTTGACAGGCTGCCCTTCCTTGTATACCGTGCCCGGCATGACCAGCAGGAAGCCAAACGTTGCCTCCAGTCCCTCCACCTCCAACGGAGTCATCATCGATCGCTCCACCGACGTCCTCACCTTCACCTTGGACAACTCCAGCCATGGCAACGAAGTCACCGGCGCGATGTTCGACTCCATGCTGGCCGAACTCCGCAAGGAAGCCTCAAAGCCTCGCGCCCGCGTTTTGCGGATTCGGGCGCGCGGCGATGTTTTCTGCACTGGCCGCGAGCGCGCCGC
>JBGPIX010000400.1:0-4712 GCA_041485085.1 Candidatus Acidiferrum sp.
AGAAGGTATTCACCATCGGTTTTGCGCGGCGCGTGGCGTCTTACAAGCGGCCAGAATTATTGCTTGGCAATGGGGATCGTTTGCGGCGGATGGCTAAGGAGTTTGGCCCCTTGCAAATCGTGTTCGGCGGAAAGGCCCATCCGCAGGACGAAAGTGGCAAAGAACTGATCCGGCGTGTGATGGAAATGGCCGAATATCTGAAAGACGCCATCCGGTTTGTTTACGTGCAGGACTACGACATGCGATGGGCGCAGCTCATCACGAGCGGTGCAGACCTCTGGCTGAATACGCCTCAGAGGCCGCAGGAAGCTTCCGGCACGAGCGGTATGAAAGCGGCGCTGAATGGAGTTCCGAGCTTGAGCGTGCTGGACGGCTGGTGGATCGAGGGACACGCGGAAGGCGCCACGGGCTGGGCGATTGGCGCGGAGAGTGACCAGCCGGAAGAACTCTCCGAAGAAACCGCGTCTCTCTACGACAAACTCGAGCAGACCATCTTGCCGATGTTCTATCGGCAAACCTCGCGCTTTACGGAAGTCATGCGATCGACGATTTCGCTGAACGGTTCCTTTTTCAATTCCCAGCGAATGGTTTCCCAATATGTGGCGAATGCCTACTTCCCGGAGACGGAACCGCGTGCGGTGAGACCCGTGTCCGCGGGCGAGGGGAAGAGCTAGGAGAAGGATCATGGAGTGCCAACGACGGGGCTGCACAAGAGTGCGAATGTCTTTTAAACATTGGACGGCCTTCGCCGAAATTCTTCTGATGGCCCAGTTCTTTGCAGCCGCTGGTCCACTGCGGGGGCAGGAGCCTTCTCGAAAGGTCTCCGACCAGTTTGCAAGCCTGCAGCGAAGTCTGGACGTTGCGGTTGGCGAGCAACTCAGATTGGTCTTGCGTCCGGGGCCCGAAGCGCGGCCGGGCGGTGGCGCGGCTTCCTTCAAGCCAGAAGGAAACTCCGCCTCAGGAAGAATGCCATCCGCGGAGCAGCGCTTTCAATTAATGGGAGTCGATGCGGGAAGAGTCTTTCGCGAGGAAGGCGTGCCCGTTGCTTTGCTGCGAATTGCGCAGGTGGAAAGCAATTGGAAACCATTCGCGCTTTCACCCAAGGGAGCCTTTGGCCTATGGCAACTCATGCCAGCGACTGCCCGCCGGTACGGGCTCCGAGTGGATGCTCTGGGCGACGACCGCGCGGACGTGGACAAATCAACTCGCGCAGCGGCGCGATACCTGCGAGACCTCCATCTGAGGTTTGGTGACTGGGCTCTCGCGCTCGCCGCTTATAACGCGGGTGAGGACGTGGTCCAGAGAGCGATGGAACGCGGGGAAAGCGATGATTTTTGGAATTTGAGCCGGTCGAGGCTCCTTCCGGCAGAGACGCGAGCGTATGTCCCTGCGGTCCTTGCGGCTCTCGATCCGTTTGGAAACGAACGCACGATCGTTCTCGGACCGAAGGCAGACGGCAAGTTCGTTGCACCGCGAATCGTGTATGCGGCGGCCCGTCAGGTCCAGGTCGCGGATTCTGACAGCAAAGGGCGAATGTGAGTCCACATGAAGAAAGTCATGCAATGGACGCGGGGCGAGCGAATAGCGGGCTGGGGCGTCCTCGTAGCGATCTGCACACTCGCACTGCTGACACTATGGGTCTCACTCAAGGAAACTGGACCGCGTGAGTTGCAAGCGGGTTCGGATCTCGTGCTGCCCCTGGCGCAGCTGAAAACCAACAAGCTCTTTCTATTCCGGTACCGCATTGACCCTTCCACTGCGGCCCCAGTAGCCGTTCAAAGAGGATCGGACGGAATTATTCGTGCGGCGCTCGCATCATGCCGCAGTTGCTCCAAGTCACGGAACTATGAGTTGTCTGGGAAGGTCGTCTGCGGCCATTGCCGGCACGTTATGAACATGCCTGACCCAGTGAGGGAGCCGGACGTGAAGAAGTCCGGTTGTGCCCTGCCCGCTCTTGAATATGCGGCCGGAGGCGGGAACCTTTCTGTGCGCGGGGACATCATCGAGGCGGAATTTAGGAAACAGCTCAATACGCGAAAGTGAAAGGGATTCGGTTCAGTGACTAGGGAGACCGTAAAGACACGGATCTTGGGATCTTCCGCAGGTGAGTTCGCGAGGAGAACTGGTACTTCGAGTCTCACGGTGGCGAGATTGCGCAGCCGTTGATACTGGGAGTGATCGGGGGTGAGACATGGATGTCCTTCGGCCGTGGTCCGCAGACGGTCCGCGTGTGGCAGATCAGCGCGGGCGGTGCGGAGCCACGGGAGGCATGTTTCGTTCCTGGCTCACTCCTGCGGCCGCGTTGCGGCGAAAAACTGAATTTCAATGTTCTGTCTGAGAGGTGATTCCATGAAAACTTATTTCAGTCCTGTGGCTGCGCTTGCAGTCCTCTTGTTCAGTAGCGCCGTCACGGCGCAAGTGGCGCCTTCAAAAACGAGCGGGATGTACCTGACCGGCAACGACTACAAGAACGGTCGGCTCTCTTTCGAAGGCGACTGTGGGTCTAAGACCCACAAACTTGAGTTACACGACGTTCTCCATAAGCCCTACATCCACGTGACGCACGGAACGGAGAAGCACCGGTATGCAAAGAGTGAACTGTTCGGTTTCCGAGCGTGCGACGGGCGTAACTATCGGTTTGCGTCGAATCTTGAGTACCAGATTCTTGGAAGCCAAGGAACTGTACATCTACGCTCGTGAAGTTCCCGTGTCGCACGGGAGGGGAATCCACACTGTCCGTGGGTATTTCTTCAGCGCAGGGCCGGATGGTCCAGTCCTTACACTGAAGCTGGAAAATCTTAAACAAGCTTTCCCGGACAATCACAGATTCCAGGATGCCCTCGACGCGACGGTCGGAGCAGGACAGAAGCTCGCGGAGTACGACGAATCTCAGAAGATGTTCAAGGTCAATCGGTTGTTCATTGCCTCACGTGAAGGAGAGCGCTGACAGGCTCAACATGGCAGGCGCCCCGGATAAGGAGGAGTCATGAGAGGTTTGCTGACTCTATTGGTTTACGCGTCTTTGTTTTATCTGATGATGCGCTTCGGTTGCGGCGCGCACATGGTTCACGGCCACGGCGGTCACGAAGGGCACAGCGGGAGCGGAGCTGGTGCCGGTTCCGCCAAAGATCCAGTCTGCGGAATGCTGGTGGACCCAGGCCAAGGCTACACGAAAAACCATGAAGGCCGGTTGCTGCACTTCTGCTCCCGAAATTGCCTGGACAAATTTGAGGCGGAACCGCAGCGCTATCTGTCGCAGAGAGGAGAACGAACATGAGACAAGGTCTTTCACTCACGGCGGTGGGACACGCGACCAGTTTGTTTCTGGGCACTACGTTTGTTCTGTGTGTCGGCTTTGATTTGTTGTTCCCGGCGCACGCGATGTACCAGGCGTGGCAGCACTTGCTCCCCGGGTTTCAATGGATTAGCTGGAAGAGTTTCTTCCTAGGGGCGATTGAAAGCTACGGCTACGGCTGGTACGTGGCGCTGATCTGGGTTCCGCTCTACAACGTGTTCGCCGCGCGGGGGAATCGCTAAGCCGTCTGCGCCCGTCCGTGCGAAATAGGGCTCTGGGGTTGAGGGTGTCACTGAGTTATTGAGAAGGAGAACTGCAATGCTTTCACTAAAACGATACGGCTGGCTATGTGTTCTTGGGGGCGAGATTGTCTATCTCGTATGTCTCGCTGGCGGCTATCTTCCGCTTCGCACCAACAGGGGAATGGAGCTGCATAGGACATTATTCGAGACGTTTCCTGGCTTTGTGTGGGGCACGGTTGGCGGTGTGATTCTCGGTGCTGTGTACGTGTTCGCCTTTGCTTGGATCTTCGCCTGGTACTTTGTCTGGATGCATAACACAAGCCTCGTGGGGAAGGAAAAATAGAGGTCGAGGTCGTGTTCGAGCTTTCTCGCTCGATACCACGTCTCGTAGGTGGAAAAGCGCATGACAAGAGAAACGCGGAAGGGGAAAGGCGGTACTTCAATTCGCCCGCACCCGCGCAGTGAAGCGGGGGCAATAGCGGGAGGCGCACACCCAGGAATCCCTCAGCATTGGGATACGAAGGAAGGTTCGGCGAATCTCCTCGGCGCCACATGGGTCGCTGAGGAACACGCTTACAACTTCGCGATCTACTCGAAGTATGCCTCCAGCGTCACGCTGCTTCTGTTTGGCCCTGAGAATTTCGTCACGCCCGTTCTCAAATATAGGTTTGACAGTTTCAAAAACAAGACGGGCCGCGTGTGGCACGCGCGGATTCGAAAGCGCGAGATGGGCGGGGCCCGGTATTACGCCTATTGCATCGAAGGCCCTCCTCCATCGGCAGACCGCTTTGAGCGACACGCTTTTGATCCCCAGAAGATGCTGCTCGACCCGTATGCGAAGTCTGTGTTTTTTCCGCCAGCCTTTGATCGCATGGCAGCGGTGGGCCCGGGCACCAACGCGGGAAAGGCGCCGCTAGGAGTTCTCTGCGAGGAAGATTCGGATTTTGACTGGGCTGATGACCCGCGCCCTAGACACGACCATGATCTGATCATCTACGAGATGCACGTACGGGGATTCACGATGAATCCAAACTCAGGCGTCAGTCCCGAGAAGCGCGGCACGTTTGCCGGACTCACCGAAAAGATCCCCTATTTGCGCGAGCTTGGCGTCACCGCGGTGGAACTGATGCCTGTCTTTCAGTTCGATGCTAGCGAGCCGAACTATTGGGGTTACA
>JBGPIX010000401.1:0-4679 GCA_041485085.1 Candidatus Acidiferrum sp.
GGCGGGCTTCTTACGACGAGGAATCTCCATCATCAGGCCGAGGAATTTAACGAAAAGACGCAGGAGTTTCATTGGACCCCGCCGGACGTTTCACGATGGCGGCAGCGCGAGTTTCTCGGATACCAGCGAGCGGGCGGACAAGTAGGCACAAGAAACTACTGGATCGTAGTGCCTCTTGTTTTCTGCGAAAACCGCAACATCGGCGTGCTGAAACAGGCGTTTGAGGAAGAGCTTGGTTTTGCAGCGCCACAAATTTATCGGCGGCAAGTGGCGGAACTCGCGCGGCTTTATCAAAACGGCCAAACAGCAGAGATCAAGACGCACACTTTGACAGAGGATGTGGCAAGTCCTCAGCCTTCCCAAATCTTCCCGAATGTGGATGGCGTCCGCTTTTTGCTGCATGAAGGGGGCTGCGGTGGAACGCGCGAGGATTCGAACAATCTTTGCGGCCTCATCGCGGGTTACATCCACCACCCCAACGTGGCGGGAGCGACAGTACTCAGTCTGGGGTGCCAGCATGCGCAGATCGGGATTCTTCGCGAGGAATTGCGCAAGCGGAATCCGGGTTTTGACAAACCTCTTGTTATCGTGGAGCAGCAAAAAAGCGGCACCGAGGCCGCGATGCTGACGGAGGCGATTCGAAAAACGTTTCTCGGCCTGATGGAAGCCAATGAGTGCCGGCGCACAAGCGTTCCCCTCTCCAGTTTGTGCCTGGGATTGAAGTGCGGAGGTTCCGACGGTTTTTCCGGCCTTTCCGCGAATCCGGCTATTGGGCACACATCCGATCTCGTCACCGCACTTGGCGGCCGAACCATTCTTTCGGAGTTTCCGGAATTGTGCGGCGTCGAGCAAGAACTCATTAATCGGAGCACGCGCAAGGAGGTAGCCGACCGTTTTATTCACCTGATGAAAAGTTACGGCGCACGAGCAAAAGCGGTTGGCTCCGGTTTCGAAATGAATCCCAGCCCGGGGAATATGCGCGATGGACTTTTGACCGACGCCATGAAGTCCGCGGGTGCCGCAAAAAAAGGTGGGAACTCTCCAGTGACAGCGGTGCTGGATTACCCGGAGTATGCCACCGTGCCGGGACTGCACTTGCAGTGCACGCCGGGAAATGACGTCGAGTGCGTGACCGCCCAGGTCGGCGCCGGGGCAAATGTGGTTCTGTTCACCACCGGCTTGGGAACACCGACGGGAAATCCCATCGCGCCGGTAGTGAAACTCTCCACCAATTCAGCGCTGGCGCAACGCATGCCGGACATTATAGACATCGACACGGGAGGAATTATTTCCGGAGAAAAAACCATCGAGCAGATGGGTGAAGAAGTCCTCGAGTTGGCGATTCAGGTGGCCAGCGGGCAGATTCGCACGAAGGCCGAATCAAAAGGTCAGGAAGATTTTATTCCCTGGAAACGAGGTGTCTCCCTTTGATCAACCCAAACAGGGGCGCCGGGAACTTCCGTCTCGATGGCAAGGTGGCCATTATTACGGGCGGCGGCAGCGGCATTGGGCAGGCCATTGCCACGCGTTTCGCGGCCAACGGCGCCGCGGTTCGAATCGCGGACATCAACCCGAAACAGGCGGAGGCTACCGCTAAACTGATCGCCGATGCTGGCGGGCACGCCACCGTCCATGCCTGCGACGTTACGGATCAGCGGCAGGTCCGTGAAACATTTCAACAAATGTTCGCCAAGGAGCGTATCCACATCCTGGTGAACAACGCCGGGATCTCTCATATCGGAACCGTGGAGAGCACCACCGAAGAGGATTTCGACCGGCTCTTTCGCGTCAATGTGAAAGGCATCTACAACGGCGTTCACGAATGCATCGGGCACATGAAAGCAAACGGCGGGGGCGTGATACTCAATATGGCTTCCATCGCAGGCTCCGCGGCGCTGGCTGACCGCTTCGCGTACTCGATGAGCAAGGGTGCCGTCATCGCGATGACCTATTCCGTGGCCAAGGATTACGTCCAACACAACATCCGCTGCAATTGTATTTCGCCCGCGCGCGTGCACACCCCGTTTGTCGATGATTACCTGCGGAAAAATTACCCGGGGCACGAAAAAGAGATGTACGAAAGACTGGCCAAGTCACAACCAGTGGGAAGAATGGGCGAGCCGGCAGAAGTGGCTTCCCTGGCGTTGTTTCTTTGTTCTGACGAAGCATCCTTCATCACCGGTGTCGACTATCCGCTCGATGGCGGCTTTTTTAACTTGCGAGGCTAATCTGTGGACCTGCAATTAAAATCAAAAGTTGTCCTGGTAACGGGAGGCGCGAAAGGCATTGGCGCGGCGATCGTGCGCGCTAGCGCAGCGGAAGGCGCAATTCCTGTGTTTTTGGATCACGATGTGGAAGCGGGCCAGCAATTGCACTCTGCCTTGCAAAGCGCTGGCTTGGAGAGCGAGTTCATTCCCGGCGAAATCATGGCGCCTCACACTTGCAGCAAGACGGTGGAACAGGTGCTCCAAAAATTCAACCGCCTCGACGCGCTGGTCAACAACGTGGGTGCCAATGACAACGTGAGTCTCGAGCACGGCACGCCCGAAAAATTTGTCGCCTCCCTCGAACTCAATCTGGTGCACTACTATGCGATGGCCCATCATTCTTTGCCTGCGCTCAAGAAGGCGCGCGGCTCCATTGTAAATATCAGCTCAAAGACCGCGGTGACGGGACAGGGAGGAACTTCCGGCTATGTGGCCGCCAAGGCCGCGATTCTAGGCCTCACGCGGGAATGGGCCGCCGAGTTGCTCCCAACGGGCATTCGCGTCAATGCTGTGGTGCCCGCCGAAGTGATGACCCCTCTCTATCGCCAATGGGTGTCTGGGTTCCCGAATCCCGAAGAAAAACTTGCCAGAATCATTTCAAAAATTCCACTGGGAAAACGCATGACCAAGCCCGAGGAAATCGCGGACATGGTTCTCTTTCTCATTTCTGAGAGAGCCAGCCACATCACCGGCCAGCACGTTTTCGTGGACGCCGGCTACACGCACCTGGACCGCGCGTTGACGTAGCGGAGATGCCGGATGACCACTTCTGCGGGGACACCACTTAGCCGGAGCCAGTCCGTTCCCGTGACGGAACGTCGCTTTCTCGTGCCCTTCGTTCTTATCACCAGCCTCTTTTTTCTGTGGGCTTTCGGCGTCAATCTCAATGACATTCTGATTCCACACCTGAAAAAAGCTTTTGGCCTCAGCGATTTTCAATCCTCGTTTATCCAGGTGGCGTTCTTCGGTGGTTATTTTCTCGCCGCCTTTCCCGCCGGGCAATTGATGGAGAAGATCGGTTATAAGAAAGGAATCCTCGCAGGACTTTTTCTGTGCGCCGTGGGCGCCGTGCTTTTTCTGCCCGCGTCTTCTTCGCGGATTTACGGCTTCTTTCTTTTCGCCCTCTTTGTGATGGCCTGTGGCCAGAGCTTCCTGGAAGTCGCCGCCAATCCCTATGTGACGATTCTTGGCCCAACCGCAAGCGCCGAGCGCCGCTTGAATTTTGCCCAGTCCTTCAACGCCGTGGGCGCCGTCCTTTCTCCTATTATTGGGCGGGCGTTCATTCTCACTGGAGTCGAGAATGCTCCGGCACAAATCGCCGCGATGAGTGCGGCCCAACTGGAGGCCTATCGAACGGCGGAAGCCAGCACGGTGAAAGGCCCGTACTTGTTCATAGCGGGAATTTTTATTGTTGTCGCTGTTCTCATTCAACTGACACATCTGCCAGACGTGCAAGAGACGGCTGCGGAAGCGGGGGCTCCAAGCGGAGAGAGAACTTCGGAAAGCATTCTCTCTCATCCCCACCTTGTGAAAGGCGTCGTCGCCCAGTTTTTCTACGTTGGCGCCCAGGTAGGCGTCGCAAGCTTCGTCATTCGTTATGCGCAGTTCTCCGTCCCCGGAACTCCGGCAAAAACAGCCGCGCTGTATTTGTTGCTGCATCAGATCGGATTCATGGCCGGCCGGTTCATCGGTTCGGCCGTGATGAAGAAGATTGCGGCAGCGCGATTGCTATCTCTCTTCGCTGCAGCTTCCCTGATTTGCGCTACGGTCGCTTTGCTCGCTACCGGCTTCATATCGGTCTGGGCCGTGGTCCTCATCGGGTTCTTCCACTCCATCATGTTCCCCACGATCTTCGCTTTGAGCATCAAGAATCTCGGCCCGCTGACCAAGCGTGGTTCGTCACTCCTGGTCATGGCCATTCTCGGCGGTGCATTTTTCCCAGCGATCATGGGCCGCATCTCCGACGCGTCCAGCATTCAAACAGCGTTCGTTGTGCCGCTGCTGTGTTACCTCTTCATCCTTTATTTTGGTCTGTCCGGCTACAAGCCCGCCGCGGTGCCGGCGATGACCAGCGTTTCCACAGACAAAGAGGGTGCATTGGCATGACCCGACGCTACTGCCTCACGCTGGATTTGAAGGACGACCCCAAGCTCATCGCCGAGTACAAGCGCTATCACGAGAAAATCTGGCCCGAAATCACCAAGAGCCTCAAAGACTCCGGCGTTCTTGACCTGGAAATCTATCTTCTCGGAACGCGCATGTTCATGATCATGGAAGTCGATGAAACCTTTTCATTTGAGAAAAAAGCCGAAGCCGACCGGACAAATCCAAAAGTCCAGGAATGGGAAAATCTCATGTGGAAGTTTCAGCAAGCTCTGCCAAAAGCCCGCTCCGGCGAGAAATGGCTCTTAA
>JBGPIX010000402.1:0-4675 GCA_041485085.1 Candidatus Acidiferrum sp.
CAAAGGGTGGCCGCAAGGTGCTTGCAGCGCGCCGCAAGAAGGGACGTCATCAGCTTACCCCCGAATAATTTGGGGAACCCGTCGCCCACGGCCGGTTCGAGTGCGCACGGGAATCTGTATCCGCGCGAAGCGCGGCTGGTGCGACGCGGAGAGTTTGATGCTGTCTACCGCGCCGGAAAGCGCCGTTCAAGTTCCCACTTCACAGTTTTCTTCCGCGCCAACGAACTGCCGCAGAGCCGATTCGGCTTCAGCATCAAGAAAGCCCTGGGCGGCGCGGTAGTGCGCAATCGTATCCGGCGGCGTCTGCGCGAGGTCGTGCGCTGCCACCGGCAGGAGATACCCGCAGGATGGGACATCGTCATACACCCGAAGAGTTCGGTGGCGCGAGCGGAGTTTGCGGCGCTGGCGGCGGATCTGTTGCGCCTGCTGAAGAGCGTTTAGTGTCCGAGAAAACTATTCCTGTGCGCGTGGCGCTGCTCGCGCTGCGATTCTACAAAGCTTACTTGTCGATCTTGTTCGCGGGAAGTTGCCGCTTCGAGCCGACGTGTTCGCGCTACGCCTACGAGGCGATTGAACGATTTGGCGTGGTGCGCGGCATTTGGCTGGGACTAAAGCGGCTGCTGCGCTGCCATCCGCTCTCGCGCAAATTTGGTTACGATCCGGTTCCGGAGAAATGGGAAGAGATGCCAACGAGTTCAACTGCACGGGAAGTTGTAAAGACTGAGGCGCATTCATGAGCGCGCCGGGACAAAAAGACAAGTTCACGCCGGAGTTGCGAATTCTCGCGGCTTCACTGCTTTCCTTTGGAGTGATTATTCTGTGGGCCAAATATTTCGGCCCCAAGCCGCCCGTGCAGCCGTCGCAATCGAATCGTCCGGCAGTGACTGCCCCGGCGACGCCAGGCCCAGCGACGTCATCGACGGCGAGTCAAACGCAATCTACCGCGGCCCCGGCAACAATGGCCCCAGCGGCAGCGGCAAACATTACGGTAAAGAGCGATTCGCAGGAACGCACCATCGTTGTCGAGAACACGCTTTACCGCGTCGAGATCTCGAACCGCGGCGCGGTGGTGAAAAGCTGGCGATTGAAGAATTACAAGGATGATGCGAAGCCGCAGCGCGTGCTGGATGTTGTGCACCCGGATGCATCGCAGCAAACCGGCGGCTGGCCCTTTTCCGTGGTGCTGGATGACGAGCAGTTGCAGAATGCGGCGAACGGCGGACTCTTTCAGCTTTCTTCCCCGGCGATGGAGCTGAAGGCGCCGGCTGATGTCGAACTTACGTGGAGTGATGGCCATCTGGAAGTCACCAAGCACTTCCGCTTCGATCACACCTATGTGGTCCGCGTGGACACCTCCGCCAAGTTAAACGGCAATCCTATCAAGGCAGGTCTTGGCTGGCTCGGCGGTTTTGGCGATTTGACGGTGACGAATCCCGCTCCGGTGGAGACTGTTTCCACGTACTACAGCGAAGGCGGCAAAATTTCCACATACCTACACAAGAAGTTGGATGGCCTGGACAAGTGGGGCCCCGGCCTTTGGCAGGGCGGAAAAGAGTTCGTTGGAATTGAAGATCGTTACTTCACGGCGACATTTCTCCCGGTGAGCGGCGCGCCAGCGGGCGGACTGGAGACGCGTTACTGGAAGGCTTCGCGGACCGTTCAAGTGAATGGTCAAGACACGCTCGAGCCGGTGCCCCAAGTGGCCGCGGCGACGTCAAAGCAGCCGCTGGATTTGCGTGTCTACGTGGGCCCAAAAGATTACGACGACCTCAAGAAGATGAGCCCGCCGCTGCACGGGCTGATTAATTTCGGCTGGTTAGAATTCATCGCTGAACCGCTCTTCCACGGGCTGAAGTGGCTGCACAAATACATTCCCAACTGGGGCTGGGCCATCGTGGTCCTCACGCTCGTTATCAATATGCTGCTTTTTCCGCTGCGCATTTCGAGCTACAAGACGACCTTGAAGATGCAGCGTGTGGCACCGGAAATCAAAGCTATCCAGGAAAAATACAAGAAATACTCGATGCGCGATCCGCGCAAAGCGGAAATGAACAAGGAAGTGATGGCCATTTACAGCCGCGAAGGCATCAACCCGGTGGGCGGCTGTTTCCAGATGTTCCTGCAAATGCCGGTGTGGATCGGATTGAACACCGCACTGCGCTACTCCATCGAGATGCGCCAGGCGACCTGGTTGTGGATCGTGGACCTTTCCTCGAAAGATCCCCTCTACGTACTTCCGGTGCTGATGGGTGTATCCATGTATGCGGTTTCGAAGATGACGCCCATGACGGCGACGGATCCCCAGCAGCAGGCCATGATGAAGATCATGCCCATCACCATGGCGGGCATCTTCATGATTTCGCCCATTTCGAGCGGGCTGGCAGTGTATATTCTCACCAGCAGTGTGGTCGGTATCGCGCAACAGTGGTATCTAAACCGCACGCATCCTGTGCCCGCACCTGTGAAGCCCGTGCGCGGGAAAAAGTCTTAAGAAAAACTCAACAAAGTTTGAAGCGGCTAGCAGCATTCGAACTCTCGATGGCTCAAGAACTCATTCGCGATGGGAAGTTGGACCGGCAAGCGGCGGAAGAAGCCTTGCGCCAATTTCTGGAAAACATGGTGCGGGTTTCCGGGCTGGAGCTGAAGGTGAACGTACGCTCGCTTCCGGTTGAGAGTGCAAGTTCGGGAAGCGACGCGGAAGTGCTCGCCGATCTCGACGGTAAAGACAAAGAGATTCTCCTGGAGCGCGGTGCGGAAGTTTTGAAAGCGTTCGAACACCTGGCTTTCCGGGCGTTGCGGCTGGAACCGGCCTACCATGAAAAGATTCACATCGATTCCGGCGGGTACCGCGCACTGCGTTTTGAAGAGTTGCGCATGACGGCGCGGGTTGCCGCGGAACGCGTGCAGACTTCTCACCAGCCGTTCCGGCTGAATCCCATGTCCTCGCGCGAGAGGCGCATTGTACATCTGGCATTGAAGGATATGAGTGGAATCCGTACCGAAAGCGTGGGAGTCGGAGAAGAACGTCAGGTCGTGATTCATCCGGCGGACGGCAAGACTTCGCGGTAGTTCCTGCATGCCACTAAGAGAAAGACAGGCAGGAATGCCTGTCCTACCTGGTGGCCCAACCCTTTGAGAGAACGTTTCCGTCGGCACTGAACCGCACCCGATAGGTGAACCCTGCGGGGCGGTCGCGGCGCGTTTGTACAAATCGGATGTCGGAGACTTCCACGACGGCTACATCGCCTTCCTTGTGGAAGCGCGTCACCGGAAATCGCGAGAACCACAAGACCTTCTGCACCTCAGGCAGGCGTTTGGCGACTTCGATATAGGAATTTGGCGGCGCGTCGGGGTAATAGTGGTGCTCGAGTGCGAGCACATCTCCATCGCCCGCCGGCTTGTCGGCAAGGTCCATGCGCAGTTCGTAGACACCGCGCTGCGTTCGAACCAAGCCATCCCAGTGCCAGAGGGATGGCGGGAGGGGCAATGCGCCGATCGATTCCACCTGCAAACGATCCAGTTCAGCGAACTTCTGGATGCGCGAAAGAGCGACATGGTGCGCGTAGAGAGTGCACGCGACGTATATCAAGGCCGCGGCAAAACCGGCGCGGTTCCACTTGTCGTGCTGGATTTTCACGCCCCAACCGAAACGCGTGGGCAGAAGGAAGACCGCGGCAAAGATGACCACAGCGCTCAATACAACTTGATCGGAAATCGGCGCGCCGACAATTGCACCAATTCTGGCGATGAGAAACGGGGCAGGCATGAACACCAGCCACATTCCGACGGCGCGGCGCTTCACTTTTTCGGGATGGGCATACACCCAAGCGAGCAATTGCGGCACCAAGAGAATCGCGGTCAGCGTGAAATCGACGATGAAGATGAGGTCCCAGGCGGGGCGCGACCATTGCAGCGGCGACCAGATCATCGTGCCAAACGTGGTGACCAGATCGAGCAAGATGTGACTGAGGATGCCGGCGGCGTAGATCGCGCTCAGCACAGCGAAAGAAGGCGATTCCCATTTTCGTGATTTTGCAAACGTGCGTGTGATTCCCGCAAGAAGCAACGCCCACACTGGGAGCATCACCAAGGAATGTGTGATGCTTCGATGCCAGGTAATGATCAATAGTCTGTCGCTGGAAAGGAAGTCGCGGATTACGTCGGAATCCGGAAAAATCGCGCCGAGCATCAGCGACCACGTGATGATCCGCCCACGGTTCATCGGGTGCGAGGCGAACATGTCCTCGCCGCGGAAAACGGCTTTCCCGATCAATGCGCCGGCGATGCCATGTGTGATGGTATCCATCGTTCGAGTTTAGCCGATGTGTTCTGGGCGCGACATTCTAACGGACGACTAGGAGCGGAGTCGTTTTGGTGATGCCTTGTCCGATGCGGCGCGCGGGGACCGCGTGACGGTCGAGAGCGGCGATGGCGCCTTCGGCGGACTCGGGCGAGATGGCGATCAACAGACCGCCGGAGGTTTGGGGGTCGAAGAGGAGGTCGCGATATTCTTGGAGAACGCCATCGGCAAAAACGACGCAATCGCCAATAAAATCGCGGTTATTTTTGAGGCCGCCTGGGAGGAATCCTTCGCGTGCAGCATCAACGGCTCCGGGAAGATAGGCAATGGCGGAATGATCGATCTCGAGGGATACGGATTCGATTCCTCGTTCCG
>JBGPIX010000403.1:0-4656 GCA_041485085.1 Candidatus Acidiferrum sp.
AGACCGAACTCGCGGCAAGAATAAAGAAGATCTTTCAGGAGACTCCCGGCGTAGTGGACGTTGATTGGTACGTTGAAGATCCGCAGAACAAGTACGACGTGAGAGTCGATCTCGACAAGGCTGCCCTGCAAGGCGTCTCAGCGGCGGAAGTCACGCGCACAGTCCAAATAGGTCTGAGCGGATCATCTGCGGGGCTGCTGCACGATCCCGCATCGAGGGAAGATGTCCCCATCGAAGTGCGCTTGTCTCGGCCCGATCGCTCCGGCATTGAGGATCTCGAAAATCTCAAGTTGCCCGGCCCCTCGGGCGCACAGGTTTCCCTTCGCGAGGTCACCAAAATCCGGGAGACCGCGATCGATCAAAGTGTTTATCGCAAGAATTTGCGGCCCGTGGTGTACGTCACGGGGGACGTAGCCGGTCAGATCGAAAGCCCGGTGTACGCCATTCTCAAGATGAGCGATGCGATCGACAAAATCCAACTGCCCGAAGGCTATCAGGTAAAGCAATACTCCGGCACGACGATGCCGGACCGCACTGACCGCTTCTCCATGAAATGGGACGGCGAGTGGCACATCACCGTGGAGGTATTTCGTGACCTTGGTTTGGCCTTCGCTGCCGTGTTGGTGCTGATTTACGTATTGGTGGTCGGTTGGTTCAAGTCTTTCAAGACTCCGCTCGTGATTATGGCGCCGATTCCGCTGACGCTCGTCGGCATATTACCGGCCCACGCGCTGATGGGAGCATTCTTCACGGCGACTTCGATGATTGGTTTCATTGCCGGCGCAGGCATCATCGTTCGAAATTCGATCATCCTCGTGGACTTCATTGAACTACGCCGCTCGCACGGAATGTCGCTGGAAGAAGCCGTGGTCGACGCTGGAGCCGTGCGCTTCCGCCCCATGCTGCTGACGGCAGCCGCCGTGGTCGTAGGCGCGAGCGTGATTTTGTTCGATCCGATTTTTCAGGGGCTGGCGATTTCACTGATGGCGGGGGAAGTCGCGTCAACCGTCCTCTCACGGATGACCGTACCGGTTCTCTATTATTTGAGCGAACGCAAGAACGGGCACTTGGCGGCACCGATCGGCGAATCGCTTAAGCCAGCAAGTGAATAAACAGGAGGAAATGACATGAATGTAGACCGTTACTTGAGAATGATCGCAGGGGCCTTTGTTATGGGTTCCCTCGCACTGGGATATTGGGTAAGTCCCTACTGGTTTCTCTTCACGGCTTTTGTTGGCCTGAACCTGTTCCAGTCGGCCTTTACGAACTGGTGCCCGATGATGACGATCCTGCGCAAAGTAGGCGTCAAGGCTTAGGTCGAGAGTGCGACCAACGGAATCGTTCTCTCCCTGAATGGATTTATTTCGCGGATGGGCCAACTGAATACGCTATGATTACCGCCGCAAACGGTGATCCGCATTGCCACGGACAGATACCGGCTCTGAGAAAATACCGCGAAGACGATGGGCCATTGCCCTGCTGCTGGGCGTCGGAGTTCTGGTCAACTATTTTGACCGCGTGAACCTTTCCGTTTCGCGGGATGCGCTCGAATCCTCGTTTGGAATTTCCGCGGTGATGTTCGGCTGGCTCTCCGGGGCATACAACTGGACGTACATGCTGCTCCAATTGCCTTCCGGGCTGTTGTTGGATCGATTTGGGGTCCGGCGGGTAGGCGTGATCAGCACTATAATTTGGAGCGTTGCTTCCTTCGCTACGGCGATTTCCACGGGCGTCGCGGGATTGTTTGGCGCGCGTTTTCTTCTTGGGATCGGCGAAGCACCGACCTTTCCTGGCAATTCCAAAGCCATCGGCTACTGGTTCCCCAAGGATGAACGCAGCCTGGCCACGGCTATGTTCGACTCCGCGGCGAAATTTTCTTCGGCGATTGGAATACCGCTACTGGGTCTTTTGCTGTTCTATTTCGGATGGCGATGGAATTTTGCGGCGACGGGTTTCATCAGCGTTTTCTATTTTGCGTTGTTTTATGCCTACTATCGAAATCCGAGCGAAGATAAATTACTGACAGCTTCTGAGCGCGAATTCATCGCCCGCGGCGGAGCGCAGCCGGAGGATCGCGCGAAAGCCGCCAAAGGAGCGCCACTTCTTTATTTGCTGCGGAAACGCAAAGTATGGGGCTTGTGCCTGGGCTTCGCGTCCTACAATTACACTTTCTATTTTCTATTGACCTGGCTTCCCTCCTATCTTTCCAGCGCGCTCCACGTGGATTTGCTCCATTCCGCTCTCTACACCAGTGTGCCATGGACGTTCGCCACGATCACTGACCTGGTCGTGGGCGGCTGGCTCGTGGATGCGTTGATACAGCGGGGTTGGAACTCGGCCCGCGTCCGTCAGGTGGCGCTCGTCGCTGGGACGGCTTTCGGTTTGGGAATTCTCGGCACGGCACACGCTCATAGTGCGGTGAGCGCGCTGTTTTGGATCAGCATTTCTATCGGAGGATTGTCGGCCGCTTCACCGGTGGGCTGGTCGATCCCTTCGCTGATTGCTCCGCGAGAAAGCGTCGGCACGTTGGGGGGGATACTGAATTTGTGCAATCAATTGGCCGGAATTGCCGCGCCAGTTGTTACTGGGTACGTGGTGCAGGCAACGCATTCTTTCTCCGGAGCGTTTATTGCCGCCACAGCTTTTCTGCTCGTTGGGATCGCGGGGTATGTGTTTCTACTGGGGCGGATAGAACCGATTCCTGAACCAGTGTGAAGTAGAAAGCGCAACGGGTGATGAGAAACCGCTTGGTCTAGCTCGATTCTGCCGGTTTGCTCGGCGCGGAAGAAACCAGGGCACGAGTCGCGCCGGTGGAGATTCCACCGTCCACGAGAAGCGTCTGCCCAGTTACGTAGCGGCTGGATTCAGCCGCGAGGAACACCACAGCGGCGTCAAGATCTTGCGGCTGGCCGGGACGCTTGAGCGGGATCCGATCGCAGAGATACTCGACCCACTCTTTATCTTCGTAGAGCACTTTATTTTGGTCGGTGCGAAACCATCCCGGAGCAAGACAGTTCACGGTGATGCCATGTTTGCCCCAGTCGTCGGCGAGACTCATGGTTAATTGGCGGATGCCGCCGCGACTGGCGCCGTAGGGACCGAGGCCGGCAAAACCGGCGACGCTGGTGACGGAGCCGATGTTGATGATGCGGCCGTAGCCGCGAGAAACCATGTGGCGCGCTACCGCTTGAGCGACAAAAAAGCTGCCGCGCAAGTTGGTATCGAGAATCAGGTTCCAATCTTCCCAGGTCACTTCCAGCGCGGGCTTGCGGACATTGCAGCCCGCATTGTTCACAAGGATATCGACGTGGCCGTACGCGGCTTCGGCGTCTTTCGCAAATTGCTCAATGCTTGACTGACTGCGAACGTCGAGCTGCAGTGAAACCGCGCGACGGCCGAGCGACTTTATTTCCTTCTCGAATGGCAGGAGATGATCTCGATTGCGGCTGGTGAGGATGAGATCCGCGCCGGCGCTCGCCAGAGCGCGGGCCATGTACTGGCCGAGGCCGCGGCTGGTGCCGGTAACAATGGCAACCCGGCCGGTGAGATCGAAGAGTCCGTTGGTCATGCGAGTGTGTTCATGAAACGCTTCCGGGAGTGAGTACAACTTTCATCAGATTCGGCTCGCGGGAGTAGAGGCGCTCAAACCATTGCGGGCCGTCTTCAAGAGGCGCGATGGCGGTGATGAGCGGCTTTACTTTGATGGCCCCGCTGGTTAATAGAGCGATGGCTTGAGGATATTCTCCGGCGGAGGCGCAGGAGCCCTGGATGCGAATCTGGCGAGTCACCGCTTTTTGCAGAGGCAAAGTCACTTCCGGAGTGATGTTGCCGACCAGAGTCACGGTTCCACCTTTGCGAACGGAATGGACGGCAGAGCGGACTGTAGCATCAATGCCGACGGCTTCAACTGCTAGATCGACGCCCGCGCCGTTCGTGAGGCTGAGAATTTCGGCAATAAGTTCGTCGCCAGTAGCATGCAGCGTTTCTGTTGCGCCGACTTCTTTCGCGAGTTTCAGCCTCGAAGCGTCCACGTCAGCAATGTAGACCATGGAACAACCCGCGGCGCGCAATGCTTGGAGGCACAGCAGGCCAATCATTCCGGCGCCGAGGACGAGGGCCTTATCGCCGGGGGAAATTCGAGAAAGAGAAACCGCATGCACCGCGACCGCCACGGCTTCCAGCATGGCGGCTTCAGAAAAGGAGAGAGCGTCCGGCAAGCGATAGACAATTCGCTGAGGAACGATAACGTATTCGGCGAAAGCTCCGGCGCAGCGGTAATCGCCGCAGGAAACGCCCAGAACCTGGCGGCGGTCACAAAGATTGATTTCTCCGCGAATGCAATATGGGCAAGTTCCGCAAGAAATCGTGGAATCGAAAGTGACGCGATCGCCTTCGGACCAGCCACTTACTTGCGGGCCAACGGCTGCGACTCGACCGGCAGCTTCGTGGCCCATCACGATCGGGGGAATGCGGCGGCCGGAGGAGCCGTCATAGCCGTGCACATCGCTGCCGCAAATTCCGCAAGCCGCCACCTTGACGAGAAGTTCGCCAGGACCGGGAGTTGGCGTGGGAAGATCGGCAATTTCGAGATGCCGATATTTAGAAAGAAGCATCGCCTTCATAGAAATGTCAGGAGCATGCGAACATTTTTCTTAC
>JBGPIX010000404.1:0-4656 GCA_041485085.1 Candidatus Acidiferrum sp.
CGTCCAAGGCCACAGGCGAATCCGCCGATTACAAGCCTGACAATCCATTATTCCAAGGGCTTCAGATCGAACACCTCGAATGGAATCCGCAAACAGGGCCGCCTGAGAGCGTCGCGGGCCATATCCAACACTTTGGGCAACTCACCCAGGTGGTGGTAAGGATGAAACGGTTCACACTCGATCCCGCGTCCTGTCAGAGTGTGTCGCTGGTTCAGTAGGAGGATGCCATGAGATTCCGAAACGCAACGAAGATTGGGGCCGCCATTTTCTTTGCATCGAACATGGCGAGCTTGTGGGCACAGGCACCGGCTGAGAAACCTACTGCATCTGCGGCCCAGGAACTGGCGCGTAAGGCGAAATCGCGCGGCGACTATAAGTCGGCGGTGGAAAGTCTTGGAGAAGTCCGCAAGAGCGCCCTCGCTTCAGACGACAAAAAGTCCGCAGCGCAAGCGGCGATCGACTCTGCTCAATCAGTGGAACGTTGGGCTAGCGCAGATCCCTCGCAGCAGAATCGCTTGGCGGATGCGGTCGAGTCGTATCAGAACGCCATCCAGTTGGGCGACATCGATCAGCAAGCCTACGCACGGAACGGTCTGGGGGTGGTGCTGCTCAGGCAGGGAAAGACGGTCGAGTCTCTCGCTGCGTTTCGCGCAATCGACATGGACAAGGTCGCCCCGCCCACGCGCTTTGCTTACGTCTACAATTACGGCCGGGCTCTTGAAAAGAACGACGACTTGCAGACCGCCTATGTGCAGTATCGACGCGCTCTGCAATTGCAGCCGAGGTTTGAACCCGCGATTGAGAGCGCGTTTCGTGTCCTGCGGCAGTCCTCGCCTCCCAACGTCAAAGAAGCGGCAGGGTTGAGTCGGCAACTCATCGAGCGCGGCTCGGGGGCTTTCACGGCGGGACAGATTCACACCTTGCTGAAGGTGTGGAGCACAGCGCCTGACGCTATTGAGCTGCTCACAGTACTCCTGCAATATTACGTTTCAGCGTCGGTGGACCCTGAACAATTTGAGAAATTCGAATCGGGGGACCTGCGGAGCGTCGCGGCGGCTACTCCGGCAATGAACCGTCCCATCGATGAGATACACACCGCCTATTTTGGGGATTTTTCTCCGAGTTTCCGTCATGGCCCAGCGCGTGACATGTTCCGGTCCTGGGCCTACCCGCGTGAGCATGCCGCATTGTTTTCGGCCCTGCTGAAAAAAGTCGGCGCGTATTACGACCAACGGGAGGCCCCTCAGAAGGCTCTGCCACGGTTTGCGGCTGCCTGGATGCTGAACCCCTCTGATTCCGAGGCTGCTGTATATGCTGCGGCAATCGTCCGGGATCACGCCAAGACTCTCGATCCTAACGGACAACTGTTCAACGAACTCCTCCAAACACTCTTTATGCAAAAGGGCGAGGCCTACTTCGAAAATGACTGGCCCAATATCCTTCGCTTCCATGTGGTGCTAGGAACAATTTTCGAGCGAGAGAAGATCTGGGGATCCTCGCAAGATCCGCGCAGCGCAATCTTCCAGTGGGAGAATGCTTTAAAGGCGGAAACGCGGATTCGGCAAGTGGAAAAGAATTTCTCTCCTTCGCCCGGAATCCATAATTCTTTGGCCCTTGCTTATGAGAAAACTTCACGAGCAGCAGATGCGTGGGATCAATATGTGCTGGCAGCACAAGGCTTCGTCGAGAGCGGCAATCCTGATCCTGCTGCATCCGCTCTCGAACGAGCCGAGTCACTCTCCCTTGCCTTGGGCGAGCAACAATTAAGAAAGGTCGAGGAGCTACGAGGCAAGATTGCCGACCTGAAAAAAAAGGCCGTTTAGAACCTGTGGCATCCAAAGAGGCTGCGGCATCGACGGTGGCGATACGAACTATGGCCACGGTAGACCGTCTTGAGGACTTCTGTTCGTCTAACTCCGCAATATGGACAAAGCATCGTTGCAGCCCTCCTTCCCGTGAATCGTCAGCCTAGGCCCCGACCGAGGAGACTTTGTCAGTGAGTCAAAATATCTGGTGCAGAACCACGGCGGGGCAGACAAATCCCTCCATGTGGGGAAACCATCGCCGAAGCGAGCAACCGGCTAGCGACTGGCCTAATCGCTCGGCGTGATGGCGGCCAGAATCTCGGCGCTCACGCGTTGGACATACTCCAGGGATTCGGTCAGCGTGTCTTTATCACCTGCATAGAGTTGTATGTAGTTGACGGAGTTCTGTGCTTTTAGGCCGATAGCTTCACAGACCACAAAGGCTACGGCCTCGGCTTCCGTCTCACGAACGCACTTGGTCGTTTCCGTACGGCGGCTGTTTTGGTGAAGAAGCGAATGTGCCGTTTCGTGCGCGAGCGTCGCGAATTCCTCGGCGACAGATTGGCCGGATAGCAGGACAATCTTTCCAGGTGAACATTGGCCCTGTGCGGGGTAGATCGCGTCCGAGTATTCAAGTTGAATTCCACGGCTCGACACAAATTCCTTTAGCCGGTCCGTGTGCCCGGAGGGATCCCCTTCAGCGTTTCCGAGTTCGGGCAGTGGGTTGCCATCAGTGTCGGCCACGTCGAACACGTAAACCGCGCGGAAGTGCACCACTGGCCTTTCGGTGCCTTCCTCTCGGTCGGGGGTCTCCGCGTCCTTGCGTAGCAGCACCGGCGCAAGAATCAAGATTCCCTTTGCGCCCTTCTTTACGTAACGTCCGAGTTGCTTCCAGGTCTGGAATCCGGCGACGTGAGTAGCTTCGGGTCTCTGCGACGCGATGAGCATAATGTTGTACAACGAGTAGCGATGGAATCGCGCCATAGCAGCGAGGTATTCCCTGAGCCTCTCACTGTGGCCCCTTTCTAGGGCCTGGCTGAGTTGCTCGATGGCCTTGCTTGCGATCTGTTTGGCTTGCTCGACTTTCATGTTTTGTCCTCCTGTTTCGGGGAGCCCCTGCTCCCTGACGGTGACAAAATCAATGGCGAGAATAGTGGCGAGATTGTGGCGAGAATATGGTAGGATTGTGGCGAGATTGTGGCGAGAATATGGCGAGAACATACATACACGAACTGCTTGGCTGGCCTACATTTACCTGGGATTCCAAGACTCTTGCTCCCCTGCTCTCTGGGGTCAGACTGCGCCAGGGGCTATTGCTGGGCAAGATGCGAGGTTATGGCTTTACTTCGAGGTGGACTGCAACGCTAAACGTCCTTACGGAAGAAACGATCAAATCCAGCGCAATCGAAGGAGTTGTGCTCGATCCAGAGAATGTCCGTTCGTCTCTCGCACGTAGGCTGAGGCTGGACGTGGGAGGACTCAAAACTCACAAGGATCGAAATGTTGATGGTGTGGTCGAAATGATGTTGGATGCAACTCAGGAATTCAAGAAGCCACTAACCAAGGAACGCTTATTTGACTGGCATGGGCACCTGTTTCCTGGAGTCCGTACGACCAGCGATAAATTTCGAGTCGGCGCATGGCACGATGACAGCCACGGCCCGATGCAAGTTGTGTCAGGGCCAATCGGTCGCCACAAAGTTCATTACGTTGCACCAACGGCTAATCGACTCGAAAACAAAATGAGACAGTTTCTCAAGTGGTTTGACGGGAAGGAGCATGAAGACCCGCTCTTGAAGGCCGCAATCGCGCATTTATGGTTCGTTACGATCCATCCGTTTGAAGATGGGAACGGGAGAATTGGAAGGGCAATCGCTGAAATGTGTTTGGCCAGATCGGACGACAATGCTCAGCGTTTCTACAGCATGTCGTCGCAGATTCTCGAAGAACGAAAGGGCTATTACGAAGTTCTTGAGAAGACTCAGACTGGATCGTTGAATATCACGGAATGGCTAACGTGGTTTTTAGGATGTCTGGATAGGGCCATTGAACAATCGAATCAAATCACGAGCAATGCTCTGGAAAAGGAACTGTTCTGGAAGGTATTAAAGCAACGGAAGGTCTCTCTCAATGATCGGCAAACAAAAGTCCTCAACAAACTATTCAGTGGGTTCGAAGGAAAGCTGACGAGAGATAAGTGGATGAAACTGACGAAAGCTTCTTCGCGAACAGCTCTTCGAGACATCGAAGAGCTGATCGCCTTGGGCGTCATTGAACAGGAAGAGGCCGGGGGAAGAAGCACGTCCTACAGGCTAAAGAAGGGGCAGTCGAACAAAGTGCTGGAAACCTGAAACCGGCGAGCCAGTGCGGTAATCTCTAAGGCTGAGCTATCGGTTCAAGCCGAATGGTCAAAGTGTCATGTAAGTGTCATGCGACTTGCGCCAAAACGCACCCTTAATGGACACGACCTTTCTGAGAACTGCTGCGACGCGACAGGTGGGGCAGGAGAGTCAGGAGCAATCATGGCCCATCAAGTACCGCTGAAATATATCTTCTACATTGCCGCCACCCCGGAGAAGGTGTGGGAAGGCTTCGTGTCGCGGGAGTCGAACCGCATCATCTTCTCGGGCGCTGAGTTTCAAGCGGACTTTAAGCCTGGCGGCTTGCTCACATGGATGGGCGCGGGACCCGATGGCAAGCCCATGACCTACGTCCGAGGGAAGGTCCTGCGGTTTGAGCCGCCAAAAATCTTTCAGTACACCTTCGCAATGGGTCAAAATGATAAGCCGTCACGCGCAACTATCGAACTGGTGCCCGAGACCGAAGCCACAAAAGTAACGGTGACGCATGA
>JBGPIX010000405.1:0-4646 GCA_041485085.1 Candidatus Acidiferrum sp.
AAACAAGTATCTGTCCGTGACGTCTGTAACCTCTTTAGATCTCTGCGCCTTCGCGCGGTTTCTGCGCGAAGAATCTGCTCTTGCGAAAACTGCCGGGGCGGGTCCCTCGACTTCAGGCTATTTCAGGCTCTGCTTTCTTGCAGCCTCAAATTCATCGCCGGGCAGCCAGCCAGCGAGCTTGGGCTCCCACGCCGCCTTCGATCCGAGCACAAAGCCGAATCTGGCTATCAGCGCGTCGCCGGTAAAATCCATATCCGGACTGTACTCGTCGCTCGGCTGGTGGTAGTGGTGCTCGACGAAATCCTTGGCCTGATCCTCGCCCCATTGCGCGTCGTGGCCGGCGAACTTGACGCCTTCATTGATCGAAAACGACGGCACACCCACGCGCGCCAGGCTGAAATGATCGGAACGGTAATAATGTCCCGCCTCCGGGTGCGGATCGGGGCGGATCGCCAGATGAAAGTCCGCAGCAGTCGCTTGCACCACCGGATAGAACGTAGTCCGCTCCGCGCCGCTGACTTCCGCTTCCTCCGGCGTGCCCAGCGGCGGCACATTATCAAAATTCAAATCCACCATGATTTTTCCCGGCGGCACCGGCAAATGTTTTCCCAAATACTCGGACCCGAGCAATCCCTGCTCTTCCGCAGTGACCGACGCGAACAGAATCGATCGCGGCGCCGCGATGGGCATGGCGCCCCACACGCGCGCCAGCTCCAGCAAGATTCCGCAACCCGTCGCATTGTCGTTCGCGCCGTTATAAATCTTGTCGCCCGGCAAACTCGGATCGATTCCCAGGTGATCGTAGTGCGCTGTGTACAGCATCGCCTCTTTTCCAAGCACGGCATCCGTCCCTGGCAGCTTCGCCAGAACATTCCTGGAAACGAACGGTTTCAACTGGCTTGCCACGTGGGCCTTCAATCGAATCGGCAATTGCAACGGTTTGAAATCTTTCATCTGCGCCCGCTCGAACATTTTGTCCAGATCCAGCCCCACCATCCCGGCAATTCGTTTTGCCACATCCAGTTGAATCCAGGAAGCCGCCTGCAGCTTCGGCGTTTCATCGCGCCTCAAGTAAGAGCGCTCGGTGCCCCACGAATTGCGCACCACTTCCCAGCCGTAACTCGCGAGGTCCGCGCGGTGGATGATCAGCGTGGCTACCGCTCCGCGCCGCGCCGTCTCTTCAAATTTGTAAGTCCACCGGCCGTAGTACGTCAGCGCCTTGCCCTTGAAAAAACCGGGATCATCGCTGCTCGGTTCATTCACAAAGAGCAGCGCCACTTTACCCTTCAAGTCGACCGTCTTGTAATCGTCCCAGTCGTACTCCGGCGCCTTGATTCCGTAGCCCACAAACACGATGGGAGCATCGATGTCCGCCGTCTCCGTCTGGCTCTCGTTATTGGTTACGAATTCGGTGAGATTTTTCGCCTCGAAGGATTTGCCGCTCGCTTCCACGAATTTAAAAGTCGTGTCTGGGAGTGTCTTCACGCCCACCATCGGCACTTCCTGGAAAAACGTGCCGTTGTCTCCCGCCGGCTTCAGCCCGTACGATGCAAATTGCTTCCCGATGTAATCCGCTGCCAAGTCGCCGCCGCGCTGCCCGGTTCCCCGCCCTTCCAGTTCATCGCTCGAAAGATATTTCACGTGCGCGCGAATTCTTTCCTTCTCCACCATCGGAAGCGGCGCTTCGGCTGCAGGAACTTTCTTCTTCGCCTGCGCCCGCACGCGCTCCGCGTCCGCAAAAATACCGGCGGCAGCAATTAGCGCCGACAAGGAAAACGCCACGCATTTCTTCATGAAAACTCCTCAAGAACAAATGGAATTACTTCTTGACGCGATCCTTCAGCAGATTCTTCAGCTCGCTCATGAATTCCTGCACATCCTTGAAATCCATGTACACGGATGCGAATCGCACGTAAGCGACTTTATCCAGTTTTTTCAGACGGTGCATGATCATTTCGCCGATTTCGGTGGTGGTCAGCTCGCGCTCCGTGGACTCCTGCACCACGCCTTCGATTTCATCCACAATGCCTTCGAGTTTGGGTGTAGGTACGGGTCGCTTTTCGCAAGCTTTCAAAAGTCCCTGCAAAATTTTTTGCCGCTCGAAGCGCTCGCGCCGCCCGTCTTTCTTGATGACCATGTACGGAATTTCGTCGATGCGTTCGTAAGTAGTAAAGCGGCGGCCGCATTTCAAGCACTCACGCCGCCGGCGAATGGTGTCGCCGACGCGGCCCTCCCGCGAATCGATCACCTTGTCGTCAATGTTCGCGCAAAAAGGACACTTCACTGGGCTGAGTCTCCTTGCTGTGCGGCGCCTTCGATTGCCGCTTCTTTTTCGTGCTCCGCCATCTCCTTCAATTTTCCAAGCGAAAGCCCCTCGTGAATCAGCAGCGGCACGCCTGCAAGACTAACCGCGGCAAACGTAATCAGCCAAATCACAATGGATGCCGCAAGAGCTGCCTCGTTTTTTATTAAAAAGATTTTTGTATACGCCCCAAATGAGCCAGCCTGGGAACCGCCACCGACGCCAGGCAATTGCAATATTGAGCCCACCAGCGTAACCGCCAAAACAAGCATGGCGTCGGAAAGGCTTAGGTTGCCTAGGGTACCGCCAAAACTCTTCGCCACCCAAAGATAAATGACTAACACAAGAAACCAGTGGACCGCCGAATAAAATATCGCAAGCGCCAGATCGCGCCCGCTCCGAATCGTCTGCACGCCGCGCGCAATCTCAAGCACAATACGGGCAATTTTGCCGCGCCAGCCGTGCGCCTGCAGCCAGTCTTGCAGCTGTCTCTCGAGCATCGCCGTGCCGTGAAAGCGCAGATAGACGAGCAGCGCGGTTGCCGCGAGGATTCCCAGGACGAGAAACAATGCCGCCGGCTTTGCCGTCTTCTCCAAGGCCCGGGCTGTTTCGCTGCTCTGGGCGTCCGTTCGAAATCCAAGGAGCGCGACCGTTGCGATCACGGCCATGCTCGCAAAATCGAAAATTCTCTCCAGCAAATAAACTCCGAACATCCCGGAAACAGGCAATTTTTCTTTTCGCGCCAAAAGGAACGGCCGCACCGGCTCACCCGGCCGGCCCAGCAATTGCAACGCGGAAAATCCCGCAAGCGTCATCTTGTAAATATTCCAGAAACTCGAGGGCCCCAGGTTTTGTTGAAATACTTTCCATCGAAGCGCCCGTAGCGCATAGCACGCGTAAATCGCAACGAGGGAAAGCATCAGATAGTAGGGATTGGCGCTGCGGACGGCTTGCAGCATTTCTTTTCCGCTGAAATCCGAATGATAGATCATTCCGCTCGATCGGTAGACGACAAACCCCACCACCAGCAGCCCAATCAGGACGACAAGGAGTTTCCTCGACTTTGTTTGCATGCGCTCGCCAGCCTAACGGGAGCAAGCATTCGCGTCAAGCTGTCGCGAGCAGATTTTTTCAATATTTTCCCAATTTTCTAGCGGTGCGTTCGGCGGCCTCTTCGCCGGTGCGCAGGGCGCCTTCGCTGGAGAGGCCGTCGAGGTAGTCGCCGCAAAGATCGAACGGGGATTTCGACACGGCGAGTTGCTTGCGCAGAGCAGTCATCTCGCGCAGACGGCCGGGAGGAAATTGCGCGATGCCGATATTCCAGCGTACGAGATGGACGAAGAGTACTTTGCCGCGGCATTCGGGGAAATTCTGCTCGACGACGTCGCTGGCTTGCTGTTTCAGCGATTCGTCGTCCACATCCAAACGTTTGCGTCGCGGAGTGTCCCAAAGAAAAACTCCGGCCATGCCTGTGCCCGCCGGGCAACGATTGGGAACCCGTAAGTGCTCCATCTCGATTTCCGCGCCAGGCACCACATCTTCCGTGAACGCATAGCCAGCGTAAGGAGTGTTCGGCGGTTTCGAGAGCGCCACCGCGGCATTGACAATTCTTGAGTAATGCGTCCGAGAGAGCGTTGCGCGAGTTTCTTCCGGCAGTCCGGGGCAAATTGTAGGGACGAGTTGCCCAGGCAGAGCGAAGATAACGGCGCGCGCGCGAAAAGATTGCGGCTTCCCTTTTACTTCGGCTTCGACTTGAACTCCTGAATTGAGCTGTTCGACATGCAGGGCGCGCGCTTCGGTCAGCACTTTCACTTGCGAAGCCGCTGCCTCTGGAATGCGGTCAACACCATCGGTGAGATTCCACTGTCCGCGGACGAGCAAATTCCAGAGCACTTGCATCAGAATCACGCGCGACGAAGTATCGACAGCTCCGCCCACGGGACCGTTCAGCCCAGGGAGAAAGATGCGCTCGAATACTTCTTCCCCGCCGATTCTCCGGAAATACGTGCGAGCGCCCTCGCCGTCGAGCGAACCGCTGAGAGTGCTATTGCCATGAACGAGAGCGCGATGATGTCGCAGCAAGTCAAATCCAAAACGTATGCAAGCCAGACGAGTGCGCCAGGAAATTCCGCGATCCAGGAGCAAATCTTCGAAGCGCCCGCCACGGTAGCCGCGGCAACCGGCGCCGTCCTGAATGCCTACACTGAATTTTCCTTTGCATACCAGCGGCGAGAGGCCCAAGCGCTTCACGAGAGCGCGCATCGAACCAAAAGCATTGCCAAAAAGGGTGACGCCGCGATCAACCACGAATCCATTGACGCGGTCGGTGGTCATGCGGCCGCCG
>JBGPIX010000406.1:0-4635 GCA_041485085.1 Candidatus Acidiferrum sp.
GGCTCCCGGGAATTTGAACGTTGCGCTTGCTGGAAACGATGGGAATGGGCGAAAGCACTTGTTTCAGAAACTGCTTTTTGTCGGTCTTGACCTGCGAACCCACCTGCTCCAGATGCATCACGTATTTTCCGTCGATGAGGAACATGCCTTCCCCGGGCGGCAGGAAGACGCCGGGAGCCACTTGGAGGCTGGCATCCACATCCATGACCGTTAGGACTTTCTGGGCTTGCTCCTGTGCGTGGATTTTCTTGGCCAGGGCATCCTCTGCGCTCTGTTCCGCGGCTGCGGCCTTGGCCGTCGCGTCCCAATCCACCATTACGGCGGGAATCTCTTCCCACTCGCCCCGCTCCGCGCTCAGGTAGCGCACGCGCTCCCCATTCCGCGCATAGTCCCGCACCAGTTGAAAGCTGCCGTCCTTTAAGATGAGCCTTTTGCCTCGCGGCAAAGCTGGAATTCCAGCTGGGGCCTCCTTGCCTGCGGCTTGTTTCGAGGGGGATGGTTGCTCCTGGCGGCCTGGCGCACCGTCGGCCCAAAGGGAGCGACTAGGCGTGCCAGCCCAGCCTATCAGCACGGCGCACGAAACGAGTGCGAGTATTCTCGGTAATCTCATCGGCTTTATCTGTGGTATGCGATGCGCGCGCGGCGGTCTAGTTTGCCTCTGCAGCGAGCATACCCCCGGGCCTTCCGAACCCGCAACCTGCCGTTTGGACGCCGCCAAAACAAAAATGGCTCCCCGGTCAAGCCAGGGAGCCATGCAGAGGCCAGTTTAATTCAATATCTTAGTGCGTGCACTTGGGAAACAAGGTCACCAGGACCATCAGGTCCGACAATGTGAACAACCATTGATCGGCGCTGAGGCCGGCCGCTTCCGCAGCCCGCGCGATGAAGCCCAAGTGGCGGCTCTTCGCAAAATTGTGCACGTGCTCGACGCAAATCCCCGTCAAGCTGGCGACTTCCGAATCGGTGAAGATCTTTTGGCTCGACTTCACGGTAACCATGGCCCAGGCTCCTCTGCTCCGCCCCAACTTCTCCACGCCTACTTAGATGCTGTATCCATCGTATGCGCTGCACATATTTCTGAGCAATAGTCGTTCCGTTCTGCCAGGCAAAAACCATCCGTCTAGTACTTTCGCTAGAAAGCCCTGTAAATTAGGGCTTTTCCCACACTTTTTGACGCATCGAAGGGCTGGTACGAAAAGAAAGCAAAGCCTTGCGGAGTGGTAAAAATGTTCTACTTATGCAAACTTGTTACGGTTTTCGGTAGAGACGCGGCAATCTCCCTCATCTGCTTCATGTGCCGTATCTCGTGCGAGGCGACGAATTGCAGCCAATCATACGCGTTCAGGTTTCCCAAAAATGGATGAGGCATGTTGTACCGGCTGAGGTCACGGCCCCGTGTCTCTTCGATGAATGCCAGAGTTCGCTCGCGCACTCCCCGCAATTCCGCCAGCATTGCTTCCTTTTCGCCGACAGCCTGGGGTTCCAGCGCCTCTGGCGCCTTGCGCCGAATGACACGCACTTCAACGATCATCATTGGAACATGAAATCGCTTATAAAATGGCACTGATTTCGGAGGCTTTTGCAGGAGCTTGTCGGCGCGTCCCAGAATCGCCCGCTCGATCGCGCTCAGGTGGGCAATTAGTTCCCCGGCCGACCATCGCCCGTCTGCGGGCCTCGTTTTCCATTGCTCTGCAGGGACGACATCTGCGGCGCGCAAGAGTTCGCTTTGCGCCCGAGCCAGATTTTCGACGATGATCTCAAGGGATGGCACGTTTCATCCGCGAACACGGAAGAGACTCAGACGGCGGCTCCGTCGGCCTGCTCGAAGGCGTGGGCAAGTTGCAAGATACGCGCCTCTCCAAAAGGGGCCCCAAAGAGTTGCAGGCCCACCGGCAGCTTTCCGTCGATCTTGCCACAAGGCACCGAGATCCCCGGGACACCTGCCAACGACCCTGTAACTGTATATATATCAGCAAGATACATCTGGAGGGGGTCGTCCGTGCGTTCCCCTAGCTTGAAGGGTGGAACCGGCGAAGTCGGTGTGAGGATCGCATCTACTTTGGTAAACGCATCGCGGAAATCCTGTGCGATCAGGGCACGAACCTTCTGCCCCTTCAAATAATAGGCGTCGTAATATCCCGCCGAAAGCACATAAGTCCCGAGCACGATGCGCCGTTTTACCTCCGCGCCAAATCCTGCACCGCGCGTTTTTCGATACATTGCCAGCAAGGAATCGTCATCCACTCGCAATCCGAAGCGTACTCCGTCGTACCGTGCCAGGTTGGAACTGGCTTCCGCCGTTGCGATAATGTAGTAAGTCGCGATGGCGTAGTCGGTATGCGGCATGCGAATTTCCACCAGTTCGCATCCCAGTTTCTTGAAGATTTCGATGCCCGCTTCGATCTTTTTCCGTACGCCTGAGTCCATGCCCGCGCCGAAATACTCTTTTGGGATGCCCAAGCGCAAGCCCTTGACCGGTTTCCCAAGTTCGGACTGGTAATCGGGGACCGCCGCGGTCGTCGAAGTCGAATCGTGAGGGTCGCGACCGGCAATGACTTGCAGAATCGCTGCGACGTCTTTCACATTGGTGGCAAACGGACCGATTCGGTCCAGCGAGGATGCAAACGCGATCAATCCGTACCGCGAAACCCGGCCATAGCTCCCCATCATCGCGGGAATTCCGCAAAACGAGCCTGGCTGACGGATGGAACCGCCCGTATCTGTTCCTAGCGATGCCACCGCTAGCCCTGCAGCCACCACTGCCGCAGAACCTCCACTCGATCCTCCCGGGACGCGATCCAGCGCGAGAGGATTCTTCACCGGCCCATAAGCGGAATTCTCATTCGAGCTTCCCATTGCGAACTCATCGCAATTGGTCTTTCCCAGAATGACTGCGCCCGCTGCCTCCAGCCGCTCCACTGCCATCGCATCGTACGGCGGAAAATAGTTCTGCAAAATCTTCGAGCCGCACGTCGTCTTAATTCCTCGCGTGCTGATGACGTCCTTGATGGCCACCGGGACTCCCGCCAGCGGCGGCAATGGCTTTCCTTCCGCCACCAGCGCATCAATTCTGTCAGTTTGCCGCCGCGCCCGTTCCGGCGATAGCGCCAGATAGGCGTTCAGCTCCGGATTCTTCGCCTCAATCCGAACATAGAAATCCGCCGCCAGCTCCCGCGCCGAAATCTTCTTCGCCGCCAGAGCTTCTCTTACACCGTCTATAGTCCAGTTTGTGGTCATTTTGCCCTACTCAGGGTCATCCCAGTGGTCAGTCCGAGAGCCAGACCTTTTCCACCTGCTTGCCTGTCCAAGCATAAAGAATCGCCCAAGACCCATAACCGCAAAGGACGATTACGGGCCTCGTTGCTCGAATCACCTTTTCGCCGACGTAAAGGCCCTCATATTTACCTGGACCCTGACGCCAGACCACCGGTGTCCCATCAGTTGTCTCCAAAGAACGAATCTCCCAGCCATTATCTGCTTGGCGAGCGACAACAAGCTCCGCTTTCCGCTTCGGATTCTCCCCGGAAATCAGAACAAGAGCCCAAGTTGGCTTTCTGTCCCCGAAAAAATTCACCTTTACAAGTCCCGGGCATCGTGTCCCATGATCCTTACGAAACAGCTTTCTATCGTAGTCCTTCAGATCAGCAGTAGCGACAATGTGTGTGCCCGGAAACCTCTTTGAAATCTCCTGGCCCAGGTTCGAGGGAGGTTGACACTGCCCTCCTGTCGCGGCAAAGATAGCGCAAGTCGAGGCCAGAGTAACGGCACACAACCCACAAATCCCTGCGAGTCTCAATCTCATCCTAGTCATAGACTTGCTGGCTATCTTTCAATCACCTTTGGTACACGGAAATATGGAGGCTCTGGATCCGGCGCATGCTTCAGAACGTCTTCGGCCACCGCACACGGCACGATGAGGTCTTCGCGCAGCGTGGCATCCGCCGTCTGGTCGTCGCTCAATACTTGTGCCATCGGCTCGACGTTTGCTGTGTCCAACTCATTCAGCTTCCCGATGTATTCCAGAATCTCGTCAATTTGCGCGCGATACGTCTCCAGCTCACCCTCGCTCAAGTCGAGATAAGCCAGTTCCGCCACTCGCAACACATCTTCCCGGCTAATTTTCAATGCGATTTCCTACAATTCAGGCGTTCGAACAACGTGAAAATTCTAGCATATCAGCGAAACACACTGCGGAGGCTACTTTAGGCAGCGAGATGTCCGAGGGTCAGGAAATAAGACGGTGAAATCAAGCGTAAACCTCATTGCGCGAGCTTTGCTCTTGCACATCTTGCCTCAGGCTCTTACGCTAGCAACTCTGAGGAGGTGCCTACCATGACCCGCACGAATCAAGCCCACCCGGATTCCTTCGCCGACGCGGTCACCCGCCGCGAATTCCTCGGCGCGATGTTGACCACTTCACTCATGGCCGGTGTCGTTGGCCCGGAACTTTGGGCTGCCGGGGATGAAAATGGCATTCCTTATCGCAAGCTCGGACGCACCGGCGAACGCGTCTCCCTCGTGGGCCTCGGCGGCTATCACATCGGCATGCAGTCCGAGGAACAAGAGAGCGTCAAAATAATCCGCACCGCTCTCGATAGCGGCATCAATTTCCTCGATAACTGCTGGGACTACAAC
>JBGPIX010000407.1:0-4596 GCA_041485085.1 Candidatus Acidiferrum sp.
GACCGCCGTGGGTTCACCGCGTGCGGTCTCCAGTGCGAACGAAGGCCCTGAAATCACGGCGATGCGCGGAGCAAATTTCGGCGTGACGACTTCCGCGATCACTTCACTCATTCGCAGATGCGTTGCTGGCTCCAGGCCCTTACTGGCGCTGACGAAGCTTGTGCCGAGGGCGACGAATGGAAGTGCGGAAACGTAAACCGCGCGAGCATGTCCGGAGGGCACCGCGCCGACGATGACTTGAGCTCCGGAAAGCACGGCCTCCATTTCACTTTGTATGCGAATGCTCTCAGGTAATTTGGCGCCGGGAAGGTAGGTTTTGTTTTCCCGCTCGCGCTGCATCGATTCGGCGCGCTCAACATTGTGAACCCAAAGCGAAATTTCATGCGGCTTGCGGCTGCGCGAAAGCACGATCGCCAGCGCTGTGCCCCAGCCGCCCGCACCTAGAATGGCGATCTTCCTCATTCCGTTTCTTTCTTCTTGCTGAACGAGAAGCGCGGCTCGGTGCCATCGACGAGCCGCTGAAGATTGCCGCCGTGCTTGAAAATCACAAGCCCCGCGATGGCCAGAGTCCCCACGTCGATGATGATCGGCGGTGCATGGCCTGGCGCCCACAGAAAATAGATCAACAGCGGCATCGCCGCGGCCGCCGCAATGGAGCCCAGCGAAACGTAGCGCCAGAAGATGACGCAAAGAATAAAGAGCAGCAGCGCGCTAACCGCGGCAAGCGGTGACAGTGCAAGAAAAACGCCGAGAGCCGTAGCCACCCCTTTGCCACCTTTGAACTTAAGCCACACCGGATAGCAGTGTCCGAGCAGCACGGCGAAAGCCGCGATCATCATCCAGGTGGCGCTGTCGTTGGTGATACGGCCCGCGAGCCAGACGGATGCCGTACCCTTCGTGGTGTCGAAAATCAGCGTGAGAATTCCCGCGAGCGGTCCGGCCACGCGCGCGACGTTCGTTGCGCCGATGTTGCCGCTGCCGGCTTTGCGCACGTCCCCGCCGCCAAAGAGCTTTGCAAGTAGCAGCCCAAACGGGATCGAGCCAAGAAGATATGCAGCCAGAGGAATCCCCAGAACAGTGGCAGGTATCCACACCGAGAACATGCGCGCTCAGGCCTCCGACGTCGCAAACGCAAAACTTTCGACCGTAGTGTACTCCGCGCCGGACGGTTTCAGCTTGCTTTCAATCAGATGAAATTGAGTGGTCCGCAACGAACCAAAATTGCGCTCCGCGTTTTCCTCAATCGCGGCGCGAAGTTGTTCCGGCAACTGCGGCGGCTCGAACCGCGCAAGCGTCAAGTGCGGTGAAAAAGGTCTCCCTTCCCGCGGGATGCCGAGAGTCTCCGTGGCCGTCTCGATATCGGCCGCCAAAGTCTTCAGATTCGGCAAAGCCTCGATGCCGGCCCAGAAGACGCGCGGATGTTTTTCGCTGGGGAAAAATCCGAGCCTGCGAAAATCGAGTGTAACGGACTGATCGCAGCGCACCCGCGCGAGCTCCGTTTGAATGGCAGCAAGTTTTGTCTCAGCCACTTCACCGATGAATTTCAGCGTTACGTGAAGATTCTCCGGACGCACCAAGCGAGTTTGCGGTGACACCGCCCGAAGGGATTTGAGCAATTCCGCGAGGTTTTCTCGCACCGTCGAGGGAATCTCCAGCGCGATGAACAAGCGCATCGGAGGTCAGGACCTTTTGGCCATGCGCGCTGGCGGCTCCCCGCCGTTGTAGAGGAAATGAATGCGCACCAGATCCAGCGCCAGTTGCGAAGCGTGCCAGCGGATGGTTTCGCGGTCGCCCGGGAAGACCACGCCGCGCTCTTTGACGCCACCGGCATACGAAAGAGCGATGTGCACGGTCCCCACGGGCTTTTCCTCGGTGCCGCCGCTTGGACCCGCGATGCCAGTGATGCCCACGCCCAGTGTGCTGCCAACTTGGCGGCGAATGCCTTCGGCCAGCGCGATCGCCACTTCGCTGCTGACCGCGCCTTTGGACTGAATCATTTCCGGCGGCACATCTGCCCACGCCGTCTTCCGTTCGTTGCTGTAACTCACGACGCCGCCCAGAAAGTACGATGAACTCCCCGCGATGCTCGTCAGCCGCTGCGCCAGCAACCCGCCAGTGCAACTTTCCGCCGCCGAAATCGTGGACTTATTTCTCGTCAGCAGCCCGGCCACCACTTCTTCCAGCGAAGAACCGTCTTGCGAATAAATGCGATCGGCCAGCGCGATCTCGAAGCCTTGCACGATTTCGTCCAGTGTTTTTTGCGCGTGCGCCGTGTCGCCGGTCCACATCCGCAAATGGATTTGAATTTCCCCCGGCGCGGCGAGAATCGTGGTGTTCACGTCGGCATAGCGCGTGTAAATCGGCTTGATGCGCTGTTCGACGCCCGATTCGCCCATTCCCGCAACTCGCAACTCCCGGTGAAACATTCGAATGCTTGAACTCCGGCGCTGCAGACGAGGCAAAACCTGTTCCTGATACATGGGCTTCAACTCGCGCGGTGGGCCGGGCAGCAGCGCGATGAAGCGCCCCGCATCTTCAAGCCACAGCCCCGGCGCCGAACCCCGCGGATTATCCAGCACCTCCGCGCCTTCCGGCACCATCGCCTGCCGCACATTCACCGCCGGCATCTCCCGGCCTAGCTGCCGGAAGCGCCCTTCGATGTAGCGCAGGATTTCGCCATGGAGGTTCAGCTTGCGGCCCAGCAGGTCCGCGACGGTTTCGCGAGTCAAGTCGTCTTCCGTAGGACCCAGCCCGCCCGAGGCGATCACCAGCTCGACGCGGTTCAGCGCGTCGCGAAACGCCTCGGCAAGCAAATCGCGGTTGTCGCCCACAATCGTCTTGCGCACCACCTCGATGCCGAGCTTGTTCAGCTCTTCCGTCAGGAAGAGCGAGTTCGTGTCCAGGCGGTCCGGAGTCAGCAACTCCGAACCAACCGCAATGATTTCCGCTTTCATCTGTTCAATTATCCGATCAACGGCAAGCCGCGAACATCCCAATCGAGCGTAAAGAGGGCGTCGGTGGTGGCAACAATCGCACGGCCGGAAGGCTGCAACGCCATGCCCACAATGCCCGAGCCGCTGAGGACCACTTCGGCCTGACCCTGCTGCGTAATCCGCACAATCCCACGCCGCCCGCCGTACGAAGCCGCCACGTAAAGATTTCCGTCGCGATCCAGCGCGATTCCCTGCGGCCGTCCAAGCCCACGAAAGAATACGCTCACGTCGCCGCCCTGCGTGATTCGGTGGATGCGGTCAAAGCTGGAAGTCGTCGGCCCCGAAACGTACAAATCGCCGCTGGGATGAAACGCCAGGTGATACGCCGCTACGGACGGCTCGAGCGTGGCAAAAACAAAAATCTCCCGGCTCGAGCTGATCTTGAAAACCGTGCCGCTGCGGTCGCCCACGTATAGATTTCCGTTGGGATCGAACGCCAAGCCCGTGGCGATGCCCATGCCTTCAATCCACTGTTCCGCGCGGCCCTCTGGCGTGATGCGATGAATCGTGCCGTCGTTGCGGCAGGAAACAAATAGATTGCCCATGCGATCGAGCGCCAGCCCGCTGGGATTGATCAGCGAAGTGATGAACGGTTTCACGCTGTAATTTGCGGTGATCTTGTAAAGCGAAACAGGAACTCGTTGGCCGCGCTGGCCGGAAAACGTCACATAAATATTGCCGTCCAAATCCACAGCGGGATTTGCCACGGGATGAAGGTTGTCCGCAATTTGCAGTCCGATGTGCACCGGATGCGGCTGGCTTTCGTGATCGCCCGCGGAGACGCGCACCACTCCGCCGTTCGCCCCTTCCGGAACGCGCGCCACCAGTCGGTTCTCGCTGGACAGCGCAATGCCGGCTTCCGCGTCCCCGAAGCGCACCAGCGGACGCGATTGTGCCCGCGTAACGAAGCCGCGCCCATGAATGGTCATCTCGCCGCCAGGAATGGCCGCGGCGGGCGCAACTCTCTCAATGTGCGGAATCCCGTTTTTTTCTGCCGAAGAGCCGAACCCGAATTTCATACCCAGCCAATGTGAAACGTCAGCAGCCCAAAGTGTAACGCCACACGCAAAAGAATTGCAGCGTAGATGCCCGCCATCCAGTCATCAGCCATGATTCCCCATCCCCCCGGCAGCTTTTCCAGACCGCGGATGGGCCACGGCTTCCAGATGTCAAACACGCGAAAAAGTATAAAACCGAGCAGTAGATATTTCCAATTCACCAGGCTGAGCGCGAAGAAAATCGTGAAGGTGGATATATCCATGTGCGCGCTAAGGTGTGGCAGCGCAATCGGAATCAGCGGCAGCAGCAGGGCCAGGTGTTGTCCCGCCACTTCATCGATGACCACAAACTGGGGATCTTCGATTCCCGCGTACCTTGCCGCTTGTGAAGCACTCCATACCCCGATCGCTCCGAGGACGACAAACAGGCCCAGCGCGAAGAATATGGGCAAGGCCAGCACGGCGTTATGAACGTCGCTTCCGGGCAGCGGGAAAAGTTCATTCCTTAAAACCGTCTCGTAGTCGGGGTGCAGCGAAAACAAAGCCCGGACGGACGCGGGTTGCAGAAAAAAAACGGAAGTCAGAAAAACAGTCGCGACTCCCAC
>JBGPIX010000408.1:0-4547 GCA_041485085.1 Candidatus Acidiferrum sp.
CTCGGGAAGCGCGGGCTGGTGGCCAGTCCCGCGCGCGGGTTCTACATCATCGTGCCTCCGGAATACAAACGGCTCGGAAGCCTTCCGGCGGATCAATTTCTTCCCGGCCTGATGGAATGGCGGAAAACCAGATATTACGCGGGTCTCTTGTCCGCCGCCCAATACCACGGCGCGGCCCACCAGCGGCCTCAGGAGTTTCAGGTGATGGTCGAAAAAAACCAGCGGCCCATCGAGTGCGGGTCCGTCCGGGTTTCCTTCATTGCGCGGAAGAAGATGCGTGCCGTTCCCGTGCAGAGTTTCAATACACCGCGCGGGACCATTTCGGTGTCGACCGTCGAGGCGACCGCCGTGGATCTCGCGGGCTACCCGCACCACGCCGGAGGATTCGACCAGGTAGCGACGATTCTCGTGGAACTCGCCGAAAAGATCGAGCCCAAGCGCCTGGCCGCGGCCGCGAAGACCGCTCCGCTGCCGTGGGCGCAGCGGCTCGGCTATCTCCTCGAACGGGTGGACGCGAAGGAGCAGGCTTCTTTGTTGAAAGCCTACGTAGAACAGAACGCGAGGGACTGGACCGCGCTCGTTCCCGGCGCAAGACGCGGGCGCGCGCGCCGTGCGGAGGACTGGCTCCTCTACGTGAATGCGGAAGTGGAGCCCGAAGCGTGATTCCGCGCGACTACATCACCTCGTGGCGCGCCAACGTGCCGTGGGTGCAGGATGCTCAGGTCGAACAAGATTTGGTCATCAGCCGCGCTTTGGTCGAGATCTTTTCGAAGCGGGACTTGTCGGCGGCGCTGGCCTTCCGCGGCGGCACGGCGCTGCACAAGCTGCACATGAGCCCTCCCGCACGTTATTCCGAGGACATCGACCTGGTCCAAATCCGGGCGGGCGCGATCGGGCCTACGCTGACGGCGTTACGAGGCGTTCTAGATTCCTGGCTTGGGGAACCGCAGTGGAAACAGAATGAAGGCCGGGTGACGCTGAACTACCGCTTCGATTCGGAAGATGCGCCGCCGCTGCGACTTCGCCTGAAGGTGGAGATTAATTCCCGCGAGCATTTCACGGTGTTCGGATTGAAGACAATTCCATTCGTCGTGGACTCCCGCTGGTTCCAGAGCTCCGCGAAGATTGTGACGTATCAGCTCGAAGAACTGCTGGGAACAAAGCTCCGCGCGCTGTATCAGCGGAAAAAGGGGCGCGACTTGTTCGATCTCGCAGCCGCGCTCGACAGGACGGGGGTCGATCCGGTTCGCATCGTGGAAGCATTCACCGCGTACATGAAGGAAGAAGGGAAACGCGTAACGCGCGCGCTCTTCGAACGCAATCTGGCGGAAAAGCTCCACTCGCCCCAGTTTTCCGCGGACATCACGCCCCTGCTGGCCTCGGGTTATACCTGGGACAAGGACCGTGCTGCCGAAACGGTCTTAACACGAATGATTGCGCTGTTGCCCGGAGCCGCGTGGAAAAAGCCAAAGAAGTGAGATCGCCAAGGAAAAACTATGTAGAGTTCATCTGGTGGAGCTTGGACAAGGCAAGGAAAAGGCGGCGTTCGGAATCATCAGACCGCAAGGAGGTTGGCGTATATGCTGGAACGATACCGGGAGATTTTCTATGGGCTGCTGCTCGGGATAGGTGTGGAGATCATCGATGTAGGGATGCACGCACACGAAGAGGGGCGTAGCTACTGGCAAGAACTGCTCCAGACGCAACCGGCAACGCTGTTCTACCGGTTCTTGTTCCTGAGTTTCGGGCTCGTTACGGGCTGGCTGCTATGGATGCGGAACAAGCGTGAACGTGACTTCCGCCAGCTGGCCGAGACGTTCCGGGGCTTTCAACGGGACATTGCAAATCCAGCGTCTGTCGTGAATGCTCAACTGGAGGTCTTGCTCACTCGCAAAGACCTCCAATTGAATCAAGCCACGGAGGAAATCGTTCGCTCCATGTATGAAAGGTCGAAGCAAATTGTGTCGATCAGCAAACAGGACTTCGGGATCGAAAAGTAGTCACCTCGCCATGAATTGCTGGCGCCAGGAAAAAGCAAAACAACAAAACCTCTAACGAAAGAACGCAAGAGGAAGAAGAACGTTTACCCCGGATGCCGCACTCGCCGGTGCAGGGCTAAGATAAACGGTAATTCTGGTCTTGTTGTCCCTGGGGCTCCGAAAGAACACCGCAGTGGCAGGGGCAATATGTGTTCTCCGGACAGATCTCGACATCTGGCGTGTTCATCCTATCCGCGGGGTTCCTTCCCGAGCAGGGTGCCTCCCGCGAGAAGTCTAAGTGCAGCGAGGAGAGAAACGAAACCATAATTGTTTCTGAAGAACCAAGACAAAAACGAGGACGGCACACTTTGAAGGTATTCGAACGTGATGATGGCAACCACGCCGGTGGCGAATAGGAAATGAGAACCAACGCTGAGCGTGTACCCGGACGGCGGTTTGCGCCATTGTTTTGCGCCTGCCGTGGCGTCCACGAAAATGGTGGCAAGCGCAACCACTAGCGTTGCTGCAAACTGGAACTGCGAGAACAGCGATCGCGGGACGAAGACCAGTAAAAAGCCCGCGAGGACTACCGCGTAGAGAGCCGAACAAAAGTGCAGGAGTGCATTGATCTTCTCAATCATGTCCGCCCCAGTTGAATCTTAATAGCTTCCTCTGGGCTGAACCAGCTTTGGGAAAGAGACTTCACGTTTCCACCGCCCCCGCTGAATGCGTCAGTTTCCGCCAGTTTGTCGCACACACCGGACGCTCCGAAAGGCAGGAGAGAACGGGATCGCAGGCCCGGCCTTGAAGCCGATTCGGAACTCTGAGCCTCGCAGTGATTTCCGCCCCCAACGGCACAATGGACTCGCGGGGTCAAAACCGCTATTCTAAGGACGTGAGTGTGTTTCGAAAATACGACTGGCGCAAGTTCGTTGTGGCGTTCTTGCTCCTCTGGACACTGGTGGATTTGGCATTTCCCGGCTTATGCCGCGCCGAAGGCGTTGTGGCTGTTCAGGCGCAAACGAACGTGGCGGCAGCAACGGCTCGGGTTGGTCCGGGCAGTGGGGGCAGAACGCAGCTTCCCTACGATGACGAAGACTGCTTTTGCTGCTGCTCACACATTATTCCTGGTTCCCATATGGTTATATCCTCACTAGAGTGCACAAACCAGTCCAAGATTGTGGTCGCTGTGTCGGAACCATTCGCTCTGCCTCACACGTTTTTTCACCCTCCTCGCAGTTAACTTCCTAATCGTTCACTAGGTACGCCTGGCCTCGCATTGTCTCGCGGGCCGTTGTCCTGTCGCGGCGGCTCGTCCCATTTGGGGGCGCTATGGTGGTAGCAACAAACGAAAAAGAGCTCCGGGAATTCTACACAAAGTGGAGCCCGCTGGTATTTCGTGTTTGCCGTCTTTTCCTTGGCAATGACGCCGAGGCGGAGAAAGCGACGGAGGCGGGTTTCCTGACTTACTTCGAGCGGGAGTTGGATTTGGACCGCGTGGCACTCCCCATCCTCCTCCTGATCTTTGCGTTGGAGGCAGGGAAGCGGTACTGCGCCTCGATAGCAAAACGTCCAGATCCACCGACGGAACTGGGGGAGGCAATCCTTCTGTTGCCGTGCGACGAACGCGCCGTCTTCATCCTGCGAAATATCGCGGGGCTGGATGAACTCACGGTCGGCGAAATTGTGGAACTTCCTATTCCGGAAGTTCGGAAACGCTGGTTTCAGTCCTTGATGCACTTGCGTGAGCTGATGCCCAAAGAATCACTTAAGGAGCGGAATGCATGAGTCTAGGAAATGTAATTTGCAAGTGGAAACACGCAGCTTGGCTGCTCTTGCTGCTTTGTGCGACATCGCTGCCGGCGCAGGAAAAGTCAACGGAAGTCGCAATTCCTGTGCGCCTGACGCTGGACGTCGCGAGCGAGATTCTCCTTGCAAAGAATCCGGCGATTCTTCGAGAACGGCAGAATATCGTCATCGCGCGCGCCAATGTCCTGGGCGCGCGGCAACTACCGAATCCGGAACTGGATATCTCCTCCGAGAGCTATCCGCTCTTCGAATCGAATCCAGGACCTTTTTTCAAGAACAGCGAGGCCGTGGTTCGCGTCGGCCAGCCGATTGAAATAGCCGGAAAAAGAAAAAAGCGCACTCTCGTTGCCGAGCAGGATGTGACGGTGACGGAGTCTCTCCTCCAGGACACCATTCGGCAGGTGAAACTCGAACTGCGGACGCGCTACTACCGGATCGTTCTCGCCAAGTCCGAATACGATCTTGCCCGCGGTGTGCTCGACCAGTTCGACGAAATCATTCGCCTGAATGAGGCTCGCTTCAAACAGGGAGAAGTTTCGGGACTGGATCTGGCGCGGGTCCAAACGGAGCGATTGCGATTTTTCAATGATCTGGTTGGGGCAGAGACCGAGCTTCGGAACGAGAAGACCGCACTGCTCGAACTGCTTGGCTCCGCGGACATGAGCGCTCCCATCGAAGTCGCGGAGGGCCTCACGTTTAGTCCATTCGCCCAAAACGTAGAGGAACTGGAGCAGGCGGCCGTTGCCGCGCGCGCGGACC
>JBGPIX010000409.1:0-4541 GCA_041485085.1 Candidatus Acidiferrum sp.
GTATCCCGCGCTCAGCAGGGCACGGTAAAAGGCAACAGCATCCTCGACGGCGGCGGGGAAACGACTTTCAGGCGCAAGGCGATAGTCCGGAGCAAAGACGTGGAAGCCCTGGAGAGCATAGAACACCGTGATGGGGCGATGCGTTTCCGCGGAGCAGGCGAAGTATCCGCCGCCGTGAAGATACAGGAGGACATTTTCGCCCGGCGATGGACCCTCAATGCGTTCGCCGGGGACTCCACCGAGATGCGCGGGAGAAATCTGGACGGCGGTTGGAACTTTGTAGGGATCGGGGCGGAGGATTTTGCGGGCGATGCGATAGTCTCGCACACCTTTCAGCCGGCGCTTGACGCGCCATTTGACGATCCACACGGCAAACCGCGCTTGAAGGCTGACTGACATTCTCCGCCGCCATTCTGGAATTATGACGAAGAAAGAATATCACTCCTGTTGCCCCTGGTAAAAAGTAATGAAGCGCTTTCCCATGAGAAGAAATGGAATGGGCCGGCGCAGCGATGCTATTGCCGCCCGGCCCGAGGTTGCGCCACTAGAGGGAACGCAAGAAGGTGATGAGCTGATTTTGTTGTGTGGAGTTAAGGCGATTGAAATTGTCAATCACCGGGGCGGCTTCGCCGCGGTGACGCTGAATGGTGTCAGAGAAGGTGCTTGAGCGGCCGTCGTGCAGCAACTCGGTGCGAGTGCGGACACCCCACAGAGGAGGCGTGCGCATTTTGCGAGCGGTTTCTTGGCCGCCGGTTTGCACGATGCCGTCGCCGGTGCCGACGTCATGCAGCAGAAAATCGCTGTAAGGATGAATGATCTTGTTGCCCAAGGAATCGGGCACGATGAACGCTCCCGCCGCCACGGCCGTGCCCGTGGGTGCGGTGGTGATTGAGGAAACGTGGCAGAAGTCGCAGCCGACGCGATGGAAGAGGCTTGCTCCAGCGACGCCGTCAGAAGAAGTGGCCAGCGCGGTGTCCCGCGGCGGGGCCTTGGTGGCGCGCATGAAGCGAGCGAAATGATCGATGTCGTTGAGTCCCTCGGAGTCGGCGGTGTTGTCATTGGGATCGGAAACGACGTCGCAGATGCGCGTGACGTCAACGTTATTGGGCGGCAGCCGATTGCTGATGCCCATTTCGTTCAAGTACGCGTCACTGGAAAATGAGAGTAGCGAAGCATGCTGATCCTTCCATCCGAACCGGCCGACGGCAAGCGCGCCGCTGGCTTCCAGAACGGGAACATGCACGGCCTCTCCGCAAATGGCGCCATTCGTGCGTGTGCACTGGGACGCCGCCAAATCAAGAATGGTCTGGTCGGCGATGGATTCGATGAAACCGTCACCGATGGTGTTGAGAGACATGCGGAACGCGCGGATGGTTTCCGCGGTGCTGATGCGTTCTTGTCCCTGGGTCTGCGGAAAACTAAATGGCTGCTGCTGGCCGTTGACGGTGATGGTGTCCACAGCAGGACAGACGGCACGCTGGTTGATGAGCGAACGATTGGGGATAGTCACCGCGCCGTCAGCGAGCGTCGCCGTGGCACCGACAAAGTTCCCGTGGGGGTCCTGGTGACCCGCGCGGAGTTCTTTGACTTGGCTGCTGGAGCCGGTGACCGGGTTTTGGTGGCATTCACGGCAGGATTGCGCATTGAAGATGGGGCCGAGTCCGTCACCAATGGTTTCGGTGTCTTCGAATTTGCCGCGGTCCATCGTAAACGTTGCGGCGTCCGTCAGGCCGTTCGGTTGATTGTCGTAACCGGATGGAGCTTCGATGGCGGTGCTGGAGTTCTGCCCCGAAGATTTGCCGGCCATGGCTAGCGCCATCGCCGAGCCGGTGAGTAGACACACGTAGAGCGTCGATTTCTTGAACCACATGAAAGAGTCCTCCAGATCCTGAGTCGATTGGAGACTGTACCTGGGCACCGGGAGGAAGCAGGGTTGGGCGACAACGCTTCCGGGGTGAATTGCGGCGGAAAATATCAGCAGGGTGGATGGCTGTATATGGTACGGAGGGACAGTCTTAGGCCAGGATGGATTCGCGCAAGATCGCCATCAGACTTTGAGCACGACTTTACCGAATTGTGAGCTGGATTCGAGATAGGCGTGAGCTGCGGCAGCTTCGGCGAGCGGGAAAACGCGGTCGACAATGGGTTTTAGTTTTCCAGTGGCGACAAGCTTCATCACCGTTTGCAATTCGGACTTGGTACCCATGTAGGAACCGAGAAGCGAAAGCTGGCGGCTGAAGAGGAAACGGAGATCGACTTTGGCGTCGTAGCCGGTAGTGGCGCCGCAGGTGACCAGGCGGCCTCCAGAGGCGAGGCTGGCGAGGCTGTCATCCCAGGTGGCAGTGCCGACGTGCTCGAAGACGACGTCGACGCCGAGTTTGCTGGTGATACGGCGGACTTCGTCGCGGATTTTTTGCGTTTTGTGATTGATGAGATGGTCGGCGCCGAGTTGCTTCGCTTTTTGCAGTTTTTCATCGGTGCCGGCGGTGGCGATAACGCGCGCGCCAAAAAACTTTGCGATTTGGATGGCGGCGCTGCCGACGCCGCTCCCGGCTCCCAGGACAAGAACATCCTCACCAGGCTGGAGTTCGGCTCGGGCGAGAAGCATGTGCCAGGCAGTTTGGAAAACTAGCGGAATCGAAGCAGCTTCTTCGAACGTGAGATTTTCCGGGTACGGCAGGCAATTCACTTCGGGAGCACGCACAAATTCGGCGCAGCCGCCGTCGATCATGTAGCCGAGATTAGTAAATTGGCGGCAGCGGTTGTCCTGGCCGGAGAGACAGGCTGGGCATTTGCCGCAACTCACGCCCGGTGCAAGGACGACTTTCTGGTCGACGCGCACTGTGCTGACATCCGTGCCAATCTGAGCGATTTCGCCAGAGATATCGCTGCCTGGAATGTGCGGAAGCGGGAAGGACACGCCTGGGATGCCCTGGCGTACCCAAAGATCGAGATGATTCAGCGCGCAAGCCTTGACGCGCACGAGGACTTCGTTGGGGCGGATTGCTGGGTCCGGCGCATCGGTAAGTTTCAATACTTCTGGTCCGCCATGCGCACTGAAGATGATCGCCTTCATGAATCCTCCGGGTGTGTCATCCAGGTTTCGAAAGGTAGCACTGAGAATAAGGAGTGTCCAGAAAGCGGCGTGCATTGACAGTGGGCAACCTGCGCCGTAGGCTGAGGGCAGAGGCAACGCGTGGACCTGTTTGAAGAAATCGTGAGGATGAGGCGGGCCGGGCAGCGCGCGGCACTGGCTACGATTGTGCACACGAACGGCTCGATCCCGAGCTATGAGAGTTCGCGGATGCTGGTGCGCGAGGACGGCTCGATCGCGGGCACGATTGGCGGCGGATGCGTCGAGGCAGAAGTTTGGGCTGCGGCAAAGGAAGTGATGCAGAAGGAATCGCCGCGCAAGATGGTTTTCAATCTCAATAATGAAGCGAGTTACGACAGCGGTTTGATTTGTGGGGGGACGCTGGAAGTTTTCGTCGAGCCGATTCTGCCGCAGCCGATGCTCTACCTTTTCGGCGGCGGGCACGTTTCGATGGCGGTTGCGAAAGCGGCCAGCGCGGCCGGATTCGGCATCGCCGTGGTGGACGACCGCGAATCGTTTGCGAATAAAGAGCGCTTCCCGATGGCGCAGGAGATTCACACCAGCTACGAAGATGCGTTTGAGAAAATTCGTCCTAATGCATCGAGCTACCTCGTAATTGTGACGCGCGGGCACAAGGAAGACATGCGCGTGCTGGCGTGGGCGGTGCGCACGGAAGCGCGTTACCTGGGAATGATTGGCAGCAAGCGCAAAGTTTTGTCGGTGTATAAGGCTCTGGAGAATGACGGCCACAAGGCAGAAGAGTTCGAGCGCGTCTACGCGCCCATGGGGCTGGAGATTGGCGCGCTCTCGCCGGAAGAGATTGCCGTAAGCATCGCGGCGGAATTGGTGGCGGTTCGCCGGAACGCGGCAAACGCAGCGCACAAAAGACTGAAATTCGAAGCGCACGCTTCGCCCATCTTGCAAACGGGCGAACGCTGAAAGGCAGCACATGCTCGCCGCCGTCATCCTCTCCGGCGGGGCCTCGAGCCGAATGGGCTCGCCGAAGGCGCTACTTCCCTACCAGGGCCGGCCGTTCCTTGAACATCTACTCGAAGTAACTACGCTCCCGCAAATTGGCGTGCGTCGCGTAGTGCTGGGCGCGCATGCGGAACCCATCTCAAAAGTGGTGAATCTCAAAGCCGATGAAATCGTGATCAATCCCGACTGGGAAAAAGGGCAGTTGAGTTCGGTTCAGGCTGCACTGCGAAGCCTTCCGCCGGGAACTGATGGGATGCTGCTATGTCTGATCGATCATCCACTCATCAGCCGCCCTCTAGTTCAGGATTTGATCGAACACTTTTACAAAACGAAGGGTCCCATCGTGCTGCCTGTCTATGAGGGGCGCCGCGGCCATCCGGTCATTTTTTCCGCAGCTTTGTATGACGAACTGCTTCGCGCGCCGCTCGAAACCGGCGCGCGGGCGGTCGTCTGGGCGCACAAGGGAGAA
>JBGPIX010000410.1:0-4517 GCA_041485085.1 Candidatus Acidiferrum sp.
GTTGCCCAAGCCGGGAGCGAAAATTGAAGCCGGAAAGACTTTTGGCACCGTCGAATCCGTAAAGGCTGTCAGCGAGATTTATGCGCCGGCTGCTGGCGAAGTGATTGAAGCCAACGGCGAACTCCACAACACGCCGGAGAAGATCAATACCGATCCGCATGGCGCGGCATGGCTGATCAAGGTGCGATTGACGAATGCGGCTGAACTCAGCGGCTTGATGGACGCGGCTGCGTACGAGGCCTACATCGCGGCCAAGGGTCAGGAAGCCTCGGCCTAATGCGCTACCTCCCGAAGAGCCCCGCCGAGCGGCAAGAAATGCTTAGCGCCGTCGGCGCAAAATCCATCGACGAATTGTTTTCCAGCATTCCTGAACGATTTCGGCTGCGCGAAGCCTTGAAGATTCCAGGGCCGTATTCGGAAGCGGAAGTTATTCAGTATTTTAAAGAGCGCGCGGCGGAGAATTCCAACGGGTATACGAGTTTTCTCGGAGCGGGGGTCTACAGCCATTTGCGTTCCGTGGTGACGGACGCGATCATTCAGCGCGGCGAGTTCCTCACTTCCTACACGCCGTATCAGGCGGAAATCGCGCAGGGCACGCTGCAGGCGATCTTCGAGTTTCAGACGCTGATGTGCCAGCTCACGGGGCAGGAAGTGGCGAACGCGTCGATGTATGACGGATCGACGGCGATGACCGAGGCGGTGTTGATGGCGGAACGCGTCACGGGCCGCCAACGCGTGCTGGTGGCGCGCTCCGTGCATCCGGAGTATCGCGAAGTATTGAAGACTTACGCGAAGAATTCGGGTTTGCGCGTGGAGGAAATTCCTTTCACGGCAAGCGGCACAGTGGATGTGAAAGCGCTGCAGGCCGCGCTAAAGGATGATGTCGCCGCGGTGGTGGTGCAGTCGCCAAACTTTTTCGGGGCGATCGAAACATACGCGCCGCTCGCGGCGGCGACACACGCAGCTGGTGCGATGTTTGTGGCCGCGATTGCGGAAGGTGTTTCTCTCGGCCTCGTTAAACCGCCTGTGGAAGCGGACATCGTCGCAATGGAAGGCCAGAGCTTCGGCCTGCCACCGAGTTACGGCGGGCCATTCGCCGGCGTGATTGCTGCGCGGGAGAAGTTCGTGCGGCAAATGCCCGGGCGGCTTTCGGGACAAACGACGGACTCGGAAGGGCAGCGGGGATTTGTGCTGACGTTGGCGACGCGCGAACAGCACATCCGCCGGGAGAAGGCCACTTCGAATATTTGCACCAACCAGGCGCTATGCGCGCTGGCCGCCACGGTGCATTTGACGCTGCTCGGCAAAGAAGGCTTGCGCGAGATGGCGGAACAAAACTTGGCGAAGGCGCAGTTCGCGCTTTCGGAGTTGCTGAAGATTCCCGGAGTGCGGCGCACGTTCGATGCACCATTTTTCAACGAATTCACGATCGAGCTGCCGCGTTCGGTAAAGATTGTCAACAACGACCTCTTGCGCGAAAAAATTATCGGTCCCCTCGCGCTGGGCACCGCGTACCCGGAGCTGACCAAGCGTGCGCTGGTGTGCGTCACGGAGACAACGACGCGGGCGGAAATCGAGCGATTCGCGGGGGCATTGAAGATCGCGCTCGGGCGCCCGATTTAAGAGAACATCTTCTTTGTATGGGCTCAGCCCGCCGCGGCGGCGGTCCCAGGAAGCAGAAAGCAGAGAATGAACGCGAAAATCAAGAAGGCTTCGAGACACACGAATCAGAGCGAAGGACTGATCTTTGAAAAGTCGTCGCCGGGAAAGCGGGCGTTTGAACTGCCGCCGCTCGATGTACCGCCCACTGATCCCGCCAAGGCTCTCGGAGCGAATCACCGGCACGCGGGGATCGAAGGATTTCCCGAAGTGAGCGAGATCGAAGTTATGCGCCACTTCACGCGTCTTTCGACGTGGAACTACGCGATTGACCTGGGCATGTATCCGCTGGGTTCCTGCACCATGAAGTACAACCCGCGCGTCAATGAATTCGTCGCCCGCCTCGATGGCATCGCCACCGAACATCCTTATCAGCCGCAGGAACTCTCGCAGGGCTGCCTGAAAATTCTGCGCCTGCTCGAGCAGTGCCTCCTGGAAATCACCGGCATGGATGCCATTACGCTCCAACCCGCCGCGGGAGCGCACGGAGAAATGACCGGCATGCTGCTCATCCGCGCGTATTTGGAGAAGCAGGGGAATCCACGCAAAAAGGTTTTGATTCCGGATTCCGCGCACGGAACGAATCCGGCGACCGCGGTGATCGCGGGGTACGAAGTCGAAAACATCAAGTCCGAGTCGCACGGGCAAGTCGACGTGGAAAAACTGCGCGATCAGGTGACCGGAGACGTTGCCGCGTTAATGCTCACGAATCCTTCGACGCTGGGAATCTTCGAGCAGCGCATTCCGGAGATCGCGGAAATCCTGCATGCCAAAGGCGCCCTGCTCTATATGGACGGCGCGAACATGAACGCGCTGACGGGCGTGACGCGGCCCGGCGATCTGGGCGTCGACGTGATGCACCTGAACCTGCACAAAACATTTTCGACACCACACGGCGGTGGAGGCCCCGGCGCGGGTCCGGTGGCGATGAAGAAAATTCTCGAGCCTTTCCGGCCAGTGCCGATCCTGGTGGAAAAAGAGGGCGGTCGGCTAGCGCTGGAACCGGTGCGGCCGGATTCCATCGGCAGGGTAAAGGCATTCAGCGGGAATTTCGGAGTGCTGGTTCGCGCGCTGGCTTACATCCTCGCCTACGGCCCTGGAGTGCGGCAAGCCACGGAAGACGCGGTGTTGAACGCGAATTACATTCGAAAGCAGCTTGAGGGCGTTTACGAACTTCCTTATTCCCTGCCCTCGATGCACGAGGTGGTGTTCAGCGACGCCATCCAGAAGAAAAACGGCGTGAGCACCATGGACATCGCAAAGCGGCTGATCGACTATGGCTTTCATCCGTACACGACGGCGTTTCCGCTTATCGTGGCGGGAGCGATGATGATCGAGCCGACGGAATCCGAGTCCAAGGAAGAATGCGACTTGTTCATCGATGCGATGAAATCCATCGCGGAAGAAGCGGCGACGAGGCCGGAAATGGTTAAGACCTCGCCGCATACCACCCGCGTTCGCCGTCTCGACGAAGTCGGCGCGGCTCGCAAACCGATTTTGCGCTGGAAGCCGGCCGCTCCGCGCAGCGAAGCCGCGGACTGAGCGAGAAGTACAAACATCAAACGGCCGCATGTAAGCCCAAGTTTTCCTTCAAGGCGCAGGCGTTTACACCGACCGGGCCGGAGCGTCTCGGCGATGATTTGTCTTTTTATCTTGTGAAGCGTACCGAATCGAGGATCGAGGAAAACGTTTTGTCGTAATTGTCGTAGGCGGATTGCGGAGCGACACAGACGAAATACACCAGGCCCTCCGGACGAAGAACAGTGACAACCCAATCCGTTTCCTGGCCACCGGCTGGCGACACATTGCTGAGATAGGTCGAAAGGCCCGGCTGGCCATTCAGGCGCAAGCGCTCGCCCTGCCGCGTAATCTTCATGCTGGGGTTCGACTTCTGAAGATCCTGAATCACCTGGCTGGTCGCTCGATTCAGAGCGCTCTCATCATGGGAGTCGCCCTTGGCCTGCCCCACACCAATGATCAGCCCGTAGGCAAGGGCGCTATGCCCGCTGCCATCGTCTAAAACTCCGCCTTCGGGAGCGAAGGAAACGCCTCCCCCATCGCTATCGGGATATTTCTTCCAATTGTCCGGATACTTGAGCGTGTACCCACTCGATTGATACTCCGTGAATTTGCGGGACGGCGGTTCAGGGGCAGGAACAGCACCAGGCGCTCCGGGCGTTGGTTTTTTCAGCACCGGCAGGGCTAGAACTTCCCTCTTGATTGCTTCGAATTCGGCGGAATCGCGCTTGGCGTTCGATGGAACACCGCCGAGTCTCTCCACTTCTTCGTCCACGCGGCCGACGCGGTGCTCCGGGTTCGGGTGGTCGGAGAAAAACTCCGGCGGATTCTTCCCCTTGGTCTCCGCTTCGAGCTTCTCGAAAAATTGCGCCATCGCGCGCGGATCGTATCCTGTATCGTAGAGAACTTGGGTGCCCATCACGTCGGCTTGCGATTCAGCCGTTCGGGAATAGCGGAGCAGCACGCCGCCTGCCGTGAAATTTCCCAGCGTTGTCAGCAGCGCGCCGCCGGTGGTGTCTCCGAAAACGGCGCCAAAAATTCCCAAGCCCGTCTCGGCAACCATTGCTTTGGTCGCCTGGTTGGTGCCATGGCGCAGAGCGACGTGCGACAACTCATGGGCCATCACTCCCGCAAGCTGCGCTTCATTGTCGGCCGCCTCGATCGCACCGCGGTTTACAAACACATATCCCCCGGGCAAGGCAAAAGCATTGATGGCTTTGTCGTTCACGCAATGAAATTCGAAGGGATACTGCACGCCACCCGTGGGGAGCTTTTGCGCCAGACGCGTGCCCAGTTGCGTCAGGTAAGCATCGACTCTCGGCGCGTTGCACAGCTGCAAA
>JBGPIX010000411.1:0-4516 GCA_041485085.1 Candidatus Acidiferrum sp.
CATCGTGCAGTGGGAGGGCCGTCGCTTGCAGATCCCACCCCAGAACCGCCGCTTCAGCTTCGCGGGCGCAAAAATCCAGCTGTACCAGAGTCTCGAGGGCCGCGTCTCGCTCTACTATGGCGACACTCGCCTCGAACACACCAACTCCACAGGAGGGTGACATTTTTATGTTGCCGTTAGGGTGACAAATTCATGTTGCTACAACAATCGCATTTACATCGCGTTGACAAAGGGAGAAGCGCCGGGCAGAATGAAAAGGCCTCATTAAATGAGACTCCGGCGTGTCCGGAGCTTGTTTTCCTCACACTCGTGCCCGAGTGGCGGAACTGGCAGACGCGCTAGCTTCAGGAGCTAGTGATCGCAAGGTCGTGGAGGTTCGAGTCCTCTCTCGGGCACCAATATCTCCGAAGATGGCGTCATTACAGGATTGACGGGTCATGCGGCAGTCCGCTACGGTGTTCCTTCAAACTGATCCAGAGCACAACCGAGGTGTCCCCATGCTTTTCTATCTACTGGCGCTTTCGTTTCCTGAGTGGAGGCCGCACTTTTCGTTTCTCGATACGCCGCACGCGAACGAGATGATGGCCCTGCGCTGGCTGCATCTCGTCTTTGGAATCATCTGGATCGGGCTGCTCTATTTTTTCAACCTGGTGCTGACGCCAGCGATGAAGAAGTGTGATCCCAAATTGCGAATCAAAATCTATCCAGAGCTGATGCCGGGAGCGATGGGTTGGTTTCGATCGTCGGCACTCGTGACGGTAATCGTAGGACTGCGCTATTTCACGATTCATCTGGCCGCGGATGCGAAGCTTGCGGGCGATCGGTCGCTGATTGGCAAGTGGTTCGGCTGGTGGTTGCTGGTGTGGATGGTCGCGTACGTATTTATTTATGCGCTGCAGCTTCCGGCGAAAGGAATTCTCGATAGCCCCTGGTTTCGCACAATCGGAGTTTGCATTGTGGTGATTGCTGCGTCGTGGCTGGTGCTCGCGTTGAATGGCGGGCCCAACGTTTCGAATGCGCACCTGGCCACCAGCGTTGGCGGCGGACTCGGCTTGGTCATGCTGCTGAACACCTGGGGAGTAGTGTGGCGCGTGCAGAAGCGGCTGATTGCATGGACGCGCGCCGCAGCCGAACAAGGTGCACCCATGCCACCTGAGACGGAACGACTGATGCGCTGGAACTATCTGACCGCGCGTACGTCGTTTTGGCTTTCATTTCCCATGCTTTTCTTCATGGGCGCTGCCAGCCACTACCCGTTCCTGAGCACCATCGCGCGCTGAAGATTTGGAAGCAAAAGCAGAAATCTTGAAGTTAAGAACGAAAATGAAAAGGGAGGCGGGCCAGGTCGTCCCGCCTCCCTTTTTCCCCTCTCGGGGAATCCGGCCAGTCTGACGGAGGGCGACCAGCCGGTCGTGTGTTGGCCTGTCTATATAATCCCCGAATCCTGAAAAAAGTTCCTGAGAAACCCAAAAAAATGGCTAGAATCACGGTGGAAATAAGCGCCTGCGATCGGGCGCGACAGCCCATGCCACGCCCCTCACACTTGAGCCCTGATAACATATTGCGTTTTCTGCAAGTTAGAAGCGAGCCTGCTTCGACACGCGAAATCTCAGAAGGATTGCATCTGAAGAAAACCGACAATCGCCCGCTCTTCAAGATGCTGTCCAAGCTCAAAAAACGCCGCGCCATCGAGGAGTTGCCGGGCGGACGGTATCGGCTCCCGAGCCGCAATTCTGAACGAGAAGCGCCCGGGCAAGAACCGCCACAGGACGCGGTGCGGCGTCCGCAACCTTCCGCGCTCGCGAATAGCGATGAAGTAAAAGGGCGGCTGGTTTTGCACCACGACGGCTACGGCTTCGTCGTGCCCGATGCGCCCATGCCGCAACTCGACGGCGATGTTTTCATTCCGCGCGACGCCATCCAGGACGCCATGCACGGCGACCACGTTCTGGCGAAGATTCACCGATTGGGCGGCATCACCGGCGCGCAACGGGCGGAGGGCCGCATCCTTCGAATCCTGGGGCGGGCCCATCCGACGGTGGTCGGATTATTTCGTTACGGCACGCAACAGAATGTAGTCCTGCCGTACGATGTTCGGATCCAACACGAAGTGGAGATTCCGCGCGGCAAGGAGCTGACGCCCGGGCTATGGAAAAAATTGGGCTTCAGCGGCGCAGATGAAACCAGCATCCGGTCGAGGCGCATTCCGCGATTGGATGAACTGGACGGCGCGGTGGTGAATGTGGAGCTGTTGCGTTATCCGCAGGGAGGCGCATCAGCGACCGGCCGCGTCATAGAAATTCTTGGCCGACCTGGCGATCTGGGCGTCGACACCGAGATCATCATCCGCAAGCATCATTTGCCGCACTCTTTCGCCGCTGAAGTTCTGGATGAAGCGGAGCATGGCGCGAAGCCGGTAAGCGAGGCTCAGCGCGCGGGCCGTGAAGACTTCCGCCACTTGCCGATCGTCACGATCGACGGAGAGACCGCGCGCGATTTCGATGACGCAGTGTTCGTTGAGCACCTCGCGGATGGCGGATGGCATTTGCAAGTCCACATCGCTGATGTAGCGCACTACGTTCGAACGGAGAGCCCTCTCGACAGGGAAGCTCGACTCCGCGGCACATCCGTTTACTTTCCCGATCGCGCCGTCCCGATGCTTCCGGAAGCGCTTTCAAATGGCATGTGCTCGCTCAAGCCCCACGAGGATCGCCTGGTCATGAGCGCGCTTATGGAATTCAATGCCGCCGGGCACATGAAATCGTCGCGCATGACGAGCGGCGTGATTCGCTCGGCCGAGCGCATGACCTATACAAACGTCAACAAAGTTCTGGAAGGCGATAGGGAAATGACGGAGCGCTACGCCGCGCTAGCGGCCCGCTTCCGGGAGATGAAGGAACTGGCGCTGCTCCTGAATGCCCGGCGCAACGAGCACGGTTCCATTGATTTTGATCTTCCCGAACCGGTAATTGAATTCGACGAAGAGCAGCGCATGACCAACATCACGCGCAGTGAAAGAAACATCGCGCACCGGCTGATTGAAGAGTTCATGCTAGCCGCCAATCGCGCCGTCGACACCTATCTCCTGCAGCGGGGGATGGAATCGCTGCATCGCGTTCACGAAAAACCGGACGCTCGCAAAATCCTGGAGTTCGAAGAGCTGGCGCGCGCCTTCGGCTACTCTCTGGGAGTCGAAAACCTGCACCAGCGCGAGGTCACCGTTCGCCATGGTCGCGTTCCGGCACCGGCAAAAGCAGGCCGTCCCGACTCTTATGGCCACGGCCGCGAGCGAGGGATGAAGGTGGCGCTCCCGGGCGGCGAACTGCGCATCACGCCGCAGCACTATCAACGACTGATTCGAAAAGTTATCGGCAAGCCCGAAGAGCGGATCATTTCCTACCTCATGTTGCGTTCTCTGAAGCAGGCCCGCTACGCCGCCGAACCTCTCGGGCATTTTGCTCTGGGCTTCGGCGAATACACCCATTTCACTTCGCCCATTCGGCGCTATCCGGACCTTATCGTGCATCGCATTCTGAAGTGGGCTCTTGAACATCCGAATGAAGCCCCAGCCCCTCCAAAGACTCATGCCGTTTTGCCAAGAGCGGAAGCGACACTCTATTCGCGCCACAACCTCGAAGAGATCGCTTCAGAAACGTCGGAAGCGGAACGCCGCGCCAACGGCGCCGAGCGCGAACTGATGGACTGGAAGACGGCTCAATTCATGGAAGAACATCTGGGAGAGGAATACGACGGGCTGATCATTTCCGTGCAGAAGTATGGATGTTTTATCGAGTTGTTTGAGGTCTTTGTGGAAGGTCTTCTTCCCATCGGCGCTCTGGAGGAATTCGCCGGCACACGATGCGTGTCGCGCGAGCGCGATCATGCCATCGTGGCCTTGCCGGGCGGGGGTGGCCGCGGAGCCCCCGGCGCCCGCCGCAGCCGCGGCGCAAAGCCCCGCCAACTCGAATGGCGCCACGGCGATAAAGTCCGCGTGCGTGCCGAACGGATCGATCCCATGCGCAAACGGGTCGAATTCGCCCTCGTCGCCCAACCGTGAACCTCTCGGCTGCTTCAACCCGGGTAATATCGGAGTTCTCTTATAGAGCAGCACTTGGCGTCGCCACTGCCTGCACAAAACAAGCCTCATTCTCGGTTTGCATGCAGGGTTTGTATGACGCATACTATTTGTCATACGGACTCCTTACGGAGGATACGGATGCTCTCCATTCGCTTGAAACCCGCGCTCGAACGACGCCTCTCGCGCCTCGCACGGCAAACCGGCCGCACCAAGACCTTTTACGCCACCAAGCTTATCGAGGAAAACATAGAGGACCTCGAGGATCGCTACCTCGCGGAAGCTCGCCTGGAGAATCGCGGCAAGCGTTACTCCACTGCCCAGGTCCGGAGGCAGCTTGGCTTGGACGATTGAGTACGACGAGGGCGCCGTCAAGGATCTCAAGAAACTCGATCATCAGGTGCGGCGGGAAATCCTCGATTTCATGGAAAAACGCATCGG
>JBGPIX010000412.1:0-4508 GCA_041485085.1 Candidatus Acidiferrum sp.
CCCGTCGGCGGTTTCGGCTCCGGCACTTTCTCGCGCACCTATCGCGGCGATTTCGCACGCTGGCACATGCAGGGCGGCGTTCATAAATATCAAATCGTGGATGGAAATCAGTTTGCCATGTTTCAAAAATCGGAGGACGCCGGCGAAGGCGTCGCGCAAGTCCTCACCGCAAACCATCCAAAGGGCCACGCGCTCAGTTCCTGGAAGTGGGATTATCCCGTTGGCGCGGGAGACTACGCCGCTCTCTATCCCAAAGCTTGGTTTGATTATCGCTGGGACAGATTTCCCGCTCACGTTGTCCTCGAGCAGTTTTCTCCTGTCCTTCCCGACAATTACAAGGAATCGAGTTATCCCGTCGCCGTCTATCGTTGGCATGCGGAGAATCCCACCAAGCACCGCGTCACCGTTTCTGTTTTGCTCTCCTGGGAAAACATGCTCGGTTGGTTTCGCACTTTCAGCCGCGACCTGAGTGGCGGCATCAACGCCGGCAATTTCAATCGCCAATCCAGCGAGGCCCTTGGCGCATCGGGAACGATGAAGGGCGTCATCTTCGATCGCAACCACATCGGCGCCGTGCAAGATGCCTGGGACGGCCAGTGGACCATCGCGGCGCTCGAATCGCCCGGCGTCGAAGTCACTTACCAGACCACCTTCAGTCCAGACGGTGATGGAAAGGAAGTCTGGGAAGCGTTCAGCAAGGACGGCCGGCTCTCGAACAGCAAAGATGCCTGGACCAGCACCGGGGAAAATCTGGCCGGCGCCATCGCCGTGCGATTCACGCTGGAGCCCGGAGAGAAACGCACGATTCCGATGGTCATCGCCTGGGATCAACCCATCGTTCAGTTCGGGGCTGGCCGCAAGTGGGACCGCCGTTACACGGACTTTTACGGCGCCTCAGGAACGAATTCCTGGGCCATTGCGCGTGACGGATTGAAAAATGCCTCCGCCTGGAGCGAGGCCATCAATGCCTGGCAGGTGCCTTACGTCAACGACGAGTCCAAACCGCTCTGGTATCGCGGCATGCTCTTCAATGAGATATACGTCCTGGCTGACGGCGGTTCCTTCTGGGGCCGCCCCGTGGGATCTGATCCAAAGCTGCCTCCCGTATATTCCTTCATGGAATGCTACGACTATCCTTTTTACGAAACTCTAGACGTGCGCTTCTATGGCTCCATGCCGCTGATCAAATTCTGGCCGGACATTGAAAAAAATGTGATGCGGGAATTTGCCGACACCGTTCCCCACGAATACAACGAAAAGATGATTTGGCAATGGAAATCCCTGCAAACCGGATCGGCCAGCTTCAAGATTCGCAAGGCCAAAGGCGCCGTTCCCCACGATCTCGGCGTGCCCGAGGAAGATCCCTTCATGCAGATCAATCAATTCAGTTGGCAGGACACCAACGGCTGGAAGGACCTTAATCCCAAATTTGTCCTGATGGTCTACCGCGACTTTGTTCTCACCGGCGGCAAGGATAAGGAATTCCTCCTTTACACCTGGCCTGCGATTCAGGAATCGCTCGCTTACCTGCTCAAATACGATAAGAACGGCGACGGCGTGCCCGAAAACGAAGGCTACCCCGATCAGACCTACGATACCTGGGTCGTGCGCGGAGAGAGCGCCTATTCCGGGGGCTTATGGCTGGCGGCGCTGCGTTCCGCGGAGGAAATCGCCAAGCAACTCGGCGATTCCACTGCTGCAAAGCAGTATCACGATCTCTTCACCAAGGGACAGGCCAGCTACGTCAAGAAACTCTGGAACGGCGAATACTTCCGCTACGACACCGACAGCGAGTATCGCGACAATATCCAGGCGGATCAACTCGCGGGGCAGTGGTACGCCAACATGACCGGTCTCGGCGATATTGTTCCACGCGACATGCAGCTCAGTTCGCTGAAGAAAATCTATGCCTTTAACGTCATGAAATTTGCCGACGGTTCCATGGGCGCGGTCAACGGCATTGCTCCCGATGGTTCCCTGGTCAAGACCAACGAGCAAGTTGAGGAAGTCTGGACCGGCACTACCTTCGCCGTCGCAGCCCTCATGCTCGGCGACGGATTGAAGGACGAAGCCTACCGCACCGCCTGGGGGCTCTATCACACCAGCTACGAGACGAAGGGTTATTGGTTCCGCACTCCTGAAGCATGGGACAGCTCCGGGAATTATCGCGCGTCCATGTACATGCGCCCCGCGGCCATCTGGGCCATGGAGATGACCCGCCCTCCGGTAAAATAGTTTCTCTGGGTGCCGCGTTCGGTGCCACTTGGATTGTCCAGGCCTGGATTACTTCTCATGAAACGCCGGTTGCAGTTTCTCCCCGAAACGCACCCCGCGCGATGTATTGTTAACATGGAGTCCAAAGAAGGGCCCTCGAATAGCCATGAAAAAGTTGCGCATTTTGGTTTCCCTGACGACCAACGACAACGATTACCAGATCGAACAGGCGCAATCCGCCGAGCAAATGGCGCGCAAGCTGGGCGTGGAACTCCAGATCGTTTACGCGGATAACGACGCGATAACCCAGAGCACCCAGATCCTGAAAGCCATTCAGGCCGACGAGAATCAGCGCCCGGACGCCATTGTTTTTGAGCCCGTTGGCGGCACCGCTTTACCCCAAGTCGCCCGGGCGGCCGCAACCGCGGGCATCGGATGGGCGGTGCTGAATCGCGATGCAAATTACATCCCGGAGCTGCGCAGGTCGTCGTCCGCCCCATTCTTCGGAGTGACTTCCGACCACGTCGAAATTGGCCGCATCCAAGGCCGTCAATTTGCCGCCCTGTTGCCCCACGGTGGCTCGATCCTCTATATCCAGGGACCGGCGGAGAATTCCGCTGCAAAAGAGCGCACCATGGGGATGCAGGAGACAAAACCTTCAAACATTCATTGCGTCTTGTTGCGGGCGCAGTGGACCGAGGAAAGCGCCCAACGAGCCGTGCGTTCCTGGTTGAAACTAAGTACCTCGCAAAAGGCCGCTATTGACCTTATCGGTGCGCAGGACGACTCCATGGCTATCGGCGGCCGACGCGCCTTCGAAGAATTGCCCAACGAATCGGAACGGGAGCGCTGGCTGAAGCTTCCCTTTACGGGCTGCGATGGTCTGCCCAAAACTGGTGAGGCCTGGGTCCGCAGTGGACTCCTAGCCGCGACCGTCTTCGTTCCTCCCAATACCGGCCAAGCCATCGAAATGCTCGTCGACGCCCTCCAGAATGGCAAAAAGCCCCCCGAGCGCGCCCTGACCGTGCCCGTCTCCATCCCCGCCCTGGACCAATTGAAAGCTCGCTAGCCCCAAGCCGGGTCTCCTAAGTTGGCTGGTTACTCACCCTTCCCCAGTCGACTTTAGCTCAATAGAAAAACGATTTTCGACGCTTGTTTACGCATCACATCGTCGTATAATGCGGCGGAAACATTGGTGCTCATTCCCTTGCTGCGTTTGCCGAGGAGACGCGCATGAAGAAGCCACGCAAAGATTCCGCGCTCGACCGGAGACAGTTTCTTGCCGCCACTGGCGGGCTTCTCGCCGCATCCTTGCCCATGACGGCGAACATCTCCTCAGCCGCGGAGATGCCATCTCCGTTCCCAAGCTCTCCCGCCCCGAAGCCTTCCGGCAACTTGCGCAAGATCCCCATCGGCGTGTTCGATCCGGTTTACGACCATCTCTCCCTCGATGCCATGCTGGACAAAGTCACCGCTTTGGGCCTGGAAGCCATGGAGATCGGCACGGGTGGCTATCCAAACAATCCACATTGCTCTCTGGACGAACTCATCGCCGACCGCGCCAAGGCGAAAGCCTGGCTGAAGAAATTTGAAGACCGCGGCATCCGCGTCGCGACTCTCAGTTGTCATGGCAACCCCGTTCATCCCGACGCAAAACACGCCCAGAAAGACATCGACACCTTCCGCAAGACCGTCCTCCTCGCTGAAATGTTGGAAGTAAAAGTGATCGTCGGCTTTTCCGGCTGCCCGGGCGGCACTCCGCAGGATACTCAGCCGAACTGGATCACCTACCGCTGGCCTCCCGAATACGCACAGATGCAGGACTGGCAGTGGAAAGAAAGAGTCGTCCCGTATTGGAAGGAAGCCGCCAAATTCGCCCGCGAGCACGGCGTCAAGCGCCTCGCCCTCGAGATGCACCCAAATTTTGTGGTCTACAATCCGCGCACCCTCATGAAACTCCGCGAAGCCGCCGGCGAAGAGATCGGCGCGAATTGTGATTTGAGCCACCTCTTCTGGCAGGGCTGCGATCCCGTCGAAGTCATTCACTTTCTCGGCAAACAGGGCGCCATCTTCCACGCACACATGAAGGACACCGTTTTCTTTCCCGAAAATGTCAATAAGTATGGAGTGCTGAATTTTGCGTTTGCGACCAATGAACTGGAATCCGCTTCGGAGACTTTCCGTGCCGTCGGTTACGGTCACGGCGCCAGCCTTTGGAAATCCATCATGAAAGCGTACATGGACATCGGTTTCGAAGGCATTATGAGCATCGAAAACGAAGATCCCATTCTCGC
>JBGPIX010000413.1:0-4503 GCA_041485085.1 Candidatus Acidiferrum sp.
ATAGACATTAAAGATTGCGGGCCCGCCGGAAGCGTCCGTCAGTGTCAACGTCGCCGGGCTCGCCGTGGGCTTATACGACCCAGAAACGGCTTTCCCGGTGCTGGGAATCGTTGGTGCACCACCTGCATTGGAATCAGAGACTCCCGATGTAATCGCTCCCGCAGCATTGGCGGTAAACTGCCCCGCCGCGACAGTTCTCACCGTGCCGGAACTGTTCCATCCAGAATGCTGATAGACAAACGTACCGGCCTGAGGAGGTGCCCCAGCGCCCTGTGCGTAGGCACTTCCTCCCATGTAATCGATGTTGTCGTCTTCAAAAAAGCGCAACACCTTATTGCTGACAATATAGAACCTAAGCGATTTTCCGTTGTTGAACTGCAACTGTCCCCGGCCATTGGGATCCGGAACAATCGAGATTTTGCCTCCAAGCCCCGGTCCGGTCGTGCTAAAGACTCCGTTGTCGTTCACGTCCAAAGTGCTATTCGCGATGTTGCCGGTTCCGTCTGCTTGAAATACGCCACCCAGGGAAAGCCTATGTGTCGGACTCGGCGCGGCGTTAACACCGTCGAGAGTGAGTGCGTAATTGCCGGAGATCTGTGAGACGTCGAATCCTCCGGCCACGCCCGTCTTCGTCGTCTGCAAATCGAGCGTACCGCTTCCCGGATCACCGGCCGTCTCGATAATCTCAGCGTGATTGGGTGAAGTTACGACGAAACTGAAATCGAGAGTTTCTGCGTTCATGGTCTTAATTCTTAGTGTGCCGTGCCCGCTAGCGTCCACCGTGTAGAAGGACGCATCCGGCTTTGGCGCAGGTGCCGAGCACGGTCCCGCCGTCAGCGTCGGACAGATCGGGTCACCTTGATCGTAGTAAATCGGTGAGACGATATCTTCCATCCCGCCGGTAACGTTCCCCGCTCCGTCCAGTGTCACGCTGCCGATAAAAATCGTGTACCCACGCGTGGTCTGATTTCCCACATTGGCGCGAATCAAGAACGCATACTGCCCTTTCAGCATTCCCACCGAGGCTATCCCCGGAACAATCACTGCTCCGCCCGCCGAAGCCTTTGGATCTGTTACCGACGTCGCCGTAATAACAATGTTTGGTGTTCCTTTACTTGGGGCAGTGTAGGTCGTGCTGGCGCCGCTTTGTGTCGTGGGCGGATTGAACGAGCCACATGCACTCGTGGGAGTGCAACTCCAGCTAACTCCAGCCAGCGCCGCATCATTCGCAACGGTAGCCACGGGATTCACCGTCGTTCCTTGCGCGATCACACTCGGCGGAGGCGTCGTGAAATTAACGGCGATTCCACTGATGTGAACATTCGCGGTTGCATTTTTCGTCGCGTCGGAGACAGCGGTCGCAATGATCGCAACTTGAGCTCCCGCCGGCACTGTCGGAGGAGCAACGTAGGCTGTCGCCACTCCACTGGCCGTAGACGTGGGATTAAAACTCCCGCAGGAATTTATCGGAGTGCAGCTCCAGTTCACACCCTTTGCCGCTGAATCGTTCGATACCGTAGCGGTAATTTGTGCCGCCATTCCGATGGCGACGGAGGTTGGGGCCGCAGGACTGAACGCGACAACTATGGCCGGCGGGGGTGGCGGTGCAGACGTGCTGCTGCCACAACCGCTCAACACGACGGCCAAAGCTCCAAGTACGAGAGGTGTCTTCCAGTTCATGGCCGAATTCCTTTCGCCAGGCGCATCGGGATGGAGAAACTCCTGCTTCACACAAATCACGGTGAAAAGAGTTTCAAGTGTTGCCCTAAGTTTAAGGAGTTGAAACGAGGTACGGAAGTCAGCCAACCTCCCTTCCGTCTATCAGTTACCTGTCCATCCGGCCGGGAGATCGGGAACACTCCAAACTCAAAGGAAGGAGTTCGGCGCGGCAAACACACGCTAAGCGTCATTTAAGGCATGCGTCGCCCAGGGGCAGTCGTTGAAGTGTTGGTTCCGCGTGGCCCGTTACTTTCGAGCTTTTAGAAGGAAATCCTGCCGCTCAACTGGATTTCGCGGCCGGGCGTCATGGCCATGGTAATCGTTCCGAACTGCGGCGTATTCACGAACCGGTTCGGGGTTCCCAGGTTTACCTTGTTCAGCGCGTTGAACGCTTCGGCTCGGAACTGGAAATTGGCTCGCTCGGTGATGCGGAAAGTTCGCGCCAGCGCGAAGTCCATGGTTTGCAGGGGCGGCCCATACACGGAGTTACGCCCGGCATTGCCATACGTAAACGCCGGTGGCGCGGCAAACGCCGCGGGGTTGAACCATTCCGCGGCAGTGCGCGTGCCCGGGCCAAACACGGGCTGGCCTGTGACGTTGGCGCGGATCGGATTCTCTCCCAGCACGGTCCCCGAGTTTGCCGTATCTCCGAAAACGGAGATGGTGAGCGGCATTCCCGATTGCACCTGGTAGATCGCCGACAAATGCCAGTCTTGGGTTAGCAATCGAACCAATTCCTGACGCCGGAAAGCAGGAATATCGTAAACGCTACTGAGCGCGAAGCGGTGCCGGACGTCGCAGCCCGGCCCCTTTTCGAGGTTCAGATCAAGATTGTTTTGCGGGATGGTCGATTCATCCATCGGAGAACGGAAGTCCGGCGCATTGGTCAAAGTCTTGGCAAAGGTGTAATTGGCCAGAAAGCTGAGCCCATGCGAGTAGCGCCGGCGGACATTCACAAAGCCCGCGTCGTACCAACTCTGCGCGGTATTCTCCAGCAAGTTGATGGTGCTGACCGGAAAAGTTTCGCTCTGGATGACGGCAGTAGCGCTGCTCGGCGTCAACGTCGTGCCCGGCACAAACGTGAGCGTTTTGAAGGGCCGCCGCGGGCCAAGCGGACCCGGACCAGGGAGGGTGTTATTGATCAGGTGCGCTCGTTGCAGATGGAAACCGCGCGCACCGATGTAGCCCACTTCAAGCGAAGTGTTTTGCCCGAAACTTTTCTGCACTGAGGTGTTCCATTGCTGCACGTACTGCGCGGGAGCATGGGAATCGAAGGCCGTGAAGCTCACCGTCGTTGGCGTCAGCGTACCCGTGCCCAGAACGGGTGTGCCAAAGTTCATGCCCGTGGTGAACAGCGCGGCCGGCGGCGTGAAGTTGTCGGCTTGCTGCGTTTCGGGAAAAACGAACGGGACGTTGTGCCGCTGGTTGCACCAGGTGTTCAGATCCACAGGAGTGAAAAAGATTCCGTACGCCGCATGGAAAACGAGACCCACGCTGGGAAGGTTCTTGGCGATTCCCAGCCGCGGCGCAAAGTTGTGTTTGTTGGCGTACATCAGCCCTCGCGGATAACCCAATTCGCCGCCGATGAACACGGAAGGAACGCCGTTGTTGAAAATCAGGTTCGTGTTCGTATTGTCCTTGTCGTAGAGCGGGCTGGTGTACTCATACCGCAGGCCGATGTTGAGCGTCGTCGTGGGCGTCACCTGCCAACTATCTTCCGCGAACGCCCCCGTCCCCCAGGCACGTAGGTCCATCTGCGGAATGCCGGCTTGGCGTTGTTTTACGGCGGGCAAGCTGAGAAGCATGCTAGCCAGCCCGGAGCCGCTGCCATCATTGAAACCAAACTCGGTGGTGTACCCAGTGGTGTATTGGTAGTAGCCGCGGTTCTGGAAGAATCCCCACATGGGCCAGATGTAGCGGTGGAATTCCCCGCCGAACTTCATGCCGTGGCGGCCGCGCTGCCATGCATAGGTATCGCGCACTTCGATCGTCGTGTCCCAAGCGTGCATTGGGGTTGCCGCAAAAGTGTCGCCGACCCCCGTGTATCCCTGTGCCGCGAACCAGGGAGCGCCCCAAGCGTTCTGGCCGCCGAACCCGATTCCTTGAATGCCCAGCGCTCCAACAATGTCGTTCACTCCGTCGTTCTGCGAAGTGCGGTCCATCGAAAGGCGCGAGAGCGCAAGGGAAACGGTGTTGACTCTGCTGGTGTTAAAAATATGGTTCCATGACCCAACGGCCTGCATGGAAAGATTATTGAAGTTCACGCCAAAGCCCGGCAGGTTTTCCGTCGTCGAAGTCATTCCGCCGCTCGGGGAGAATCCGTGTTCGCCGCCGGCCGAGTACCGAGCCAGCAAGGTGTCGCCGTTCGAGAAATTATGGTCCAAGCGAAACGTGCCCTGGTCCTGATTGTGCGCTTCGTTCCGGACATCCAGGTAATTGTTGGAGTCCGCGGCGCCGGCCATCATCGTCATGTTGGGCTGAGGCACATATTTCAGCAGGAAGGCTTCCAGCAGAGGATTGATCTGGCCTGACGGTATTTGATTGTTGAGAAACTGGGCGCGTGTATACGGGAAATTAGAGGGCCCGGTCGGCAGACTCGGATTGAAATTCGGATTCTTGACCGCGGTTGTCGGATCGAAGATTTTGACGCTGCTCATGCTGAAATCGCCCATGATTTCGTCCTGCGTGGGGACGGTCAAAATCTGTGCGTCAGCCTGCGCTAGCCGCAAGCCCTCATAGTTGACGAAGAAAAATGTTTTCTTTCCAAAGAGCGGGCCGCCAAAC
>JBGPIX010000414.1:0-4481 GCA_041485085.1 Candidatus Acidiferrum sp.
GACCCCGCAAAACACATATTGATTACCGGCGCCACGGGCAAAGTGGGCTCTCATTTCCTGGAACGCATCCGGCAATCGCCTGAGCATCGTGACACCCGCATCCGCGCGCTATGCCACAACCGGCTTCCGAAAGCAGACGCGCGGCTGGAAGTCATTCAGGGCAGCATTTCGGACCGGGCAGCAGTGCGCAAAGCCATGGACGGAATTACACACGTCCTGCATTTCGCCACTTGTAAGGAAACGTCCGAGAACGTAATGGACGTGGCCGTCAAAGGACTATTCTGGCTGTTGGAAGAATCCCGCATAAGCCCTACCTTCAAGCAGATCATCGTCACCGGCGGCGATGGCGCCGTGGGACATTTTTTCTATCCGCATCCAATTCCCGTGACCGAACAACAAAAACACACTGCGTACCCAGGCTGCTACGCGCTCTCCAAAGTTCTCGAAGAGGTGATGCTCGAACAGTATTTCATTCAATACGATCTCACCGGCTGCTGCCTTCGCGCCCCGTGGATCATGGAGAAGGACGACTTCAAGTACTCGCTGTCCTTCGGCGAAGATGTTTTCGGCGGTCCGCGCTGGCGCGACCTGGTGGGTGCAGCGCGCGCCGACGAGTACGTAAAGAGCGGCGCCGTGCCACTGATGCTCGATCCCAAAGGCAAGCCCGTAAAGCGTAATTTCGTTCACGTCAGCGATCTTGTCGATGCGATTTTGCTGGCCCTGGATCGTCCGGAAGCGCGCCAGCAGACCTTCAATATTTGCATGGACGAACCAGTCGATTACCAGGAAGTGGCCGATCATCTGCGCGAAACGCGCGGCCTGCCCGCCGTCGAGATTCAGACTCCGTATTGGTCAACCTGGCTGGACAATGCGAAAGCAAAGTTCTTGCTGGGCTGGCGCCCTCAATACGACCTCAAGCGATTGATCGAAGAAGCCTGGACTTACAAGCGTGACCCAGTCGACCCGCGCAAGATCTGGTATCCGGGTTGAAGGCACCTGCACAAAAAAAGAGGGGCACCCGCCGCGGCGGACGCCCCTGCGAAATGATTTACCTCGAGTTGCCGCGGCTCAGGAGGATTTGATTTGGCTTGAAGCAGCGTCCCAGGTCACGGCGCTACCCCGGAAATAGGATTCGTTGACCATGTGGCAGGCCAGCGCGGCGTTGTGGCCGAAGACGGCGTCTTCCGTCAGCGGCTTGCGCGATTTGACGCTGGAGAAATACGTCCACAGGTGAGGACGTTCGTCGTCCCAGGAATCGCCACGCCAGGAATAAGTTTGCGATAGAGGTTCCTGACCCGGACCGGGGTCGTGATCCTTGTGCCATTGCTTGAGGTACGCTTCACGCATGGCTTGCGGGTAGCCGCTGGTGTAGTAGCTGGGCCCAGAATCTTCGCCGGATTGCGGGTAGTGGTTGATGGTGAATTCCGTGACTTCCAAAATTCCGTGCGAACCGTGGAAGCGGTAGACTTCCGGCGTTTCACAGCCGAGATTGAGTCGCAAGTAGACCGGGGCGCCGGCGGCTGACGGGTATTCATAGAGCGCAGCCTGCACATCCGGCATATTGCGTCCATCAGGAAAACGAATAATGGCGCCTAAAGCCATGACGCGCTTGGGCGGTTCGTTCCAGCCGAGCATGTAGTTCATGCCGGAGACCAGATGGACGAGCAAATCGCCCGCGACTCCGGTGCCGTATTCCTTCCAGCAGCGCCAGCGCGCGAACCACTTGGGCGACATGTCGGGATCCCAAGGCCGATTTGTGGCGCCGCTTTGCCACGTATCCCAATCGAAGTTTTTGAGCGAGAGATCCGGAGGCGGAGGATAGACCCAGGCACCCGTGGGATCGTTGCGGCCGAGCGAGCCTTCGACGAGAGTCAGTTTGCCGATGGCGCCGGCAGCAATCATTTCTTTCGCCTTGGCGCAGATGACGGAGCTGACGCGCTGCGAGCCGACTTGCACGATGCGGCCGGATTTTTGCTGCGCCGCAACCATGGCGACGCCTTCGGCGGCCGTGTGCGACATGGGCTTTTCAATGTAGATGTCTTTTCCGGCGGAGGTGGCGTCCACGACGACGCGCTTGTGCCAGTGGTCGGGCACGGCGGCGACGATGCAGTCTATGTCCTTTTTGTCCAGCAGTTCCTGATATTTCCGCGTCACGAAGAGATCTTTATTGCCGGTGAGTTCTTTGGCGAGCGTGTGGCGGCCGTCATAAAGATCGGCCGCGCCCACGCACTGCACACCGGGAAGCGTAAGGGCGTCGTGAAGCAAGCCGGAGCCTTGCATGCCGATGCCGATGATGCCGAAACGAACGGTGTCGCTCGGCGGAACGTAGGACATGGCGGGAATGGGATTGGGGTCCGTAATTAGCTTTGGAGCGATGGTTGCGGCGCCGGCGATTCCAGCGGAGCGTTTGAGGAATTGACGGCGAGAAAGATCTCTTTTCATGTTGCTCTCCTCAGGCAAAAGTCACAGAAGAAACCTCAGGCCTGAAGGCCTGAGCTACAGCATCGAAACTTTACTTCAGCGACTGCATGCTGACTTCCTTGAAAAAGACAATGTCGTTGTCGCTGTGATTCTGGAGGCCCATGTACCCCTCGAGAGGGCGCGGGCCATGCTGCGGTTCGAAATCGAACTTCCGCTCGGGGACCGGCTGCCCTTCGGTGTAATCGGTGACAGTCACGTCATTGAGAACAACGATGGTGCGTGGGCCATCCAGTGTGACGACCATGGTGTTCCACTCGGGACCAGGCTTGCCGGGTTTGGCGAGCGGCTTGGTCAGCGAATAGAGCGTGCCGGTGATGTGATAGTCGTCTTCTTTTGAAGTTTCGGGATGGTTGTCAATCTGGACTTCGTAGCCGTAGTGAACGGGCATCCACTCTTCACGCGGCTCGATGGGGATTCGAATGAAAACGCCGGAATTGTCGTTGAAGTCGCGCATCTTGAAAACCACACGGATGCGGCAGTTGCCCACCTTTCCGCCGGTCCAATAGAGGAGGCCCATGCCGCCGTGCGTTCGAATGAGGCCGTCTTCGACGGTCATGCTGCCGGGGCCGACGTGTTTCCAGCCGTTGAGATCCTTGCCGTTGAACAGTGGCTTCCAAGCTGGAGTCTGCGGCTGGGCGGCAGCGATGGCGAAAAGAGTTGAGATCGCGGCGACAAACAGCATTGTAATCAATTTGCGCGAATTCATAGCGAATTGCTCCTCGGGAAGATCGAGCCAAGCTGTGGCGCCCGCCGCAGCAGGCGCCACCAGACGAAAATCAAAACTGGAGTTTGTTCAGATAGTCGTAACTGATCTTGATGTCGTCGAAGGCTGATTTGGGCTCGTCGTTTTCGACGAAATAGTGCTTGATGCCGGCTTGGCTGGAGTGCGAGAAGATTTTCTTCCAATCGATGGCTCCCTGGCCGACGTCGGCAAGATGCCCCTTGAAATTCACGGACGGGCCGGTAGCGCCGCTAAAGCTGCTGGTGGAGCTAGGATCGTTGACGTAGTCCTTGACGTGAACCAGGGGGAAGCGGCCGGGATATTTCGCAAAATAAGCCAGCGGATCTTTTCCGGCGACGTTGATCCAGCAGAGGTCCATTTCCATCATGACATTCTTGGGGTCCAGCTCGGCGAGCAAGTAGTCATAGGCCATCTTGCCCCCGATGGATGGATAGGTTTCGAATTCGAAGGAGTGGTTGTGGTAGGCAAACTGGATGCCGGCTTTTGTGGCGGCTTCGCCGGCGCGGTTGAAGAGCGCGGCGGCCTTTTGCCAGCCGTCGGGAGCGGTGCGCTGGGAGACGTCGATCCACGGACAGACGACGTAGCTGTGGCCGACAATTTTCGCGGCCTCGAGAGCTTCCGGCCAATTTTTCTCGACCACATCATACCCCACGTGGCACGAAGGCGAAGCCAAGCCATTCTTGTCGAGGATCGCGCGGACGTCCTTCGGAGAATGACCGAAGTATCCCGCGAATTCGACTTCCTTGTAACCAGTGGCGGCCACCTTCGCGATGCTGCCCTCGAAGTCGGTTTTCATGGCGTCGCGCACCGTGTAGAGCTGGATGCCGACGCGGTCAATGTGATGTGCGGAGTCCGCTGCCCAGGCGGGCTTGGCGGCGGTTGCTAGAGTTGCTGCGATGGAAGTGCCGATAAATGTGCGTCTATTCATGGGCCGCATTTTACTCCTTCTGGGAGGGATGAGAACAGGGTTTGCTGAAAAAAGAAGGGCGGTGCGGCCCAGGCCACACCGCCCTTCCGGGGTTAGGGGCTAAAACTGGAACCGCAAGCCGAACTGCATGCGGCGCGGCGCATGGGCGCCGGTTACATGCAGGAAGCTGGAAGTGCCCAGGCAAGAAGCATCACCAGCCGAGTTATTTGCTCCTCCCGTGCAGTCCATGGAGCCGTCGAGGCCGGTGAACTGCGTGTGGTTGAAGAGGTTATAGTTCTCCCAGCGGAAATCGAACTCCTTGTGTTCCCCGAACGCGAACTTCTTGAACAA
>JBGPIX010000415.1:0-4467 GCA_041485085.1 Candidatus Acidiferrum sp.
CAACTCCGTCCGGTACGCGCAGGACCACACCGCGCATTTGAAAACGGAGTTCGGATTCGACATGGTGCAGGTGGCGAAGAATCGTTATGCGTCGCAGCAGTACCACGATTTCATCGGATTCCAGGTGTCCAAGCCGCTTCTGGAGCGGACTTTTCCGATCGTTTACGGAGTGGAGTTGAAAGACGTGTTGAGCCATGAGGATCTCGCCGTCGGTTCCTATCGCTTTGCGGTGAGCAGGATGATTCCGCAAATGACGCAGATCGCGCTGCGGACACATAAGAAGGACATGATGAAGGAGACGCCGAATTTTGCGAAAAGGAAATTCCTCTACCGCTTGTCGCGCTCCGAATACGAAAGGGAGTGGGGAAAGGACTATACGAAACCGGATTTCGGCACGCGTGTGTGGTCCGCAATATTGCGATACGTGCCGAAGATTGGCCCGTTCAAGGCGCTGGCTTTCAACAATCCAACGCCGAAAACGGAGGACTTGTATTTCAAGAGCATCAACACGACAGTCGACCAATACCGCATTTATCTTCAGCAATTACGTGGCGGTTCACTGGAACTTGCTAACTGTGATTTTGACACTGGCAAAGAGACCAAGGCAGTGGAGTACTCTCTAACGGACGACACCTATGCCAAGTTGCTGGGTCAGTTGGCAGGGCGGAAGTTCGATCTGACGTCAACCGAGCTGCGGCAAAACATCTTGAATTTTTATTCTGATCTTTCGCTTCCGCTTGAGACCAAAAAAGACGCAGCCCGCTGGCAAGGCGTATTGTCGTCCCTTGACCAGTTGAAACTAGTTGTTCCAAGTCCGGTTCTTGCTGCCAACCCGGCAAAGTGACGCTGCTCCGAGCTATACAGCTCATCCAAGCCAATCTCTCGGCGACATCCGAGGCTCATTGTTTCTGCGCTGGACAGGACTACGGCGGAAAACTGAAGGATTTGTCCTTTGGCAGAATCCACAACTCCACTACTCGAGTCTTGCGACTCTTCGCCACGTCGCTAGGTTCCGGCATTGGCGAGTAGGGACTGACTTTCACGGTAACAGCCACGCTGGTGGACCCGCGCGGTCCGCTTGCATGTTCAATCACATAGCTCTTCACGGGGCCGTAGTAGCCCTCCGGTCCCCAGTCGGCGAGAAAGTCTTTCATCGCGTAAGTCGGGCCAGGCTTCCAAAGCTGATAGGCATGGGTGGTGTCGCCCGCGACGAGCGCGTCGAAGAACCGCTCGGCAGCCTTCTTTTCGGGATAGTAGCGGAACGTGTACCACAGCCCGACAATCGCGACCAGCGCAAGCGCCGCGATGGTGAAAGCCATGGCCCGGGACCTGTCTGGTTTATAGGCAGGCGGATCGATGAGTGACATTCAGTAGTCTCCTGCCCCGCGAGCGTCGGAATCGAACTTGGGTCGCAACGGCGCCATCCCTGAGCCGTTCAGCAACGCTGAAATTTTAACAGAGTCGGTGCGTGCGAGTAAAAGGCGGCGGACTGAATTTCTTGGAAGCGAGTCAGAGTCCCGCTGTTCGATTGCCGGGCCGAGTGAACGAATTCCTCAAAATAGACTCACGCGTCTAGGGCACCGCCGGAGCCAGCGGGGAGTTCGATCTGATATTTGGTGCGGGCTTTTTCGGCATGCTGCTCGAGGGCGAGTTCGATCAGCTTGTCGATGAGCTCGCGGAAGGGAAGGCCGCTGGCTTCCCACATTTTCGGGAACATGCTGATCGACGTGAAACCGGGGATGGTGTTCACTTCGTTCAGATAAATCTTGCCGCCTTCTTTTTCCAGGAAGAAATCGACGCGGGCCATGCCGCTCAATTCGAGAGCGCGAAATGCGTCCACGGCGTATTTCTGGATTTTCGTCACTTGCGCGGGTTTCAGTTGCGCGGGAATCAGGATTTGCGAGCCTTCTTCGAGATATTTCGCGGCGTAATCGTAGAATTCGCGGTGCGGAACGATTTCGCCGGGGATCGATGCCTTTGGATCGTGATTGCCGAGCACGGAAACTTCGATCTCGCGTGCGACCACGCATTGCTCGACCAAAATTTTCATGGCGAATTCGGCGGCGAGATTTAGTGCCGGTGCCAGTTCCTCACGCGAGTGCGCTTTGGTCATGCCAACGGAGGAGCCAAGCGTGGCCGGCTTTACGAAAACGGGATACGCAAACTTTTCTTCAACCGCGGTTTGAATCGCCTGCGGATTGCTTTCCCATTCGTGGCGATGAACGGTGATCCAGGGGACAACGGGGATCTTCGCCACTTGCAACAGACGCTTGGAGACGTCCTTGTCCATGCCGATGGCGGAGCCCAGGACGCCGGCGCCAACGAAGGGCAAGCCGGCGAGATCGAGCAGGCCTTGAATCGTTCCGTCTTCGCCGAAGGTACCGTGCATCACGGGGAAAACAACGTCGATGCGCTGGCCGCCGCCGCTGCCGTCGAGTTTCACCAGGGCGGCGTCGGTGGGGTCCGCAGTCATCATGACGCGCTGGCCACCTTTCAAGACTTCCGGGAGCATTTTTTGTGCGGCGCTACCGATCAGCCAGTGGCCTTCTTTGGAGATGCCAATGGGCACGGCTTCGTACTTGTCGGGATCGAGGCCGCGAATGACCGATGCTGCCGAGGCGAGCGAGACTTCGTGTTCGCCGGAGCGACCGCCGAAGAGTATGCCGACGCGGAGTCTTTTCTTTTCTGGGCTCATGAGAGTTTTAGATGTCAGTTTTCAGTTATAAGTGAAAAGAGAGGATTGGTGGAGCGCTTGTTTTTTGTGTGGTTCTGAACTGACAACGCAGGCGATGGGCGTGCCCGAGCAATAGCAGCGGGATTAAGGGCTGATGCCTAACGAAGTGGACCGTCCAGGAAGAAAAAACCGGGAAGGAGCAGGGTACCCCCGGGCATTTTGCATGAATATCAAAAGAAAAGACTTAGAGAATTTGCATTTCATAAATGCTTGATTTTAAGAGAGATGCTTTTGCTGGTCAAAGGAGAATGGACGCAACCGGCGCCCTAAAAAGAAAAAGCGGGAGCAAGCTCCCGCACTCCAAACAGAGTTATCTACCAGGCTAAGTATATCACAAATTATGGATTTGGAATTCGCCCTCATGGATGGTCATTTTGCCGAGACCATGGAGCGCCACGGAGAGTGCAGAAAACGCAAAAAGATTGACGTGTGATATTGCCTGCAATATCATAGAAGAGTGGCGCTTGCCTTCGTACTCGATACGAGCGTGATGGTGGCCGCTTTTCGCAGCAGCGAAGGGGCGTCGCGCCAGCTCTTGCTTGGAGCGTTGGACCTGCGGTTCGAACTGCTTCTCTCCGTACCGCTGTTACTGGAATACGAGGCCGTGCTGCAAAGGGCGGAACATCTGAGCGCCAGCGGTATCGGACGGCGGGATGTGGAGCGAGTTCTGGACGATGTCGCGTCGATTGCGAGGCCGGTGCGGCTCGCCTACCGCTGGCGGCCGCAACTGCAGGATGCTATGGACGACATGGTGCTCGAAACTGCAGTGAACGGGAATGCAGATGCCGTGGTTACTTTCAACGAAAAGGATTTTAGAGGCCTGACCGAAAGATTCGGTTGCCGAGTCCTGGCCCCGCGGGCGGCACTTCGCGAGTTGGGAGGAAGAACGAAATGAGGAGAAGCAATTTTGCGTTGCGGCTACAGCCGTCTCTGATGGAAGAAGTGAGGAGGGCCGCGGAGTTGGAAGGCGTGGCGCTGAATCAGCTCATCAACGTGGCGGTGGCGGAAAAGGTTTCGGCACTGAGAACCGAACAGTATTTTCGCGAAAGGTCGCTGCGAGCGAATCGCACCGAGACAATGCGGATACTCGAACGTGCCGGCAGGAAAAACTCGCCGGCTCCTGGCGATGAGCTTTCACGAACTCGAGGGAAGCGGAAGACTGCGAGAAAGGTGACGAAGAAAGAAAGGGAACGGCCTCAAGCCTGAGTTGGAGCTTTTCTCCGCTGCCGTAATTCTGTTTGACGGCTTTAGAGAGAAAAAGCACCCACAAGGAGGAACGCGAGAAGAATTGAGATTTCCATTGTCAAGCCAGCCCAATACTTTCGGGGTTAGTCTTTTCGTGTGGCCCAAGGTTTCCATCTGAGGCCAATGAGTTTTCCGGAAATGAGTTGAAAGAGAATGATCCCAGTCATCGCGAATACTGCAACCCAGGGATAACCGCCCCTTCGCAAGACCAGCGACGCTAAGAAAAGCGACCGCATCACTCAAATCACAGGATTTTTTGGCCGAGGCCGGAGAGAACGAGTTCGACGCCGAGGAGGGCGGTGCGATTGTGTTCGTCGAGGATGGGATTGATCTCGACGACTTCGAGCGAAACCATGGATTCGGTGTCCGCGATCATTTCCATGGCGAGATGGGCTTCGCGGTAGGTGACGCCGCCGCGGACGGGAGTGCCGACGCCGGGAGCATCGGCGGGGTCGACGAAGTCCATATCGAGGCTGACGGCGACGCCG
>JBGPIX010000416.1:0-4443 GCA_041485085.1 Candidatus Acidiferrum sp.
CGCCAAGTCTCCCTTGAGGCATGTGCTGATCACGCTCACTCTTTGCAATTCCTTCTGACTCAACGTGAATGTCTCCTGTCTCATGGGGTGACATTTTCACGTTGCTGTTAAGGGGTGACAGAATTATGGAGCTAAGACAGGACGAGTACAGCGGATTGACAAGCAGTGAGGAACCCTTTATTCTTCGCGTCAAATCGTTCTTCCCCGCGGCGGACGGAGCAGCCGGTGCCGAGTGACTCATCGAGTCAAGTGACGCTTCTCTTGTCCCGTTGGCGCGCGGGAGACCGCGAAGCGCTCGACGCCCTGATGCCTCTCGTTTACGAGGAACTTCGGCGGTTGGCGCGCCACTACCTCCAACAGGAACGTCCCGATCACACTCTTCAGAGCACGGCTTTGGTTCACGAGGCTTATGTGCGCCTTCTAGGTCAAGGTCTCCCGGAGTGGAAAAGCCGCGCCCATTTCTTTGGAGTCGCAGCCAAGCTCATGCGGCAGATCCTTGTGGATCACGCCCGAAGTCACCGTGCCGCCAAGCGCGGTGGAAACTCGGTCAAGTTGACTCTGACCGAGGGACTTGTCGGTCGCAAAGGAAAAGACGTCGATCTGCTGGCCTTGGACGACGCTCTGAACAGCTTGGCCAACCTCAGTCCGCAACAGAGCCATATTGTTGAGCTTCGTTTTTTCTCCGGCCTCACTATTGAGGACACTTCGGAAGTGCTCGGGATTTCTCCCGCCACCGTAAAACGACACTGGACAACGGCGCGGGCGTGGCTGTTTCGCGAGATGAATCAAAGTGGGCAACCATGACGCCGGAACGATTGGAGCAAATTAGTGAAGTCCTGGAGAAGGCACTCGCGCTCGACCCGGACAAGCGCGGAAAGTACCTGGACGAAACTTGCGCAAACGATTCGGAACTGCGGCGTGAAGTCGAATCCCTGCTCGCATCGCACGTGCAGGCAGGCAGCAGTTTTCTCAACGCCCCGGCCACCGGCGCGGGAAATAACTCCCCTCGCCCCTCTATCCGCCCGGGTCGCAGAATCGGCGCCTACGATATCCTGGAAGAAATTGGCCACGGCGGCATGGGTGAAGTGTTTTCCGCCGTTCGCGCCGATGGCCAATACGAAAAAAAAGTCGCGATCAAACTTGTTCGCAGCGGCTACGACACGGAATCCATTCTGGAGCGCTTTCGCAACGAACGCCAAATCCTCGCCAGCCTGGACCATCCAAATATTGCCCGCCTGCTCGATGGAGGCACAACGGAGGAGGGCATTCCCTATCTCGTAATGGAGTTGGTGGACGGCGTTCCCGTCGATGACTATTGCGATGCTCGGAGGCTTAACGTCACTTCGCGGCTGCAATTGTTTCGGCAGGTATGTGGCGCCGTGCAGTACGCCCATCAGCGGCTGGTCATTCACCGCGACCTTAAGCCCAGAAACATACTTGTGACCCCAGCGGGCAGCCCGAAGCTTCTCGACTTTGGCATTGCCAAACTTTTGGACGAAACAGGAAGCGCGCAGGCGACTGTCCTTCGTCCGATGACTCCTGAATATGCGAGCCCGGAGCAGATTCGCGGCGAGACCATCACCACTGCAACCGACGTCTATTCTCTCGGGGTCGTTCTCTATCAACTACTTACAGGCCACTCTCCCTACCGGGTTGATACACGCGCGCCTGCAAAACTAGCGGAGGCAATCACCGGCTGCGAACCGGAGCGGCCCAGCACTTCTGTACAACGCACCGAAACGGTCTCGGACAACGGCGCGCTGCGCGAATTAACCCCGGAAAACGTAAGCAGTACGAGAGAAGCGTCGCCCGTTCGGCTTCAGCAGCGGCTACGAGGCGATCTTGATTTCATCTTGCTAAAAGCGCTGCGAAAAGAGCCCGCCCGTCGTTACGCCTCGGTAGATCAATTTGCGGAGGACCTGCGAAATCACCTCGAAGGAGTTCCCGTCGCAGCGAGGAGAGGGACATGGAGCTATCGCGCCGGCAAGTTTGTGCAGCGGCACAAAACGGCGGTCGCCGGCGCTGCGCTCGTACTGGTGACGCTCGTGAGTGGAGTTGTCCTGACTTTGCGCGAAGCACGCATCGCCGAAGCCAACCGGCGCCGCGCCGAAGCTCGCTTCAATGACGTTCGAAAGCTGGCGAACTCTCTTATTTTTGAAGTTCACGACTCCATCGCCGATCTTCCTGGCGCAACGCAAGCACGCAAATTGATTCTACAAAGATCCCTGGAATACCTCGACAGCCTGGCGAAGGAATCAGGCAACGAAGCCGACCTGCTACGCGAACTCGCGACGGCATATGGACGAATTGGGTCTTTGCAAGGTAACCCGCAAAACCCAAACCTCGGCGATGCCAATGCCGCACTGTCCAATATGAGAAAATCGTTAGAACTGCGCGAGTCGATTGCACGCCTGAATCCGAAGAACAGCAAGGATCAGGTGGAACTGGCGGTCAGCTATTTGGACTATGCCGACTATCAGAGATCCGTTGCCAACAACACAGTAAGCGGCTTTGAGTATGCCAAGAAAGCTCTGGCTATTCTGGATCGGGAGATCGTCGCCTCTCCTGATGAACTTCGGGTTGTTGTGCAATCCACGCGCGGCTATTACTCCCTGGGAATGATGCAAGTCGGCGAAGGAGCTATGGGAAGCGTGGGAACCGTTTCGGGAGGCGTAGCGGACCTTCAAAAGGCCCTATTTATCGCTCAACACGCCATTCAGCTTTCACCCAACACTGTGAATCTCCACGCTCATGAGGCCTTTACCAAAGTTCTATTAGGTGACGCTTCGTTCAAGCTCGGAGATCGACCGCAGGCTCTAATCTATTACCGAAGCGCACTCGACCTGCTGAACGCGTTGAATAACAAGGGCGATAACGTCAGGATCCTGGCAAACTCCAATCTCATTCGCAGCAAGGTCGGTGACGTGTTTTTTGCAGATGGCAAAATGGAAGAGGGCGTCGCGGCCTACTCACAAGTCGTGCGTGATGAGCGCAAATTAATGGATGTGGATCCCCAAAACGAAGCCCTGCGCCGCGCGTGGTTTTCAGACTCGGCGCAGCTCGGCTATGCGTTGGCGCAATCCGGCCGTGTGCAAGAGGGACTCACTTATATTCGGCGATCCATCGCGTCGGCCAACGCCGAACCCTCACAAACCGGACTCGTCCATACGATGCAAGGAGTGATGCATGTGTGGGCAGGCGAAGCCCTCGAGTTACAGGCAAAATTGGGCGAGGCGTCTCATGAATATGCCATAGCCAAGGGATTGTTTGCGGATTTGCGGGCGGGCGGAGCGAACGATCAACGCATTCAAGTCTACTACGCGCTCGCTGCCAATCATTTGGCGGCCTCCCTCTACAAAACCGGCAAGGCAGAACAAGCCAAGCACGAATACGCTGAATCCATGGGAGTTCTGGAGCCCTTGAACCGCTCGAACCCGGAAGATAAAGAAGTGCGATACGCGCTTGTCGATGCCTACACGGGCGCGGGTGCACTTGCTGGGAAACTGGCAGAGAGTGAATCGAATCGGGCTGAAAAATTGGCCCAATGGCAAAGCGCTCGGAGTTGGCTTGAGCAGAGCCTGAACATCTGGCGGCAAATTCCAAATCCCGCATTCATCAGTCCTACGGGTTTCAAAACCATACTTCCCGGCGAAGTCTCCCGCCGCTTGGCAAAATGTGACACCCAGGTCGCTGCACTCAAAGAATCTAGTCCATCAAACTCTCCAGTCAATTAGGTGGGAACTGAAAACAATTGACCTACCGGGAGTTGCTCAACTGTCGGAATATACGCCACTTATGGCTTAGTTTTTGATTCTTATCGCCGAGCCCGAGGGCTGTGCATGCGAGTGGTTGTGGCAAGTGAGGCTGCAAGAATTAGTTGCGCGTGAATAGGAAATTGGAGTTGATCCGTTTGGCGCAACTACGTTGATATCAAAATTGACGAGCCGCTCTCCTGAGATGCTCGCGTTATTCCCTCCCATGCCATGAGCCGAGTGACACACTGAGCAAGAAAAGCCTTCCTCGATATGCTCCCCGTGTTCGGCAAAGCTTGTATCGGCCACCACTTGGTTCAGATCATGGCACTTCGCACACATCGCGTAGGGGCCGTTCACGCTGAGGTCGGGACTCGGATTCAGGTTGGTGATCGGCAGTCCGGGCGCCACAGCCTGGCTGAACTCGTAGCGGCGCTCCAGTATGTGCGTCCATTTCGACCCGTGCGGACCATTCGGGCCGGCGCCACCAAACTCGCGATTGTCATCGCTATTGTGGCAATCGGTGCAGAGGATGCGAGTACCCACCGCACGCCCCATAGTAATGCCATCAAGTTGAAGCATTTGGGCACGCAGGCTTGGTTGCGATAGCGGACTCGTCCGGTCATGCATCACCGGGTGGCTTGACGAGGAAGAGAGTGCGAATTCCGGAATAAGATTGAGCGGATCCCCG
>JBGPIX010000417.1:0-4435 GCA_041485085.1 Candidatus Acidiferrum sp.
TCCTCTCCCGCTCCAGATTAGGCTAGGGAAGGCCGGGCGGCCTTCCCTTTTTTCATCGCATTCCCTGGCGGGATGGCAGAGTGGTCATGCAGCGGCCTGCAAAGCCGTGGACGCCGGTTCGATTCCGACTCCCGCCTCCAATCTTGCTTGCCGCGCCGCCGCCCGGGTGGCGAAATTGGTAGACGCATGGGACTTAAAATCCCTGGGCCGCAAGGCCATGCCGGTTCGAGTCCGGCCCCGGGCACCAAATCGGCATCCAACGGCGTCCAATGCCGTCCAACTAGAGCCGATTTTCATAGGGGAAATACCCGCAAGACCGTCCAAACCGGTCCGAGGGCATTCATGGACAGCTAGGGGTAGTTAGGGGTAGATTTGGGGGTGGTTTTAGGTTCGCTATCGGAGAACTACCCCTATGCCCCTGACAGATGCGGCAATCGTTAACGCAAAGCCGAAGGCCCGCGCCTACAAGCTCGCCGACGGCGCGGGAATGTATTTGCTTGTACGGCCTGGCGGCGCGAAATACTGGCGACTGAAATACCACTACGCCGGGAAGGAAAAACTGGTCTCGCTCGGCGTCTATCCCGAGGTGTCGCTCACTCAGGCACGATCCGCCCGCGATTGGGCGCGCGGCGTCCTGGAGTCCGGGAACAATCCATCGGACGTGAAGCGCGGAGCACGCGAAAGGCCGCGAGCTGCGGGAACTGGGGTTCGCATGACCCTTGGAACGAAAGGCGCGCTGACCATCAAGACGCCTTCGTTAATCGTACGCCTTGCCGGTCCACAGACTGATGCTCTGCGCGAGTTGTTACTCGGAAATAAGCCCTTGGAGGCGAAATGCTAACTGACACGCAATGCCGCAGGGTTCGGGCGAGCGGTAAGCCCCGCAAGATGTTCGACGCGGGTGGGCTCTATCTCTTGGTGGGCGCGGCCAAGAATGGCGACACGCTCAGGCATTGGCGGATGAAATATCGCTTCGCCGGTAAGGAGAGACTGCTTTCGCTCGGCGTGTATCCGGAAATCACGCTGGCCGAGGCCCGCAGTCGTCGCGACGCGGCACGCAAGCTCCTCGGCGAGGGCATGGACCCTAGCGTGGTTCGCAAGGCCGAAAAGCGCCACAAACGCGTCCTGGCGGCAAATACGTTTCAAGCGGTAGCCCGCGAGTGGTACGACAACCAGTGCGAGAAGTGGTCGGCAGCGCACGCCGGGGCGGTGCTGACGCGCCTTGAGCGCGAGTTGTTTCCCGGCCTTGGCGCACGCCCGATTGCCGAGATCGACGCGCCCGAATTGCTCGACGTGCTGCGCGGCATCGAGCGGCGCGATGCGCTGGAGCTTGTCTCCAAGGTGAGAATCATTGCAGGGCAGGTATTCCGCTATGCCATTGCGACCGGCCGCGCGAAGCATGATCCATCGCGCGACTTGCGGGGTGCGCTCAAGACCCGCGAAGTACGGCACTACGCAAGACTCTCCGAGGCCGAGTTGCCGGAGTTTCTCGTAAAGCTCGAAACCTTCAATGGTGAGGTGCTCACGCGCCTGGCGATCAAGCTGCTCGTTCTTACGTTTGTCCGCACGGGCGAGCTTCGAGGCGCGACGTGGACGGAGTTTGACTTCGACAAGCGCGAATGGCGCATCCCTGCCGAGCGCATGAAAACCCGCGCAGAGCACCTTGTCCCGCTTTCGGCGCAGGCAATAGAGGTGCTAGAGCGATTGAAGGAAATCACAGGCGCGCGAGAATACGTTTTCCCGAACGAGCATCATCCGAAAAGGCCCATGAGCGAAAACACGATCCTTTTCGCGCTGTATCGCATGGGCTACCAAGGGCGGGCGACCGGCCACGGCTTCCGCGCGACAGCGTCAACGATTCTCAACGAGCAGGGATGGGACGCGGATGTGATCGAGCGACAGCTCGCGCATAAAGAGGCCAACAAGGTGCGCGCCGCCTACCATCACTCCGAGTATCTCGCCGAGCGCAGGAAAATGATGCAAGGATGGGCGGATTTCCTCGACGCCAAGCAACGCGCTGGCGAGAAGGTCGTAAGCATTCACCGAAAGGCGGCTTGATTTGAGAAAACAGCGGCAGATTGAAGCGGGCTGGAAGGCGGCAATATGACGGTGCTGTCGTCATGGGGCTACCTGACGGCCCGGAGGGCGGCGAAAACGCGCCAGCGTTTTCACGCCCCCGGAGCCGACGGAAACCTTTACTTGCCAGTAACACGTAAAGGAAATCCCAATAGTGGAGCCGTGGGAGGGCGGATAGCGCGGGGTTCGTGGACTGGCCAATTTGGTATCAGATGAAATACTTAGCACTATCTTGGGAGGCTGTTGACGGTGGGTAAAACTGTTGCGGAGGGGAAGTGGGAGTTTTACGGTCCTTTTTACGGCGTGGGAAGCTGGCCGGCGGACGCAGTTTTGCGACCAGGCGAGTTCGAGCTGGTTACTGATCTCGATGCGCTGATAGTGGATCCGGGGGAATCGAAACGGGGCGCGTCGTGGTTAGCAAGGGCGCTCGGGGTGTCCGATCAGCGCGCGCGCAAGCTGCTTGCGCAGGGCCGAGTGCGGGGCGCGCGCAAAGACAGTGCGACCGGCCAATGGGATTTGTCCGACGTGGCGATTCCGCGCGTGCGTGCGGGGCGACGGGGACCGGATCTGCGATCTAAATCTTCTCGCGCTGGTTAGGACGTTTTGGTTCGTCCTTCGCGAGCGCTAATTCGGGCTCGGTTGCAGCAGATGGGAATTTCGTTTCGAGTAACGGTACGCAGTGGAGGTTGGCTCCCCAATCCGGTCAAAAATGGGCACTCGTGGCTGTTGAGGGTCTCGCTCGGTTAACGCTAGCGTTTAACGGCGCGAACTAGCGAGCCAAACAACGCTTGCGATCCAAGTTTCTCATTTGAAAAGGAGCTTCAATACTTTGTACCTAAAATCGAAAAATTGATCTTGCAATTGAATCGTCTGATCTAGTGTGACGCAAGCACGCTCTGCCGCTTGCAGGTGCTTCGCTTTTGTACCCGGAAGAAACGCCGTGAGCGAACTTGCCGCTGCTCTATTTTCCGCAATGACTCTATGACATACAGCGATGTGATTCGAGATGTGGGCAAGTTTCTTATCAACAATGTTTAGGAGATTGGGAAGATCACTTCTCTCTTGAAGCATTTCTTCATAGATTTCCTTCGCGGCGCGGAACTCGTCGAGGATCATTGGATTACCGTATCGCTCCGATGCGGTTGTTAGCGCGAGCGTTCCCAATCAAAGCCATAAAATTTCCTATTTCCCGCCTGGCGCTGCGGTTGAATGCAAAACTTCGTCCGCAGGTTTCCCGGGAAAGGAGATTCAACAACGACCGCATGTTTTTGATTAAATCCCGCAACTGATCAGGAGTAATCTTCGCTTTTTGGAACGCTTCCACGGGATTAATTTTCTTGCTCCGGTGCCCGAATACGTTGTTACGCAAGATGGAAACCTTCTTCCACGTCGGAAGGATTTCTTGCGAATAGGCAGAAGTCTTTTTCGTGACATCATTCGATGATGCACACGTAGCGGCCAAGTCCCTCAAAAGCTGAGGAAAATTCGCCGTGTCTCGCCTATCTTCGAACAGCCGATAACACGTGACAACGACTGTTACCAAACTTGAATGGATGGTCGCCTCGAAATAGCGAGGGAACCGGCCCATTGCGCCTTCGAACGCGTCTCGGTTATTGGCGCTGGTGAACTCCCGCCAAACGTCGTATGCCAAGGAAGCGTCTACTAGATCCTGTTTGAGATCCAGGATTCGGGTTTCAACTTCCGATTTCGTCATATTATTATTCGGCACTTGTTAGGAATGCGGGTTGGAAATACGTCATCAGGCTCCCCCCCCCCCCGGCTATGTAACACGGGGCCTCCGGATACAGAAATCCGGAAGAGATTACTCCTCCGGCAGCGAATATGCCCGCATCCCGGCATGACCAAGCGCGACGTGCGCCGGGTTAGACGTGAATGCCGAGCAGGTTTGCCGACGCTGGCCTAGGTGTATGAACGCTACGCGCCGAAGGGATCGCCGCTCAAGCGGGGTGCAGGGCGAGGCGCGCGAAGAACGGCGCGGCTTGTGGGGCGGTGGTGAGGCGGTGCCTCCTTGGGATGGGTGAGGAGGCGCAAACTCAGGAAACCCGTATCAGGGCGGAACAGAGCGGCGGCGGTTGCGAGCGCATCGTCAACGCAGGCCGACGCGCTTGGGGGTATTTCTGGGGGTATGCGCGCCCTGGCAATCAAGGGGCGCGCAAAGGGATCAAGACGTTAGGGCCTAACTTTGCGTCCGGCCCCGACCACGATCAGGCGGCGGCGAGGGTCAGGCGGATGCGGTTGCGTCCGAACAGGTAGGCATAGTCGCGCGTGGCCGCGAGCTCCTTGGTCAGGAGCACGCCGAGACCCCCGATCTTCCGCATCGAAACAGTGGTTTCCACAA
>JBGPIX010000418.1:0-4431 GCA_041485085.1 Candidatus Acidiferrum sp.
CACGTATTGGGCAAGCATGCGCTGAGTGTTGAAAAAAGATCCGTTCACGGCAATAGTGGAACGCATCAGCCGAGCATAGAGCGGTGGCTGTGAGTAGAACAGGGGCAGAATGGTGTGCTCCAACTTGTCGTAGAGCGACGCAATCTCAACGTCGTGGTGTTCGGGATCCTCGTCGTAGCCGATGGACCAGCCCGTGACGCCCTCGAAGTGCCCCTCGACCCACCAGCCATCCCGAACGCTGAGGCTCGGAACACCATTGAGGGCCGCCTTCATCCCGCTGGTGCCGGAAGCTTCGAACGGCCTGTGCGGGGTATTGAGCCAGAGGTCCACGCCCGCTGTGAACAGTTGTGCCCATCGAAAATCGTAGTCGCTAACGTAGACAACAGGAATGACATCGCGCAGTGCAGCGGCGGCTTCAAAGACTTTGCGAATGACGGCTTTTCCCGCATCGTCCTTGGGATGAGCCTTTCCACCGAAAATAACTTGGAAGGGACCGGAGTTCTTCCGGATGGCGCGAAGCCGGTTCAAATCGGAGAAGAGCAGATCGGCGCGCTTGTACTCCGCCGCGCGCCGGGCAAACCCCAAAGTCGCAACGTTTTCCAAGAGTTGTACACCGGTGGCTTTATAGATTTCGCCGAGCAACTCGTGTTTGGCCTGCAGATGGGCTTGCCGGATTTCCTCGGCACTGATGCCCACGGCGTAACGGAGGTACATGTTATCGTGGCGCCACTCGGGAATGTGGCGGTCATACAGTTCCCGAAACGAAGCGGAAGTCCAGGTCGCGGCGTGAACGCCGTTGGTGATGGAGTGGATCGGATAATTAGGGAACATGGTTTGCGACACTTCGCCGTGACGCATCGCGACGCCATTGACGTAGCGCGAGCAGCGCAGCGCCAGGTAAGTCATGTTCAGAGTTCCATCCGTGCAGCAATGCGTATCGCTGAAGGTGCGAACGCGGTCCGTTCCCAAAATTCGCGCGGCCAAATCCAGTGAGAATTGATCGAGAGCGGCTGGCACGGGGGTATGCGTTGTAAATACGCATTTTTCACGAATTTTTTCGATGTCAGCGTCGCTTGTCTTCGTCAGGTTATGCCGGCCGATTTCCTCTTCTAAGAGAGCGATGGTGAGAAGAGCGGAGTGGCCTTCGTTCATGTGGAAGCGGGAGATGTTCCGGTGGCCCATGGCGCGAAGAAAACGCACTCCGCCGATTCCTAAAATGACCTCTTGGCAGAGACGATAGGTTTCGTCGCCGCCGTAGAGTTGATCCGTGAGCGTTCGCTCCCAACCGGAATTCTCAGGAAGGTCCACATCCAGAAAATAGACTGGCACCCGATGACCTGTGAGACCGGTGACCGAGTGTCGCCAGCCACGGACCTTGACCTCCCGGTCGTCCAGGCGTACGGAGATTGTCGGTTCCAGGGGTTCCAGAACTTGTTCAGGTTTCCACTCTTGGGGCTCTTCGCTTTGCTGTCCTTGTGAGTCGAGATGCTGACGAAAATAGCCCTTACGGTGCAGGAGAGTCACGCCCACCATCGGAATCCCAAGATCTGCAGCCGAGCGGAGCGTGTCTCCGGCCAATACGCCTAGGCCCCCGGCATACGTCGCAAAACGAGGATCTGCCGCGATTTCCATGGAGAAGTAGGCGATGCGGACAGCAGATTCGGGAGTCAATCGACCCTCCATCGCGTTCAGGGACTTCCAGCGAGCACTGCTACGCGGTCTCGCCTCGGGCGGCTAATGACGAACCGTGAGTACTGGGCAAGTGGCGTGAGCCACGACCTTGTGGACGGTCGCAATCGGCAGATGCGTTGCCGCGCCAGGCACTCCCTTTTCGGGCCGCACACCGAGAACGATGAGATCCGTTTCTCTCAGGCTGGCGAATTCCAGAATCTTCTCCGCGGGGTCGCCGCGTTCCACGAAGTACTCGGGCTTGCACCACGCCTGGGCTTCGGGCGGGACCAGCTTGCGGAGCAGATTCTCCGAAGACGTCGCGACTTCGTGCGGGGAAATGAGGTCGCCGGCCTTAAAGTCGGGGATCACGTGCAAGAGAACCAGCCGAGACTGGAATTCCTGGGCCAGGGACACTGCGTACGCGGCGGCGACTTGCGATTCGGGGCTGAAATCCGTCGCATAGAGAATTTCGCGGAACTGGCCGGACGCTACGCGAGATGCGTTCGAATGCGGTCCAACGGTGAGCACCGGGCAGGTTACCGTGCGGAAGATTTCTTCCGCAACCGAGCCCATGAGAATCTTTCCAAGACCGGTGCGTCCCCGTGTGCCGATCACCACCAAGTCCGAATTGTTCTTCTTGATGGCCGTTTGCAGGCAGGACTGAATAGTGCCTTGCTCCAACAGAACCTCGGTGCGGATTCCCGCAAAAGCGTCGAGTACTTCTTTGCGGTGCTTCTCGTCTTCAATTCGTAGCGCTTCAATGTCGGCTGGCCAACTGCCCGGTTCATTCATTATGTCCACGATCGCTGGGCGGACGTGCAGGGTCACGAGGTTGGCATCGAAATGTTTGGCGATCTTTTTGACGTAAGGAATCGCGTGAGCGGCGGCGGGCGAAAAATCTGTTGCGAATAAAATGTCATGAAATCTTAATGTGGTTTTGGCGGTAGCGGTGATCATCGGAGTTCGCCTCCTTGGTCTTATGTTGGTCCAAGGTGGAGCTGCATGCTGTGATCCAAGTCACAGGGCCTGGTGACGCGCGGCTTTCCCGGCTAGACAACGGCTGAACTAGGATGAAAACAACCTTCCTGAGGGGGTGGCGTTATTCTGGATGGGCGATCCGGAAGGACTGCAGGCAGCGGCGGGCAGTCTCGATCTCGTTGAACCTGCTGCCTTCCTGCTCGATGAGGTAATACTCGACCCCACCGGCGCTTTCGGCGGCTTCAAAAATGCTCTTCCACGGGGCGGCGCCTTCACCGAACAGAACGGTGTAACCCTTTGCCGGTTCCGGTGACCAGTCCTTGAGATGAAGCGAGCGGATTCTTCCCGGATTCGCGCGAATCCACGCCACCGGATCGGAGCCCGCCTCCAGACAAGTGCCCACATCCAATTGGAGCATGACGGATGGTTTCGTGTTCTTGGCGAGCATTTCGATGGGGCGCTGGTTTTCGACGGGAGTAAACTCCAGTTGGTGATTGTGGTATCCGGCTTTCAAACCCGATGATTCAAGCTGATCGGCGGCCACATTCAGAGCGTCCGCGATGGTTTTCCAACCATCTAGTCCAGGTTTCGGATCGGACGAAGCCATGACTACGTACTTGCTTCCAAGAATTAAATTCATGTCGCGCGCCCGGCTGATTTTCTCCGGGCCGAAGTAGGAGCTGTCGTTATGGGTCGAGAAGCACCGGATCCCGAGATCGTCCAGAAGCTTTCTCATCTGCTTGGTTTGACTCTCGGACCACTCGAAATAAGGGGCATAGAACTCGACGCCTTGATATCCCATCTGCGCGACGGCGCGCACCGTGCCCTCGGGATCTTTTTTCAACTCATCGCGCACGGAATACAGTTCCAGCCCCACAGGAATTGATTTCGCCGCACGAGCCGAGAGAGCCCACGGCATCACCGCCGAAATGGCGAGAAAGGAACGTCGGGAGCGCGCGCGTGGGGTCATGGCTGAATGCTACTGGAGATTCAGCGATAATTCATTTTATTTCGAATCAGGGAGATCTTGCGGGGTTTCAGCAGAGGTTACGCGTACACGGTTAGCTGATTGCCGGGGTCACTTCCGCCGCTGCCGACCAGGAAAGCTTCGTTCAACTTGGCTTCCGCAACAGCTACTTTGAGTTGCGCGGCGCTTGCACTGGCGGCTATGTCAACCGAACCCTGTCCCACGCTCTGGCTAAAGAGATTTAGCAAGTCTGCGCCAGCGGCCTGATTGATTCCGGTTACGGACACGCGTGCTCCTTCTCGTCCAAGGCGAGCTATGATGCGCCTCTACGCTGGGGTTATCGGCAAAACGGAGAAAGACTTTAGCAGGATCAACGTTGCGGCGGGTTCCTGTTGAAATGTCGCCAAGGATTGTTTGAAATCCTTAATGCTTTCTGCGCGGCCTGAGCCGCAATGGAAGCTCAATCGCCGTGAGGCATGGCCTGCGTAACGCGTCCCGGAACGATGCTGCGCACGATAACGTACAGGACAGGAATGAACACCAAGTTCAAGGTGGTCGCGGCAATCATTCCGCCAAAGACCGTCGTGCCTACGGAAATTCGGCCCGCGCGGCCAGCGCCCTGCGCCAACACCAGAGGAACGACGCCCAGGATGAATGCCAGCGAAGTCATCAAAATGGGCCGCAGACGGATGCGCGCCGCTTCAACCGAGGCTTCGACGACCGATAGTCCTTGACCTCGCAGTTGCTCCGCAAACTCCACGATCAGAATTGCATTCTTGCTGGCCAGCCCGATCAGCATGACCAGACCAATCTGG
>JBGPIX010000419.1:0-4406 GCA_041485085.1 Candidatus Acidiferrum sp.
ATCGGAATGAGGACAGCGCTCGCCGCCACCAGGGCATTCAGTGTCAGCAGGTCCAGGGCTGGCGGGCAGTCCAAGATGATAAAGCGGTAATTGTCCTGTATGGCCTTCAAGGCTGTTTGCAGCTTGTATTCGCGGTTTTCGGCATTTACGAGCTCGACAGCCGCCCCAGCGAGGTTTTTGTCGGCGGGGACGACATCCAAGCCCTCCACCTGCGATTTTTGGAGGATTTTGTCAAAGGGCTCGCCGAGAATTAGCGATTGATAGAGAGTTCTGCGTGAAGGATCCTTCGGAAAGCCGATGGCTGCGGTCGAGTTTGCCTGGGAGTCGCAGTCGATCAGGAGAGTAGGTTGTTCAGCGGCAGCGAGGCAGGCGGCTAAATTCACCGCCGTCGTGGTCTTTCCCACCCCACCTTTTTGGTTAGCTACGGCAATGATCCGGGCCAAACGCTTCCTCGCGAGCGAAAATCTAGCAAAGATGGCCTCAGGATGCAAGATGTTTCACGTGGAACCTCCCTTTTTTGGTGGAAATCGTGCTCATAGCCCGCGAATTGTTCCATGTGGAACAATTCGATGTTGCTGCGAAGCGACGATTTCGAATTTGTTCCACGTGGAACGATCCCCAGCTCCTACCCATTCTGCGCGCGCACAAAGATGTTCCACGTGGAACGAAAGGCTGAAAATAGAGAACAATTCTTAAGAACTGAACAAACCCAATGGTATCAGGTCGATGTGCCGACGACCGGGGGTCTCTTTGTGCCCACGAGGAGGAGACGCCGCAGTGAATTGGGGACTTGGATAGGCTCGGCCCAGTCCCAAGTGCGGATCTTCTGGATCTCCGGGAGGTCGCGGGCCCCAATCCAGAGAATAACTCGTTTCGCTGCAATCTGTTCCGATCGCGCCCATTCTAGAAAAGCCGGGAATTCTCCGAGCGCCCGCGAGCAAACGAAGTCGAGCGGTGCGACCTCTTCACCAAGCTCTTCATAACGGCGCGCAAGCACCTGAACGTCCTTAAGTCCCAATTCACGAGTGACTTCCGCGAGAAAAGTCACCTTCTTTATGCTTGATTCGACCAGAAAAACTCTCAGATTGGGGCGGATAATCTTTAGGGGCAAGCCCGGAAAGCCGCCGCCGGAGCCAACGTCGGCGAGCCGACCGTCTTCGATGGGCACAGCAACCGAGGCGTACATACTTTCGCAGAAATGACGATAAAGTATCTCCAGGGGATCGCGAATCGCGGTCAGATTTACCTTGTCATTCCACTGCAACAAAATCTTTATATATTGTTGAATTTGAAGCACTTGCTCGTCTGTTGCCGTGAGCCGGAATTCGCCGAGCGCACGCACGATGGCAGTTTCGGACGGAGGGGCTGGGCCAGTTGTTAACATAATAGTAAATGACAATTTACTGCGGTTTAAGCGCTCCTTCCCGTGTCGGCGGGCGGTCCATGAGTCAAATACCGGGGTCCCGCAGTCCCGGCGACCACATCCACGGCGCTATGCCAGAAAATCGCCGGCACGAGGCAATCGTAGGCGATCCGGCTTGATCCCAGAATAGTACCAATGATCAGCGTCATCACCACCCCGCCGCGTCCCTGGTAACTGTGTGCAAGTCCGAAAAGGACGGAGGAAATGAGCACCACCGCCCATGCTTGCAATCCTACATGCGTGAGGACAGCCATGGCGAACCCGCGGTAAAGAAACTCCTCGCAAAGTCCCGCCGTAATCGCGAGCGCGAGATAGGGAGGCAACTCCACCGTGGATTGCGGCAGAATCCGTTCGGCAATGGCTTGAACGGGGCCCCGAGCTTCCACAGGAATTTTCCCAACGCGCCGCAGGTTCAGCCATTGAAAAAGCGCAATCGTCGCGGCGCCGACAATGGAAGCAACAAGAATCCGGCTTCTGTCATGAACAAGCAAACCAAGCTGGGAGGCCGTGAATCCGTGCGCCCAGGCGCGCCAAGCGACCACCGCGACGGCAAACCACTGAAACGCAATCGTCGAAGCGTAAAGCGCCAACCGCTCCATCGAGCTGACGTGCGGCATAGCCAGCAATTTTTTCATCCGCGCGCGTCCACGCCAGGGCAGAATCACGCCGAGCACGAAAAAAATCAGCCAGATGTCCCAGGGCATCCGAAGATAAGAACACTTTCCGCATGGGGCACGCAAGTATCCGGAGGTCTAAGTCGTGGATCAGTTTGGGGTGAAGTGGTCATTTCCCAGAAGGGGACTGCGTCGAAAGCGAGCCAGCATGGCACGTTCGTGCGCGTCAACGGCATGGCCGCAGATCGCTATGCTTTCCCGGATGGCGTGTGAATTGCTCGCTAAGAAACGCGGTCAATGAACGAGCCGGGATCTCCTTCGTCCCCGCTTATGTACGATGTATTCGAAGCTGAAGGAACTTCCGCGCCACCGCGTGCAATGCGGCGGGTGACAATCGCGAGTTTCAAAGAAAGTGCGTGTGATGTATATCTACTTTATTATAATCGTGTAGTATACCATCGGAGGCGACCATGAAAGTTGAGAACCCGAGGGAAGTGCGCTTTCACGTTGATGCGTGGCTTCCGCCAGAGATGGCGGAACGCGCGGAAAGTGTCGGCGTGAAGAAATCAAGCCTTGATTCTTTGACCATGCTGGCACTGGGGATCCTCGCGGGAGCTTTCATCGCGCTGGGAGCGCTCTTTGCCACGACCGTAACAGCGTCGCCCCTTCCCTACGGCGTGAACCGGTTACTGGGAGGACTGACATTCTGTTTGGGTCTGATCCTCGTCATTGTGGCCGGCGCCGAACTTTTCACCGGGAACAACCTCATTGTGATGGCGTGGGCCAATAAGAAGGTGACCACCGCACAATTATTGCGAAGCTGGGTGGTCGTCTACGTCGGCAACTTGATTGGGGCGATGGCTACTGCTGGGCTGGTCTTCATGGCGAAGCAATATTCCTTTGGCGCGGGAGCGGTGGGCAAGAACGCACTCACCATCGCGCAAAACAAGTGCAATCTTGGCGTTGTCCAGGCAGTGACACTAGGGATTCTCTGCAACGCGCTGGTCTGCCTGGCGGTGTGGTTGTGCTACAGTGCCCGGACGACGACGGACAAGGTCCTCTCGATCCTTTTTCCGATCACCGCCTTCGTGGCCGTGGGATTTGAACACAGCGTGGCGAATATGTATTTCATTCCGGCCGGTCTTCTAATCAAGACGTTTGCGCCGCCTGAATACTGGACCCTAATCCATGAATCGGCCTCCTCGTATGCCGCTTTAACCTGGATGGGTTTTCTGCGAAACCTGGTTCCCGTCACGATAGGAAATACATTCGGCGGATCTCTGATGGTGGGTTTGGTTTATTGGTTTATTTACCTGCGGAAACCCAAACAAACGGACGCCTCTGAGGGGACGTAGTGTTTTCACTTTGAGCCCCGCGGCGCATGCTGATTCAGCCGAGCATACTGTCATTCTTCTATTTCTGCGCAAGCACGAACCGAGCCACCTCGCTATAATCAAACGGCAATACAGCGAGGTGCGACTTGACCCCATCCGTGAAACTCACGGCCATGGTCAAGGCAGCGGGTTGAGCGGCGAAGCTGAGTCCAGGGTTGCTGGATTCCGTTTTGCGCCGTTTGCCGCGGCCAACTGATCCGAACGTGCTCGTTGGTTTCGATACCAACGACGACGCCGGGGTGTATCTGCTCAGCCCTGAAATGGCGATGGTGCAGACGGTCGATTTCTTTACGCCGATCGTTGACGACCCGTACACCTTCGGACAGATCGCAGCCGCGAATTCACTGAGTGATGTCTACGCGATGGGAGGAAAGCCCGTTTCGGCGTTATCGATCGTGGGCTTCCCCGACAAAGGTGATCCGGAAATTCTCGAGCAGATTATTCGCGGCGGCCTTTCGAAGATGGCGGAAGCGAAATGCAGCGTCATCGGCGGCCACTCGATTCGCAACGACGACATTCAATTTGGCTACGCGGTTACGGGCATCATCCATCCGCAACGAGTTTGGCGAAATGTCGGCGCGCGCACCGGCGACGTCCTGCTGCTGACCAAAGCCATTGGCACGGGCGTGCTTTCCACGGCCTTGAAGAAGGACCGCGCCGCACCCGTCTCCGTGCAGGCGGCCATCGCTTCGATGGCGGAATTAAACCGCACGGCCTCGGAAGCGTTGCAAGAGCTACAGGAAAAAGCAGGAGCCACCTCCCCGATACACGCGGTGACAGATGTTACGGGTTTCGGCTTGCTCGGCCACGCGCGGGAAATGGCGCTTGGAAATCCGGAACGAGGAATCGAATCCGTATCCCTCGAGATCGATCATTCCGCCATTGCCTATCTTCCCGGAGCCGTTGATGCTGCACGCGAAGGATTCCTCCCAGGCGGCCTCAAAAATAACCGCGATTTTATTGGCGATTGCGTCG
>JBGPIX010000420.1:0-4392 GCA_041485085.1 Candidatus Acidiferrum sp.
AGGCGTCTGGCGAATGACCCGCGGCGAGCTTTATCGTGTCTTCAAGCCGGGGGGCGATCCCAAACAGCACCGGATTTTCGTTATCGTCAGCCGTCAGGTGCTGATCGATTCCAAGTTCTCAACAGTCATTTGCGCGCCGGTATTCACGAATGGCGAAGGGCTATCGACGCAAGTTGCGGTCGACCTAGAAGAAGGCATGAAACATCCAAGCTGGATCATGTGTGACAATCTCGTGAGTTTGAGAAAAGCGGAACTCACGAATTACGTCGGGGCGCTCTCCCCCGGCAAACTCATCGAACTAGACCGCGCCCTGAAAATGGCACTTGATCTGTAATCCACAGATTCTCAGAGTGAGGCCGCGAAACTCGTTCGGCGTCATAGAACCGTCTCCGACAATGCGGGAATTAGGGATTGCAGTCGAGAACTTTCAAGGACTTATTTACCGCCGTGAGTCCGGCGGCACCAGGTTGTTCGCGCGATAGTACACAACCAGCTGACCGAAGTGCTCGGTGCTGTGCTCGATGGCGGTGATCCAGATATAGGAATTGTGGACCACATGCTTCCCGGTTTCCCACGCAAATGGAGTCGTTTTGTCCAGCCCGGCATCGCCCTGCTGTTTGATCACGGCGGCCCCGTCGGCGACGGCCTGTTCGATGAGTTTCACCACGTCGGCTTTCGTCTTGTAAACGTCGCGCGACGGGTTGTGCTTGTCCTTGCCAAAGTCGGGGCCAATGTTCGATTCGGAAACCCTGCTGATTAGATCGTAATCGACCGCGGCAACGTGCAGAAGATTTTCAGCAAAGGTGCGCTCGTCTTTCTGTACTTTGAAATCGTACTTGTCTTCGGGAAAATCTTTGGCCATGGCGATCAGTTTATTGCCGATCTGGTTCCACCATTCGAGGGTCTCGTCCGCCCGAGAACGCGTGGAACCCGTGGGTTGATTCTGCGACTGGCCCTGGCCGTAGAGACTCGTTCCGACGACGGCAAGCAGAGCGACGGCAAACAGCGCAAGCGAAGACCGCTTCATCGTAATTTCTCCTTTGGATTGAGATCGGCTACAGATTGGGCGCGCCCGTGCCCCCGCTTAGACGAAGGAAACGGTAAGCGGTTTTGTTGAAACCATCCCCTTCTCTCTCCTTGCGATTTTCCAGGCAGGAGAAGTGACTATTCGCCCTACCCAACGTCTATTCCTCCAACGAGTGGTCGTGTGTCTAACCAAGGGGGGAGCGCATGAGGAATCTCGTTCGGAATCTGACTTTCGGTTTCCGTCTGTTGGGCAAGAACTTGGGCTTCACTTCTGTGGCCCTGCTAGCGCTGGTGCTGGGGATCGGGGCAAACACCGCAATCTTCAGCGTGGTTTACGCCACCCTGCTTTCTCCCATGCCATATCCCAATCCGGACCAACTAGTCATGGTCTGGTCGAAAATCAACGGAAACCGCAACGGGGTTTCCGCCGGCGACTTTCTCGATTGGAAGAGGCAGAGCACCGTCTTTCAATCCCTATGCGCGTGGACGGGGGGCAATTACACGCTCTCTACCTCGGATCATCCCGAGCAAGTCCAGATCCGGGTAACCACACCGGGCTTCAACGACATGGTGGGAACGCCGTTCTTCTTGGGGCGGGATTTTCTGCCAGAGGAGGGCGAGGTTGGCAGAGACCGAGTACTGGTAATGACTCACAAGCTTTGGGCAGAACGCTTCGGAAGCGACCGCGACATCATCGGCAAACCCGTTCGAATGAATGGCGAGATTTACACGGTCGTTGGTGTGCTGGCGGCCGGGCAGCCCGACCGACTAGAATCGCAGATCTTCGTTCCCTTGGCGTTTAAGCCGGAGCAGATCAATCACGATTTTCATTTTGTTTTGGTGATGGGCCGGCTGAAATCGGGAGTCACTCTACAGCAGGCTAACGCAGACATGGACTCCGTCACGCGCCACATCGCCGAAGTCTATCCAAAATCAAACAAGGGATGGGGCGCGGCCGTCGAACCGCTGCAGAACGACTTCATCAGCAAGGACACCATCAAGAACTTGTGGCTGCTGATGGGCGCCGTGGGATTTATCTTGTTGATTGCTTGCGTGAACGTGGCGAATCTTCTACTCGCGCGGGGCACGGTGCGGCAAAAAGAAATTGCCGTTCGGGCGGCGATGGGCGCGACGCGCTGGCAACTTTTTGCGCAATTTTTGACGGAAAGTGTTGCTTTGTCGGTGATTGGCGGAATCCTCGGCGTAAGTCTCGCGTGGGGATTGCTCAAAGTCATCGTGGCTGGCATGCCGCCAAATACGCTGCCTTCGGAAGCAGATTTTCGATTGAACCTGCCGGTACTGTTCTTCAGCCTCGCAGCGTCGCTTCTGTGCGGGATCTTGTTTGGGTGTGCTCCGGCGTGGCAAACCGCGAAGTTAAATCTGAGCGATACCTTGAAGGAAACGGGGCGGTCCGCTTCCAGTTCCACGGGCCGCCAGGGATTGCGGCGTACGCTGGTGGTCGTCGAATTCGCGCTGGCGCTCACACTGCTAGCGGGAGCGGGACTGGTGATTCACAGTTTCTGGAAATTGTCGCGCGTTGATCTCGGATTTCGACAAGACCACTTGCTGACGTTTTATCTACCGGTGACAAACGAGCGCTTCGCTCATCCCGAACAGATCAACGCGTTTTATCGGCAACTTTTGGAAAAGATCGGCGCGCTACCGGGAATCACTGCTGCCAGCGCGTCCACGGGCATGCCCATTATCGGCACAAACTTTGGCATGCCGTTCAACCTGGCCGGGCAGGTGGTGGACGATCCCTCCTCGCGTCCGGGTGCGGGTTTCAATATGGTGACGCCGCAATACTTCCGGACGTTTGGGATTCGAATGTTGCAGGGACGGGAGCTCACCGCGCAAGACGCGGCGGGCGGCCTCCCGGTCGCGGTAGTGAATGAAACCTTTGCGAAAAAATATTTGTCCAAGGTTGATCCCCTGGCGCAGCGCATTGTGGTTGAGCAGTTGATTCCAGGCGTCACCAGGCTTGGCCCGCCGATCGAGTGGCAAATCGTGGGCGTTTATCATGACGTGCACAATGGTGGCGTGCGCGGCGACGGCTTTCCGGAAATCGATGTGCCTTTCTGGCAATCTCCCTGGCCGCAAGCGGGAGTGGCGGTTCGCACGTTTGGCGATGCCGCCAGCATGACGAAGAGCATTACGGCGATGGTGCGCTCCGTGGATCCGGATCTTCCAGTGGACCAGATAAAGACCATGGATCAGCTGGTGCATGAGTCGCTGGCCGACGACCGTTTTTCCACGGCGCTATTTGCGAGTTTTGCCGGTGTCGCGCTGTTGCTGGCGGCCATTGGCATTTATGGCGTGATGTCGTTTGCGGTGGCGCAGCGCACGCACGAAATCGGATTGCGCATGGCGCTCGGAGCCGGCCCACAGCAGGTGCTTCGGTTGGTGCTGAAGGAGGGGATGCTGCTCGCGCTGGTCGGGTTAGTGGTGGGACTGGGTGGCACGTACTTTGTCGGCCGCTTGATGAAGACCGTTTTGTATCAGGTCAATGCGATCGATCCGGCGGCCATCAGCGCGGTGGCGGCGGTGCTGATGTTGTCGGCGTTGCTGGCTTGCTACATCCCGGCGAGGCGCGCCACGCAAGTCGATCCCATGGTCGCGCTACGCGACGAATAGAGTGGGAGGGAAACCCACGCAGGATCTTCTCTGTGTTCTGGCATCCATCGAGCCGACAAATCACTGTAGGCCGCGGACGCAACTTGTTTGCGCAGAGGTTTCGCTAGGCGGAACGCGCTTTGCTCGCACGCCATTCCTTAGCCGATAGGAAGCGCATGCACGGGCAGAAGCCTTTGTGGTCGCCCGGGGCCTGGCAGGAGTATTTGAGGGCGGCGTGGACGCCTGCTTTGTGTCCGCAAGTGCACATCTCTCGCGCCAGTTCGGGCGAAATTAGCGCTCCGCGGCCGCGTCCTGCCGGTCTTGCATTTTCTAATTTCTTGGTAGCCACAGTACCTCTCTCTTTGTGAACCCGGAGCCGTTGTTCGGGCCGGGTATCTCATTCCTTTTAGTTTCTCATCCGCACTGGGAGTTTACCATGCGCCCAAGCTGTCCTATAACAGGCTCACTTTTCCAGGGCCGCCCTCGGATAGGGATGAGCCATGGCTTTATTTTGCGCTTCTGCTGCTGTAACTACAACTCTTCATCGCACATCTTGCATCGTGGCCACCAATTCGGGAATCTCGATACGGATCACGGTGCCCTCGCCTGGGCGGCTCTCAATGTCCAGATGAAAATCCGTTCCGTACAAGACGCGCAGGCGCTCACGCACGTTGCTCAGCCCGATGCCTTCGACGTAGACGTGCGGCATTTTCTCTTCGGAGATGCCGACGCCGTTGTCTGCGATCTCGATGC
>JBGPIX010000421.1:0-4358 GCA_041485085.1 Candidatus Acidiferrum sp.
AAGCTTCCAAGCACAAGAAAGTCCTCCTCGTCGTCACCGATGGCGAAGACAACGCCAGCCGCAAGTCCCTGGAGAAAAAGATTCGCGTAGTCCAGAAGACCGATACGGTGATCTACACCATCGGGCTCCTCGGTCAGGAAAACAAGAAGGAATCCAAGCGCGCCCGCAAAGTGCTTGAGCAAATTGCTGCTGCCTCAGGCGGCTTGGCTTATTTTCCGGAAAATGTCGATGACGTGCACAGTATTTGCGAACAGGTCGCGCACGACATTCGCAACCAGTACATTCTGGCCTACTACCCCACCAACACTCTCCGCGACGGCACTTTCCGCTCCGTTGCCGTGACGGTGGTTCCCCCGCGGGGCCGCGGCAAGCTCGTGGCCCGCACTCGCAACGGCTACTACGCTCCGATGGAAAAAACCTCCGCCGCCGGCAACTGACGACGCGACGAAGCGTCGTCATCCCGAACGTAGCGTAGCGAAGTGAGGGATCTCTCTGGACTATTCTTGCAGGGGCACCCGCTGTGGCGGGTGCCCCTCTTTCTTTTGAACCATGTCCTGCCCTCTACTGCGGCTTCGGCAACTGCAAAATCATTCCCCCGCCTTGTCCCGTCTGCACTGTCGGCAACGCGCCGTTCCACTTGTCGATCATCGCGCGATTGTTTTCAATCCGCCGCAACTCCAGCAATTGTGGTGTCAACGAATTCTGCCGGATGCGATTGGCATCGGCCTCGCCCTGCGCGCGAGTTACCAGAGACTTGGCGTCCCCCTCCGCCTCCGCGATTTTCTTCGCGGCTTCCGCTTGCGTCGTTGCCAATTCGTTTCTAGCGCGTTCCGCCTGCTGGATCGCCTGCGCCTTCGCCGTGATGGCCGTCGCGATCACCGTCGGCACGCGCGGCGCGCCGATGAAGCCGAACTGTTGCACGCCCACTCCTACGGGCGACAGTTTCTGCTCAATCTTCGTTTCCACCTTGTTGAGAAACTCTGCCTTTTTTTCTCCATAGATATCTTCCACAACGTACGTCGAAGCCACCTCATTCAGCGAGTTGCGCACCACGTCGCGCAGAATCCCGTGAGTGAACGACTCCATGTCCGCAAGGCGGTATTTTACGTAGAAGTCCGGCGCCTTCGCTGCTTCGATGGCATAGGACAGCGAGACGTCCACGAAAATTTCCATTCCTTCCTTCGAGTTGAAGCCCATCTCTTCGTTGATCGGATGCCCTTCGCTCGTATCCTTGGTCCATTTCACCGTCTGCACGTACGTCGGGAATTCGATGATTTGCGTGGTCAATGGCGAATACACCACCCAGCCCGTGCGCACCGGTATTTCCGACGCACCGCGCTGCTTGCCAGCTAGATTGATTTCCACGCCCACATGCCCTGCCTCGATGCGCGTCACGCGCAACAGGAAAACTCCCAGCACCAACAGAATAAGAATCACCCCGATGCCGATGGCTCCGAATTTCAAAAGCGGGCCGTCCCTTCTCATTTCAAATGCCGCGTCGTCGCCGCCTCCACCCTTATTGAACATACGTATCCTCCCTCGACTTGAGACCACACTGAATTTGAGCTTTCAGCTTACAGCACCGCACGTTAGGAAGTTGTGATGAACCAAACTCGTCTTGCAGGCGCCGGGCTTAAGCCTGACTCGTCGTAGTGCGGGTCTTTAGATCCGTCCGTCCTCTTCTCTTGGAATGCTGCTGGCGAGAACCAAAGCACTTCCGCACATGGCCAGGATCTCAAATCCGCTAGTCCATGGCCGCGGATCATGCAATTGCTTAGTAATGAGTCGAACATAAAGAAGCAGGAAGTACAAAAAGGTGATCGATGCCAGGAGTGTTGCCGCCAAGTCGTGCTTTTTCCCAATGATAATCGCAGCACCTGCGGCAACGAAGATGACACCGAAGAGATAGGACAAAAGTGGTCCCCCGGGAATCCACGGCGGCCCCAGTCCTGCCGCGTAACGCCCAAAAGCAAAATGTTGAATCCCAAACGCCACGAAAGCCAGCGCAAAGAAATACCGCCCGAGCTTCAAGAACGGATCGGCCTTTTCACGCTCTTCCAAAGGTGCGGCGCTGGCGAGAATCCACGCGCCTCCGCACATGGCCAGCGCCACAAATCCGCTGGTCCATTCATCTCCATCGGTGGAATTCTCAGCAATCCTTGGAAGGTGCAGGAGCATCACAAAAAGAAAAAACATCACTCCCAGCATCGTTGCCGCCGGCCGCGCCAGCATTTTTGTGAGAATACCGAAAGCCGCCGCAATGAACGCCACGCCGACAAAGTACGCCCAGAACAGCCGCCCCGGCATAAACGCAGGTACCAGCGATGCAACGAATCCGCCATAAATAAAATGTTGAACCCCGAAAACGACGAGGGAAATAGCCACAAATATGCGCCCGAGTGTTTTTCGTTGATCGGTCATAGGGAAGGCAGTTTTCGCGCCCCTACTCTATCCGCAATGCTTAGGAATCCACAAGAGTTAAGCCGTTGGATGCGACCCCAGCATTCGCTCTCGCTCCTTCCGGCTTGCGTATGTGGGGCAGACTTGAGTCTGCCCACTTTTCCGTCTGGAGTTCTTGGTGTCGAACGCGGTGCGAGCAGATTTGCCCTCGACATGTGTGCTTCTTGGAACTCATCTCCCCTCCGAGCGGCGATAGGGCAGTTCGCGGCAGTAGAATAAGAGAATGGAACGCAAGGTCTTCTGGGCCACTTTCGTTTCGCTCGGGCTGATTGCGGACTTCACGTTGCCCATCATGTGGTCGCTGCTGGCCACGATTCCCATCGGTGTCTTTAGTTGGTGGTTGGCCTATCGCAGCGACTGGTTCTGACGCAGGAATTTTCATTTCGCATCACTAGTTGAGCTCCTCGCTATCCCGCTACTTCATTAGTTCGTTGCTTCCCCATCTCACTCAAAAAACTCCTGCCATGCGGAATCGTCGCGCCGAAATTCTCGGCAATCGTCTGCCCCATATCCGCCAGCGTGTCCCGCACGCCCAGGTTCACGCCCGCGCCCCCTCCCGGCGAGTACGCCAAGATCGGCACGTACTCTCGTGAATGGTCCGTCGTCGGCCAGCGCGGATCGGGATCGCAGCCATGGTCCGCGGTGAGCATCAGCAGGTCGGAGGAACTTAAAAGCGGCAAGAACCCTGCGAGCATGCGGTCAAATTCTTCAAGCGATTTGGCGAAGCCCTCGACATCTTTCCGGTGGCCATACAGCATGTCGAAATCCACGAGGTTGCAGAAAATGAGTCCGCTCTTTCGCTCGCGAACGGCTGCCGTCATTTTCTCCATGCCATCGGCGTTGCCTTTGGTGGTGACGAATTCCTCGACTCCGCGGCCATTATAGATATCGTGAATTTTGCCGACTCCGAAAACGCGGACTTTGCGTTCCGCGAGAACATCCATCAGCATCGGCTTTGGCGGATCCACAGCATAATCGTGCCGCCGCGTCGTGCGCACAAAGTTTCCTGCTGTTCCGGCGAACGGACGAGCGATCACGCGCCCGACGCGATGTGGCCCATCCAGCAATTTCCGGGCGATTTCGCACATGCGGTAGAGTTCGGCGATGGGGATCACATCTTCGTGCGTGGCGATCTGAAACACGCTGTCGCCCGACGTGTACACAATCGGTTTGCCGGTTCGTACGTGTTCTTCGCCGAGCTCCTTGATGATCTCCGTGCCGGACGCCGGTTTGTTTCCAATCGTCTTCCGGCCAACTTCCTTCTCGAATTCTTCAATCAATTCCTTCGGAAATCCGTGCTTGTAAACGGGAAACGCCTGGTCCAGCCAAACTCCGGCCATTTCCCAGTGTCCTGTCGTCGTATCTTTTCCGGGAGAGCGCGTCGCGCCTTTTCCATAGGCTCCGAGAGGCGCTGCCGCAGGCGTCTGATGTTTCAGCGGCGCGATATTTGCGAGTCCCAGCCGCACCAGATTCGGAATCTTCAGCGGCCGTGATTCCGCGATGTGCCCAAGCGTGTTCCTCCCGACGTCGCCATATTCGGCCGCATCCGGGAGCTCTCCAATTCCAACGCTATCCAGCACGATCCAGAAAATTCTCTCGAATTCCTTCATATTCCGAGCCTCGAACGCCTTTCGGCGAAACTCTACCACAACGGTTGTTCGGCAATGCGGCTCTGTGATTTTCGTCACCTGTCGTGGCCGTCTTTAAGACCGGTCATTCGCAGGGCGTTTTCCATCCGGCTCCGTTCGTTCTATTCCGCACCTCCTTTGTTGTACAGTGTTGCCAACCGCTCGCTGAACTATTTTCCATCCGCGTGCGTAGTACAAGGTAGCGGAGGTGTGCCATGCCCCAGGACGGTCAACCCAGGCGAGTTTCCCTTGTCTTCCCGATCATACTCA
>JBGPIX010000422.1:0-4357 GCA_041485085.1 Candidatus Acidiferrum sp.
CCAGGGTCATGAGGACGAGCTGCTTGATTGAGGCGCCATATTCAATCAAAGCGAGATAGGGTCCGGAATATTCAAGGATCATGGCTTCGTGAATCATGGTTAATTCGAGATGCGTCGCTGGGTTGTCAACCGGGATGCGGCCGGTTTCCGCAATCAGCACGATAAAGAGCGCCGCAAATGCCAGCATCTGCGACGGCGCCAGGAACTTCCAGCTTTGGCTCACGGCCACCTTGGCCATTTCACTTAAATTTGTGGAACTTGCCGCCAGGGCTACCGTGAAAATCGCGAGCATCATGGCAGGCTCGGCGATCGCCGAAATCGTCATTTCCCGGCTGCTACCGAGACCGCCGAACGAGCTGCCGGTATCGAGTCCGCCGAGCGCCAGGAAGAAACGCCCGAGCGCCAAAAGATAAACTACCGCGAGAACACCGCCGAAGAGGCTGAGCGGGGCATCCGTCGTGGTCATCGGAATCATCAGTCCGACAAGAGCGGCGGTCACAAAAACGATGTAGGGAGTCGCGGAGAAAATCCACGACGCCGTCTCCGGAATGACCATCCCTTTGCGAAACAGCTTGAAGATGTCGCGGTAGGATTGCAGGACGCCCGGCCCGCGACGCGTCTGCAGTCGGGCCTTCATAGTCTTGATGATGCCAGTGAGGAGCGGAGCAACGAGCAATAACAGCACCAACTGCACACCTGCTTTGGCTAACAGGCCGATCATGGGCGAACTCCAAAGAGCAAGAGCAGGACGAGGGTTACAAAAATGTATGCCAAATAGGCATGAATGCTGCCAGCCTGTATGGCTCGCATTCTGGTGGCGAACCACAGCAAGAGATCCTTCAGCGGAACGTACAGACGTTTCTCAAACGTCGGCTCGATCTCACTCTCGAAATGGATTTCTTTTGGAAAATACGGAGACACATCGAAGACGGCTTGAATCTCGCGACGCGGCTGGTATAACACGGAGAAGATCATCCGCAATGGTTTTGAGAATGCCGTAGCCGTATATTCATTTTCTTCCGAGAGCCCCGGCAAGCCGCAATCCCACGTTGGTCCCCGCCTGCGCGCGAATCGCCTCGCCCCGATCGATACAAGGAGAAGAGCAGGAATCAGCAAGACCACGAGCCCAATTCCAATGACCGCCGTGGATACCGTACCCCCATGACGGATTCCCGCAGAGAGCACCAATCCATGCCCGCTAATCAAATCGCTGCCAACTCTTTGTCCAAGGAGTTGCTCAGTCAGCGGGTCGAAGACTGGGAGGAACCAGGTAACCCCTAAGCCCAAGGCCAGGCAGGCCACTGTCAGCCCACCCATGCCCACCAGCATGGACCGAGGTGCCTCGTGTACGTGGCGGGGCTCGGTGGCGCGCGACAGGGCAAGGAAGGTAATCCCGAATGCTTTCACAAAACAAGCGGCCGCCAGGGCTCCCGTCAACGCCAGCATCGAGCCGGCGAGCGGAAACAGGATTCGGGTCAAACCTCCGGTCGCGCCGAATCCGGCCAGGAGACTCTGGTAGGTCAGCCACTCGCTGACAAATCCATTCAGGGGGGGTAGACCGGAAATGGCGACGGCCCCAACAAGGAAGCAGAAGGCTGTTACCGGCATCGGACGGATCAGCCCACCCAATTCCTCCATATTTCGCGTCCCCGTTGAGTGGAGCACCGACCCCGCTCCCAAGAACAATAGACACTTGAAGATCGCATGATTGAGAGTGTGAAACATGGCGGCGATCAGGGCTACCGCCGCAAGTTGCGGGTGTCCTGCAACGCGGAACACTAAAGCGGCGCCAAGGCCAATGAGGATGATCCCGATATTTTCAATACTGTGGTAAGCCAGTAGGCGTTTGAGGTCATGTTCCATCAAAGCGTACAACACACCGAGAACGGCGGAAGCCACGCCCACGATGAGCACTAGCAAACCGGCCCAGGATGGCAGCACTCCCAGCCCATCCAGGAACATACGGGCCATGCCATAGATGCCTGCCTTGAGCACGATTCCGGAAAGTAGAGCCGAGATGTTGCTAGGGGCAACCGGGTGGGCTGCCGGAAGCCAGATATGGAACGGAATCACACCCGCCTTGATGCCAAAGCCCAGAAAGAACAGCACAAATGCCGCGGCTTGCTGAGCGCTGGACAAGTGCGCCGCCGCGTCGCGGAAGCTCGCGAAGTCCGCGCTGCCGCTCACCTGCATCAATAGAGCAAAACCGAGGAGCAAGCATCCGGCATCGATATGGGCCATGACGATGTAGAGCAACCCGGCTCGCCGGGTTTCCCGGTCTTCGTGGTAAAAGGTAACCAGCCCGTAGGCAACCAGCGCCATCACTTCCCACGCAATCAGGAACAAGAACGCATTGGCGGCGGTAAAAACGATCGTCAAGCTGAGAAGCAAGAGAAGGAATAAGAAGCCGAAGAAGCCGATGTTCCTCTTACCCTCGAATTCTTTCAAATAGCCGAATGAGTAGATGGAAACTGCACCTGCGAGGATCGCCAGGGTCAAGTTGAAGAAGCCTGCCAGAGCGTCGTAGTCAAAGCTGTATGCAAAGAGAGGGATTCCTGAGGAGATCGACCACCGGACGGGCATGCCTTTAAGAATTCCCAGTACTGCGGCGAGGCCGCCGAAGCTGGCGCCTGCCAAGGCGCTGCCGCAACAGATGTACCGGCAGAGCGCTGGCTTTCTCCAGGTCGCAAGACTAGCAAGAGCGCCAGTCGAGTAGGCCGCAAGACTAAGAGCGAAGATCATGCCAACCGGAAGCGTGTTCATGGCCAGCTCACGAGCCGATAATAGAACTTTCGGACACCATCGTCCCACAGTTTTCCGTGCGATTCTCCGTTACGATGGCAACCTCAGTGTGCTCGGTGATTCACACAACCAAGGTATTCCGCTGGCACAAACACCAACGCGCGTCCACAGAATAGAACTCAGGGAGCCTCATGTAGACTTACCGTCCTTCGGCTTCATCTCCGCCACACCGTGAAAGCAGACGGGACTTATCCCGGACCGTCCTTCTTGAAAGCGCAGGCTCCTCCCGAGGTCGCGTTATGGGGGCTTGGGTCGCTCGAACCCAGCCGCATCATGCTAAACATCGCACTCGATCCGACGGTTCCAACCGTTTCTGCCTGCCCTGTAAGTGCTTTCCTTACTATCAGGAAGAGCCAACAAACGGACACAAAAAGGCAGATACATTGACAAAATGATATTCGCAGATTACAGTATGCGTGTACGTAAGGATCAGCATGCCACACCAGCTTGCCAACTTCAAGTCGGAGTTCTTCAAAGCCCTCGCCCACCCTATCCGCATCCGCATCCTGGATTGTCTCCGGGATGGCGAAAAGGGGGTCAATGAGCTCAGCGAGCTTCTAAAAATTGAACCTGCAAATGTTTCTCAGCAGCTTGCCGTCCTGCGGATGCGTAACATCGTTATCGGACGCAAAGCGGGGAGCAATGTGTATTACTCCGTTTCCGATGCAACGCTCTTCCAGCTTCTTGACGTAGCCAAAGACATCTTTAACAACCACTTGGTTGGCGTACGAGACATGCTTCAGCAGATGGACACGGCCTCATAGAGGGAAGAAATCTTGCTCAACATCTGCAAATGTTCGCTTATGCAACAACCATGAATAACTGGCTACCCAAATCAATCCTCTGTCTCAAGTCCTACACGAAGCGCCTGTTCGTGGCGGATCTTCTAGCAGGTATAACCGTTGGTCTCGTCGCCCTGCCTCTCGCGATGGCCTTCGCGATCGCTTCTGGCGTTCCGCCGCAGGACGGTCTGTACTGCGCGATCGTCGCGGGTTTTGTAATTTCCGCTCTAGGCGGGTCGAAGACACAAATAGGCGGTCCAACCGGCGCGTTCGTAGTAGTCGTTTTCGGCATCGTCGCCAAACATGGCGTAGATGGACTCTTCATGTGCACCATGATGGCCGGCGTCATCCTGTTGATTCTCGGCGCAACGGGTTTGGGCACAGCTGTGAAATTCATACCCCGCCCGGTCGTCGTAGGTTTTACGAATGGTATCGCGGTCATTATCGCCAGCACGCAAATCAAAGATTTCTTTGGGCTAAAGGTCGACAAGGTCCCCGGTGAATTTCTCGGTCGCATTCTGACCATCGCACACAATTTCTCTTCGTTCTCGCCCTTGGAGACGGGCCTGGCCGTTATAGCCCTCGCTGTGATCATCATTTTCATGCGTTACGTAAAACGGGTTCCGGGTTACATCGTCGCCCTCTTTGTTGGTACGGCGGCGGTCGTGCTGCTCAAGCTGCCGGTCGAGACGATTGGGACTCGCTTTGGGGGTATCCCCTCGGGGCTGCCAGTGCTCAAGGTTCCGCACTTTCACCTAGACTTACTCCGGCCG
>JBGPIX010000423.1:0-4353 GCA_041485085.1 Candidatus Acidiferrum sp.
GATGCAAATCCATAGGTATCGCACTCCCACCTCTACCGGCATATTCGGCCGCACCGTGTACCTTCCGATCGTCGAATTTGAGGTGCGGGGCGCCCTCGTGCGCTTCGAGGAGCACAAACTCGTCCCCGACGGCGAAGGCGTCGGTTGGTCGGTCGCCATTCTCTACGATCCGGCCAACGTGTCCCTGGCCATGATCGATCGTCCCTTCTGGAACTGGATTCCCTGGGCTCCGGCTCTCGCGATGGGCGCGTTTCTCGCCCTCGTCTCCCTCAAGGGCCTCTTCTTCTTCCTCGCTTTTCCTCAGCCCGCTTCCAGCCTCGCCAGCGGCGCGCAGAAATAGTTGCTGCGAGCGTCATTTCGTCCGCGCCGCTCGCGTAGTGCTGTCATCCTGTGCGAAATAACCATTCAACGATGGCCCATTACCTCTTTACTTCCTTAGGCCGCTACCTCATCCTCTCCTCGTGTTCTCCAAGCCACGCCAGCTTGAAACGGAAGCGGAAATGTATGACGTCGCAATGCGCGCGCTGATGCGGCGGGCGCATTCCGTGCATGAAATGAAGCAAAAACTGGAGCGTCGGAGCGATAACAAGCTGCTAGTGCAAGTGGTAATGGCGCGGCTGAAGGAAAACGGCCAGATCGATGATGCGCGGTACGCGAAGCAGTTCGCGAGGCAGCGGACGGAAACGCGCAAGCAGGGGAAGTTTCGGATTTCGCGAGATTTGCGCGCACGCGGCGTCCCCGACCGCCACATTGACGCAGCCCTGAAGGAATCCGCCGAGCAAAATGACGAAGGCGCGATGGTTCGCCAACGCATCGAACGCAAACTTCGCTCCTACCGGGGCGAAATCGACGAAAAGAAAATGGCTTCCCTCTACGGCAGCCTCCTCCGCGCGGGCTTCTCCGCCGACGTCGTCCGCCGCGAATTGAAGGCTATGACAAAGGAAGAAGTCCCGGACGCGGAGCTGGAGTCAGAGTAGCGTTCCGATTTGGTGAGAACGGTAGCTACAGGTTTGAAGCCCTTTGCTGGGAGGCTCAGGATGATGGAGCCACCTTCGGAAGTCGCGGCTGGAGGGAATCGCCGGTCGATTCGGCTAAAGAATCGCGACTATGCTCTGCCCGGCCCTTATTTCGTCACGATCTGCACGCATGAGAGACGCTGCGTATTTGGTAGCATTGCGGACGGTAGCCTGGTATCCAGCGCACTCGGTCATCTGGCTCGAGAGTGCTGGGTGGCGATTCCGGAACATTTCCCACACGCCACCTTGTGCGAATTTGCGATCATGCCGAACCATTTACATGGCGTGATTGCCCTCGCACCTCTTGTAGGGGCGCAGCACCGCTGCGCCCTTCCGGCTGGCGCCACGGCAAACGGCCTAGCCCCGGGGTCGCTTGGTGCAATCATCCGATCGTTCAAAGCCATCGTTGCAAGACGCGCTCACAAGGAACTGGGATGGCGCGGTCCGCTTTGGCAGCGGAATTATTTCGAGAGGGTGTTGCGGGACGGGAAGGAATTCTCGGACGTGAGCAGGTACATCGTGGAAAATCCTGAGAAATGGGAGATGGACCGCGAGAATCCAGAGTTCGCGTGAACGTTTGCTTGCCTCTCCCCGCTTCGTATGCTTGTAGGGGCGCAGCATCGCTGCGCCCTCTTCGATTTACCCGAAGGCTTGCTTCAGAAACGTGAGCGTCCGATCCCACGCTAGCTTGGCGCTGGCGGCGTCATAGACTTCGGGGCGAGACTCGTTCATGAAGGCGTGTTGGGCGTCGTAGCGAAAGATCTCGAAGTGAGATTTGGATTGCTTGAGCGCGGCATCAAGTTCGTTCACTTTGGCGGGGGTAATCCAACCGTCCTGGTTTGCGAAATGGCAGGTCAGTGGAATCTTGATTTTCTTTAATTCGGCGGCGGGAAGATCGGGAATGCCGTAGAAGCACGCGCCGGCGTCCATCTCCGGAACGCGCGCGGCAGCGAGGATGGTCAGCGCGCCGCCCATGCAGAAGCCGCCTACGACAACTTTCTTGGAGCTTTGCTTCAGGTACTGCACGGCGCCGCGAATATCTTGCTCGGCGGCATCGGGAAAATTGAGGCCCTTCATCATGTGGCTGGCCTCATCGGCAGCTTTGGCAACTTTGCCTCGGTAAAGGTCCGGCACGAGCGCCCGGTAGCCGGCTTGGGCGAGCCGGTCAGCAGTCTTCTTGATTTGCTCGTTAAGCCCCCACCATTCCTGGATGCAGACAAATCCGGGTGCGCCCGATCCTGTTTTCGGCGTTGCCAAATAGCCCGGGCAACTCTTTCCGTCCGGCCGCTTGAACTGCACCATTTCACCCATGAAGTCCTCCACTCGATGTTCTGTGCAAGCGCTATGTTATGACAAATTCCCGGCGTTTGCCCTGATAGCAGGTCCTGATAAAAGAACAAGCCGCCCGACGAATCGAGCGGCTTGTTTGAAACCTGCTTAATTCTTATTGGCAGCGATTGGTCGGTTCGCCGGGACCGCCTTCCAAACAAGGAATGGAACTTAGATATTCATAGATGGCGCGGAGATCGTGATCGGTCATATTTGCATGGATCGGCCACGGCATGATCTGGAGAAGACTGCCGTCGAACGGAGCCGGGATGCATTTCCCATCGGGAGCACCCGTGCAGGTCGGATGCACCTTGTCCGCGTCAATGCCGGTACGCATGATGGCTTTAAATTGTGCAAAACTGTTACCTCCTTCGGCCCTTCCGGTCTTGTCGGGTGTCAGGTTGCGCGAAATGATGTGCGGGAACGGTCCAGGCCCGGGAAATGGGCCGAAGTCTCTACCGCCTCCAAGGTACGTCTTCGGATTGACAACTGTTGGTTCCTGGCCAAAGTAAGGATTTCCGCCCATGGCAAATTCGGTGGCTGGGCCTGCAGAGTGGCAGCCGTCGCAGTCGGCCACTGCGTTAACAATATAGCTGCCCAATCCCACCAACCTCCGGTTTTTTCCCACGAGGTCCAGCGGGACAGGCGCGATTTGGTACCCTCGATGAATCCTGGCTTCATCCCTCTCGTCATCGTCATCTTCATGAGCTCGGACCTGTCTCGAACTGGTCACCATGCCCGCGAAAACGATCGCCGCAAATGCTGTGATAGTTCCCGCGGTTTTGAAAAATTTGTTGTTTGTCATGGCAATTTTCCTTTCTAGTTTTTTCCCGGATCAATGATTTCTGTCGTACTGAACAAGCAGAATTCTTTCCCGCGCCTTCGCTGGATGGCAGCTGCCTATCAGTAATGAGGTGTGAGTGGACTATAGCCCGTTCCGCATAGGAGTCAAGGAATTAGGGTCGCTACGAATGGACCGGTACCCAAGCAAGTGCCGCGGATGAGAACTTCGCAGTGGATTGCGAAGCCCGGCGCTGGGTTCATTGCGGGGGTTTGCTGCGTCTGCGATAATTGGGGGATTGAATCCTTGCAAAACTGGGGCTGACGCGCCCGGTAAGGGCGCGGAACAAATATGACCGGTGACGGCACCAAAAAAATGACGGGAAACGAGATACGCGAGAAGTTTTTGCAGTTTTTCGAGAGCAAGGACCATCGGCGGGTGCGCAGTTCGTCGCTGGTGCCGCATGGGGACGCTACCCTGCTGTTTACGAATGCGGGGATGAACCAGTTCAAGGACGTTTTTCTCGGGCTGGAAAAGCGGGAGTACACGCGGGCGACGACTTCGCAGAAATGCGTGCGCGCGGGCGGTAAGCACAACGACCTGGAAAATGTCGGCTTTACGAAGCGGCATCACACGTTTTTCGAGATGCTCGGCAATTTTTCGTTTGGCGATTATTTCAAGAAGGATGCGATCGCCTACGCCTGGGAGTTGATCACTTCAAAAGATTGGTATGGCATCGACAAGGAGAAGCTGTACGTCACCGTTTTCGGTTCGACCGAGGTGTCACCTGGTCAACTATTGGAATCCGATCACGAAGCCAAGGTTTTCTGGATAAACGAAGGGGTGCCCAAAGATCGTGTTTTTGAGATACCCGGCCTGAAAGACAATTTCTGGGCCATGGGCGACACCGGGCCGTGCGGACCGTGTAGCGAAATCTTTTATGACATGGGGCTGGAAGCTTCCGAGGAAGGCCACGCGGACTGTACATTCCCGTGCGATTGCGGCCGTTACGTCGAAATCTGGAATCTCGTCTTCATGCAGTTTAATCGCGATGCTAGCGGCAAACTCACACCGCTCCCTAAGCCCTGCGTTGACACCGGCATGGGGCTCGAACGCGTTGCCGCGGTGCTCCAGGGTGTCATCTCCAATTACGACACGGATTTCTTCGTGCCGCTGATGAAGCGCGCCGCGGAACTCTGCGGCGTCGATTTCAATCGCGAAGAAGCC
>JBGPIX010000424.1:0-4345 GCA_041485085.1 Candidatus Acidiferrum sp.
GGAGACTTTCATGATTTCCAGGTATTCTTTTTCGGCTCCCGCAAGCTGCCCGGACCAAGTCAGTACGCGCGCGCGCCAAGCTCGCACGTCCATGTCTTACGGAGCTCGGGCAACCTCGCGGTCGACGATTCTCATTGCCGCATCCCAGTTCTGCGCCTGGGCCTGTTTCGTCACTTCCGCTTCCCAGTTGGGACGCTGCTCTTGTGAGCGGATCGGCGAACCCCACAGCGATACTCCAGCGAGGAAGGTGAACAGATGGAGAATCCAATAGTTGAATGGTTTCTGGCCAACTGGAGCGCTCTTATCCCCCAATGTAGGTTTTTCACGCACGGCGACCCTTGTTTGCAGAGCAATAAGTTATCCATTCCCTTCTGCAATTTTCCTAGCCCGCAAGGTATAAGTTGCCTAATAGCTGTGACTTGCAAAGCGCTTGATTTGGAAAGGAGGAGGAGTGTGCCCCGAAGGGACACATCCCTGAATTCGAACCAAATTGGTACAATCACTGTCCCGATCCTCGACATGGCTCGGCAGCTACGGTCTTGCGGGTGCAGGATTGCTGTGACTTGGGGATTTAGATCGGCATGAATTCACTGATCATCGCTGCTCCGGCCGCGTTAGCCACACTGGGGGCCGTCGCTTACGGCGCGGCTCATCCGCGCTCGCAGCTCTTCGGGCGCACCATCTGCGGGACAAATTCATCACGCAAACTGGCTCTTACGTTTGACGATGGGCCAAATCCCTCGATTACGCCCAAACTGCTTGAACTACTGGACCGCTACAACGCAAAGGCGACGTTTTTTCTGATTGGGCGTTACGTGCGCGAATGTCCCGAATTGGTGCAGGAAACCGTCGCGCGCGGCCACGAGGTTGGAAACCATACGGAATTGCATCCGAATCTTTTGTGGCTGAATCCGACCAAGGTCCGTGTGGAACTGCGTCTTTGTCATGATGCCATCCGAAGCGCTATCGGAACGCCGCCAAAGTGGTTTCGCCCGCCGTTTGGGATGAGGAACCCGTGGGTCATTCCGGCGGCCCGCGAACTCGGCTACCGCACGGTCATGTGGACGCTGATTCCCGGGGATTGGCAGGAGAAACCGGCGGAATGGCTGATTCCGCGCATGCAGCCCATCGCCGACCATGCTCAGAAGAACTTGGGAAATGGTTCCAACGCTGCCGCTGCCGGTACGGGCGACGTGCTCTGCCTGCACGACGGCGCGCACCGCGAGCTGAATGGCGACCGCTCACGGACGCTCGCCGCGCTCGAACATTGGCTGCCCCGCTGGCGTGACCTGGGCCTCGAATTTGTTACAATCGGGGAAGCGGTGAGCACACCCGCTCCCTAATCATGGACGAACGCCAGTTTTATTCAGAAAAAGAAGAGACCAGGAAAGTAAAGCTGGTCTGTCCCAGCTGCCGCGGCGAGTTCGAGGCCCCCGTGCGTTGGAAGGTCTGCCGGAAGAAACGAGAGTTGCCGCGCGGAATCGGCGAGGAAGACCGCAAAAAATTCGCTAAGGCTAGTTCCTACATGGTGCGGCTGGATGATCTGGTGGCGTGCTACAAGTGCCGCAAGCGCTTCGAATTAACCGGCCAGTCCACCGTGCTCATCAACGACAATCTCGGTGATCCCAACGCTGATCCGGAAAACTTCGGAAACCGCTGAGCCATCTTCGAATCTCTAACAACCGATATCTAAATCTCCGGATACATCTCAAAAAAGGCTTCAATAGACTGGCGAAAGGTGTTCTCGATTTCTTCCTTGCTGCCTGAGATTAAATGCATGGCCACGCGCGCCGAGCGGCCGTTCTTCAGCACCACTGTCGCATCCTTCACTTCGCCAAGCTCTTCCTCGGGAAGCAACCTCATCCCGTAAATCAGCGCCAGCTTCGCCATGCGATTCTCCTCACTCGGCCTCAAGCGTAATCCCCGTTTGCCTGCCGGTCAAACTACCGGGAATAGTTGGATGGCTCCGGGTATACTTAGGCATCCAGGCTCGCCTCTTGGTGCATCGCATCAAGCGTTGCGGAGGGTTGCCATGAGAGAGCAGTTGCGTCGAGAGATTTGGCGATGCGTGAGTTTGATTGCCGCGCTGCTGGCCGCGAGCGCATCCTGCTCTGCGCAGCAACCTGAAGGGCCGCAGACCGGCGCGCCGCCACCGGTTGCCCCGGCGCGCAAGCCAGAGCCTCCCCAAGTTGGCTCCACCGATAGACTCACCGTACCTTCTGGAACGCGAGTCGGCGTTGTCCTTCAAAACGGCATCTCCACACGCAGTGCCAAGCCGGGAGACTCGGTTTACCTTCAAACGTCTTTTCCGATCACCCAGAACAATCGCATCGTGATTCCGGTCGGTTCTTATCTCCGCGGCGAACTGCTGGAATCGAAGCGGCCCGGAAAGATCAAGGGCAAGGGCGAATTTCGCCTGCGCCTGGATACGTTGATCTTCCCCAATGGTTATACCGTCAGCTTGAACGCCGCACCGCGCAGTGCCGATTCTGGCGGTAAAGAAACCATGGATTCCGAAGGCAAAGTCACCGGCCCTGGCGGCAAAGGAAAAGACGCCGGCACAATCGCGCAGACCACCGCCGCCGGCGCAGGGATTGGAGCGATTGCCCACGGAGCAAAGGGACTCGGAATCGGAGCCGGAGTTGGTGCCGCAGCGGGTTTAGCAGCCATTCTCCTGACGCGTGGGCCAGAGGCGGAACTCCCGCGCGGTTCTACGCTGGACATCGTCCTCGAACATGATCTGTCTCTCGACGGCAGCCAGATTCAATTCACCAATCTTGGGCAGGCCCAGCCCATCACACCTCCGCCGCCGCAGCAGCCATAGCCTTAATTCGCTTTGCTCCACCACACTAAGGATGCCAGCCGTCCCTAGCGGTCCTGACTAGGCAACGCGGGCCGGAGCTTCCCCGCTGCCAGCTCTTTCAGCGCGCGCAACCGCCCGTTCAGTTCCTCCAGTGTCAACCTTTCCTCACGGTACAGCTTCCGCACAAAATTCCCGGCCTCTTCCTCTCCCTTCTGCGCATTGCAGTCTCCGCACGAGGACACCAGGTTACGGTACGAGTTCGGCCCGCAGCGCACCTGTGGCACCACGTGGTCGATGCACCGCAGTCGTGCCTTCACTCGCCGCAGGCAATAGAAGCACGCGCCGCCTTCGCGCCGATGGATGGCCTGCCTCAGCGCCTTATCTCTCCAGAAGTTGCCCTTTTCGAGGTACGTCCCGCGGGACGAGCTTGCCATTGCGAGTTTCGTTCGCACCCGGCGCATCTCTTCCGGCAGCCGCACCTCAATCACGTGTCCCGCTTTGCTGCGTTCCACCAAGCGCAAAGCGCCTTTCGCCACCAGGCGGCGCACCGCATGCCGTGCCCCCGCAGCGGAAAGGCGCGTGCCGCGCCCCAGCTTGTACATCGAAAGGTGCAGCCGGCGTTTCCCTTCGAGCCGGCTGTGCCGAAGCAGGTACGAATACACCGCGTGATCCACCACGGAGAGCTTTAGTTGCGGCACGACCAGATCCTCGAACTGTTTCCAAATTTGGAGTGCCGCAGCCTCGCTTGTCCCGAGCGAAGCCGATCGAAGATTCCGACCCTGTCGGAAAGGGCTGCCGCTTTTCTTCCGGCTGACGTGCTCGTCGTTGTTTCTGTTGCTTTTCATTGTTTAGTCCTGACTTTGCAGAGGCGCACTTTTGCGTCCCAGTGGGTTTGAATGTAGCGGCGGGCTTTAGCCCGGCATCTTCTTTGCTTGCCGCCAAGCCACACGAGTGCGCGAGCTTACCCCCGCCGCCCCGTACGCCGGGGAACGAAAGTGCGCTTGCAACTGTTTTGTAATTTGGGAAAAGGATGCCGGGGAAAACAAAAAGGGCGAAACCGTCCACCGACAGTTTCACCCAGAACCATCATACCAGACCCATAATCCAGACGTCAACTGTGTTTTAAGTACTAGTATTTGCAGAATAGGCACACGGGTTCGGGCCGGCTCAGCCTGTTAGAGATGCGCTACCCGCCGTAGATATTGGCAGGCCATTGTGATAGGTTACATGTAACCGAGAACGGAGTCCGATATGGGAACACGAAGCCGATCCAAGTCCTCTCGCGATAAGGTCAGAACACATCGCAAGCGATTGCGACAACAAGGCTTACGGCCCATCCAGATCTGGGTGCCCGACATGCGCTCGTCCTCTTTCGTGGCCGAGGCACGCCGGCAGTCCATGGCTGTTGCCAGGAGTCCTCACGCCAAGGAGGATCAGGACTTTATCGACGCAGTCTCCGATTGGGGCGGGAAGTGAAGCGCGGCGAAATTTGGACCATTTCAGGTGGCAAGGATTACTCAGGAAAACCTCGCCCAGTGGTGA
>JBGPIX010000425.1:0-4302 GCA_041485085.1 Candidatus Acidiferrum sp.
CAGCGTGCAGCACCTCGATCCCTCAAGCTATCGGGGCATCAGCGCGATGCAGGAGTTTCTGTACCCGGGAAAGCTGAAGCTGCGCGCACAGATAGCGGAGAAGGATGTCGAGGCGGAACGGTGGACTCTGGAAGCAGCGCGCCGGCAGGTGAAAGCCGAAGTGAAGTCGGCTTACTACGAACTCTCTGCGGTGGACCAAGCACTCGTGGTCACGCAAAGGAATAAAGTCCTGCTCGAAAAGTTGGCGCGCATTGCCGAAGAAAAATACAAGGTCGGCAAGGGGCTCCAGCAGGACGTGATCCGTTCCCAAGTGGAAGTGAGCCGCGTTCTCCAAACCTTCACGATGCTAAACCAGCGGCGTCGCGCCTTGGTCGCAAAACTTAACAGCCTGATCCTCCGTCCGTCCGACACTCCAATTGGACCGCTTGCGCCCACTCAGAAGGGGGAGCTCAACTACTCCCCGGAGGAATTAACAGAAAAGGGCGTTGCGAATTCTCCGGAGATACGCCGGCAGGAGCAACTTATCGAGCAAAGCCAGTTCGCGGTGAATCTTGCGCGGAAGGACTACTATCCGGACTTTCGAGCCGGTTATGACTACTGGCAGAGGCCCGACATGCCTGACATGCACGGCTTCAACGTGGCGATCAACATCCCAATCTTCTACAAGACGAAGCAGCGAGAAGCAGTGCGCGAGGCGACCCTTACCATGGAGAGTGGAAAACAGAGCCGTGAAGCGATCCGAACGGCTCTACTGTTCCAGGTGAAGGAACAATATCTGCAGGCAAGAGCGTCGGACGAACTCCTCACCCTCTATTCAAAGGCGCTGGTTCCGCAGTCCGCGCTGGCGCTTGAATCCTCCATGGCAGCGTATGGAACGGGCACGTTGGACTTTGAAAGTCTGCTAGCGAACTTCAAGTCGGTCCTCGAATACGAAATCAACTATTACGAAGAGCTGGCCAATTATCAGAAGTCCCTCGTGAACTTGGAACAGATCACAGGTCTCGATTTGGTGAATTGAGGAAGAAACATGAATAGATACACGAGAGTCATCAAGGTCGCTGCCCTGATAGTTGTTGCGGGAGCTGTTCTGTTGGGTGCACTGCGCTACCGGGTTGACTTGGCAACCTGGGTTCTTGCAAGTTCGGCGGCTCAGTCCTCCAATGACCACACCGCGCACGCAACCGCTCCCAGTGACAAGAAGATTCTCTATTGGTACGACATGATGAATCCGGAGTTCCATTCCGATAAGCCAGGAAAGGCCCCGGACGGCATGGACTTGGTTCCGAAGTATGCCGGCGAGGATGACGCTTCTCAAAGCCACGCCGGGCAAGCCGTGGGAAAACAAGCGACTGCTCCCTCTGAGAAGAAGGTTCTCTATTGGTATGACGGAATGAATCCAGCATTCCGTTCGGACAAGCATGGAAAGGCTCCGGACGGAATGGATCTCGTCCCGATGTATGCCGATTCGGAGCAATCCAAGGTTGAGATGCTTCCGGGGACGGTGAAGATTTCATCCGCGAAGCAACAACTGATCGGCGTGCGGACGGACACGGTCAGACGTGAACCATTGAAGCGCACGATTCGGGCAGTCGCGCAGGTGCAAATCGACGAAACCAAGATCGCCAGGATTCACATGAAGATCGCAGGCTGGGTCGAGGAAGTCTATGTTGATTTCATCGGCAAGCTGGTGCGCAAGGACCAGCCTCTTTTCAGCTTGTACAGCCCTGATTTGGTCGCGACGCAACAGGAGTATCTGATCGCTCGGCGGGCAGAGAAGGACTTGGCGTCAGCTCCTTTTCAGGAAGTATCCCGAGGCGCGGAAACGCTGCTCCAGGCAGCACGGCAGCGGCTTCGCCTCTGGGACATGAGTGACGAGCAGATCCGGCAACTGGATGAGACAGGTGAAGTAAGCCGAACCACCACGATGTACTCGCCCATTGATGGTTTTGTGATGAAGCGGGAGGTCTTTGACCGGACGTACATCACACCGGAAACGGAACTCTACGAGATCGCTGATTTTTCGACGGTTTGGGTGAACGCGGAGATCTATGAATATGAGGTGCCCTACGTCAAAGTCGGACAGTCCGCACAAATGACGCTGAGCTACTCCCCCGGAAAGACCTACACGGGAAACGTCGTGTACATTTATCCGACCGTGGACCCGATGACGCGTACGGTAAAAGTCCGTCTGCAATTTCCAAATCCTGAATTCGCCTTCAAGCCCGACATGTTCGCGGATGTGCAGTTGAACATCGCTTACGGCACGCAGATGGTCGTGCCGCAGGAAGCAGTACTCGATTCGGGAAACGAACAAATTGTGTTCGTCGCGATGGGTGACGGGTATTTCGAGCCACGGAAAGTCCAGCTTGGGCCGCGCCTGGAAGACCGGGTCGTGGTGCTGTCCGGACTCAAGCCGGGAGAAACGATCGTTACTTCGGGCAATTTCCTGATTGATTCGGAAAGCCGCCTGAAGAATGCCATGGCCGGGATGAAGCACTGAAGGCAGCGGAGGAAGTCATGAGCCAGAACAAAAAAGCACTAAGCGCCATCCTCAGTGCGATGGTTCTGATCGCGATCGCAATGGGAGGATTTTGGCTGGTGCAGAAGACCAAGCCCGAAGTCTGCTCGATCTGCGAGCGCAGCATTCATCCCCATTCGAGCGCCGTTGTTCTCATAGACGGAAAGCGCGTAAGGGTCTGCTGTATCCGCTGCGGGATTACGCACAACTTCCAAGTCGGGAAACCCGGAGAGGTCGTCCAAGTAACCGAGTTTTTATCAGACCGGCCAACGAAACCAAGCGATGCCTTTTACGTGGAAGGAAGCCAAGTATCCATGTGCGATGCCCATCAGAACAGCTTGATTGACGAGACGAAACATCCTTATCACCGTATTTTCGATCGCTGCGAACCGAGTACGTATGCCTTTGCCAAGCGTGGAGACGCGGAAAACTTTGTTCGGGACAATGGGGGGAAGCTCCTGACCTGGGACGAGTTGAAGAAAGAAGTCGGGGGCCAGCAATGATCAACCGCATCATTGAATTCTCGGCGCATAACCGATTCATGGTCTTTCTGTTCACGGCCGTGGCCATTCTTCTGGGGTGGTACTCGCTGAGGAACACGAAAGTGGACGCCATCCCGGACATGTCGGACACGCAGGTGATTATCTACAGCAAGTGGGACCGCAGCCCGGACATTATCGAGGATCAAGTCACCTATCCGATCACTTCCTCGCTGCTCGGGATGCCGAAGATCAAGGACATCCGCGGTTTCTCGGATTTCGGATATTCGTACGTATATGTGATTTTCGAAGAAGGCACGGATATTTATTGGGCCCGTTCGCGAACACTGGAATACCTCAGCAGCATTCTTCCTCGTCTCCCGCAGGGAGTAGAGACCGAGCTGGCAAAAGATGAAACGGCGGTGGGGTGGGTCTTTCAGTACGCGCTCATCGACAAGACGGGCCACTACAGCCTCGATCAGTTGAAAACCTACCAGGATTGGTACCTGCGTTATGCGCTCCAGGCAGTTCCGGGAGTTGCGGAAGTCGCTCCGGTGGGTGGTTTCGTCCGGCAATACCAAGTGAACATCGATCCAAATAAATTGCTCGCCTACAAGATCCCCGTGGATTCCGTGGTGGAGGCGGTTCGCAAGGGGAACAACGACGTAGGGGGCCGGCTGGTCGAATTCTCCGGCCGGGAGTACATGGTTCGCGGCCGAGGATATCTCCGATCCCTTGGAGACCTCGAGAAGATTGTTGTGGGCAACAATCCGGCAACGGGGACGCCGATTCTCGTTCGTGATCTCGGAACGGCAACCCTTGGCCCTGATCTTCGACGCGGGATTGCCGAGCACGACGGCGAGGGGGAAGTCGTCGGCGGCATCGTGATTATGCGCTTCGGCGAAAATGCAGAAAAGGTAATCCAGCAAGTCCGCGAAAAGATAACCGAAATTGAGCCCACCTTACCACGCGGAGTGCAAATCGTCACGACGTACGACCGGGCGGATTTGATTGAACGTTCCCTTGAGAACCTCAAGGGAACACTGAAGGAGGAGCTGATCATCGTCAGTATTGTGATCATCATTTTCCTCTGGCACATTCCGAGCGCTCTGATTCCCATAGCGACGATCCCCATCGCGATTCTTCTTTCGTTCATCCCCATGCAGTCGATGGGACTCACAGCAAACATCATGTCACTCGGCGGTATTGCGGTTGCGATCGGTGCCATGGTGGACGCATCGGTCGTTGTGGTCGAGCAGATTCACAAGAAGTTGGAGTACTGGGAAGCCGAAGGGCGACCCACCG
>JBGPIX010000426.1:0-4270 GCA_041485085.1 Candidatus Acidiferrum sp.
ACATGGAAAGACGTTCTTGCTTGCCGCGTCAAGGTGCAGGTGAATGGGCTGACTCGGGATTCGGACTGTTCCTTCAAGCGCCTGCAGTTTGTCACCTCCACAGTCGGCTATGCGATCGCGGGCGTGAACCAGGACGACAAATCACTTGTCCTGGCGAAGACGACCGACGGCGGCGCGACCTGGTCGCTAACCGTCAGTCCCAGCGAGGGCAAGCCCTTCGATTGTTTCTTCGTCGACGAGCATCTTGGTTACGAGGCCGAGAGCGACTCTGGCAACTATCACCTTTACCAGACGACCGATGGCGGAGGCACTTGGAACGGCATTCCGGCTGCCCCCGGCATTCTTCTGCGTCTTCAGTTTACTGACCCTGAAGTCGGTTGGACAATGCCCGACGGGAGGACCGTGAGTTTTACGACCGACGGAGGATCGCGCTGGAATTCCCGCGAGTTTGCATTCCCGGAATACGCGGAAGCCTTCAGTTTGCCGCGGCGTGACCGCGCGTATGTGGTGGGCAAGCACGGCATGATCTATCGCTCTCGCGTCGTTCCCGCTGAATACACAGCGAAGGGGATGATCGCAGGTCCGCCGATGCCTGCTTATGGCGGCCAAATGAATACCGACCTTGACAATATGAAGGTTCAGGTCAAGGCGCTTCAGGACAAGCTGGCCAGTGCCGCCACTGCACAGCGCCCCGTGCTTCAGGCCGTGGCGTTCCGCGTGCCTTCCAGAAGTCCCTCAGAGGCCCAGCAGAACCCCGCGGGTGGAGCAGGTTTTACTCAGGACACCCTGGATGCTCCCATGAGCCCAGCCATGCAGAGTTGCTGCGCGACGGAGATTCAGGGTCTTCAAACCAACGTGGGTTCCTTTTCACAACAGGCGCCCATTTTTGCCGGCAAGTTTCGCAACCTGAACCTCCTCTTCGTAGGCATGAACATGCTCTCGGACCTGATGGGGAGAGCGCAGGCCATGCATGGCTCTTTTGTGGCGTTAAAGAAGGCTCCCGATCGCCAGGCGGCCATTTTCGCGCTGCAAAATTTCTCCGGCCAGCTTCAGGGCACGTCGCAAGCCGTCACAACCGGATTCCCAAACCTCATTGCGGGCAGCACTTCACAGGGAGCCGCTGGAACGCTCAGCACCGTGGGGGGATCGGGGATTCCCAACGCCCCCGGCTCTACCTCCAGCGCAGCGGCTCCGGCCATCGGCTCGGCTGCTCCGGGAAACCCTCCGCAGCGAAACCAGAAGGATCCTGCCACAGCAGCGGCAGAGAGTGCCGCCGAGAAGGCAAAAAAGAAATTGAAGAAGATTCCCTGGTCGCTTTAATTGACCAGTATTCAGTAATGGATTTGAGGGTGCTTCGCAGCACGTTCCAAAAGACAAAGATTTAGACGGAAGGAAAAAATATGAAACGCTTGCTCTTTCTCATCGTCGCGCTAATCGGATTTAGTCAGCCGCTGCGCGCGTCGACTCCATGCTGCTCCGTGACTGCGGTGGATGTGCGCACGGGAATGGTCACTGCCGTGGAGACCGCGACCGGCCGCACGTTTGAGTTTCACGTGGCGAATGCCAAGCTGCTGGCCACACTCCGTGCCGGTTCGCCGGTGTATGCCAACTTCAGCGCCAAGCAGGTTTCGCTGGACGACAAGGCGCCGTGTTGTGCGATCACCAAGATCACCTTGGCTCCTCCGCGGGCCGGTGCCGGCGCGGTGGCGCCGATAGCTCCGCCCACCAGCGCTGCTCCGCGCGTGGCTCCAGCTCCAGGTGTCCCTTGTTGCACCATCATGGCGATTGATAGCCCTTCCGGTGTGGTGACCGCGAAAGAGAACGCCAGCGGAAAGATCTTTCAATTTAAGGTCACTGATGCTGCGCTGTTAAAAACGCTGCAGGCGGGCCAGGGAATCTACGCTAACTTCGGCGCGCGCAAGGTCTCTGTGGACGGTTCAGCTCGCTGCTGCAACATCGTCAGTGAGGCGGCCGCGCCCATGGCTGCCGGCCAGATCCAGAACAAGCTAAAGCCTCAAGCGCCGTGCTGCTCTATCACGGCGATTGATAGCGCTACGGGCGTGGTGACTGCGAAAGAGAACGCCAGCGGAAGGATCTTTCAATTTAAGGTCACTGATGCTGCGCTGCTAAAGACACTGCAGGCGGGCCAGGGAATATTCGCTAACTTTGGCGCTCGCCAGGTTTCTGTGAATGGCGAATCTCCCTGCTGCACCATCGTCAGTGGCGCGGCCGCGCCAACTCCGGGCATGGCGCCGCCTCCAACACCACCCACAACATCCACGAGTGGTTCAACGGGCGCGGGGAGCAAGACAGGCCAGCAGAAACCTACCACGCAACAAACGCTCTCCAGCAGCAATACGGATAAGCTCGATACCAATACCTCGCAAATCACGCCGTCCGAACCATACGACACAGCCCAGGCGATCCGCGGCGCCACGGCTGCGGCATCTCCGCCCGTTAGCACTGCTCCGAACGCAACACCTGCGCCAGCGGCGAGCGCGGCGCCACCTTTGCCAGCCGCCCCTGCAAGAGTTGCGATCACGCCACCGAACGTTCCCCAGTTGCTACTTAGCCTCAAGCTGACGATTTCGCCGGATTACGTCAAACGCGGGCAGAACGCGAATGGGACGGTTCAGCTAAATGCGCCGGCCGGCGCAGCTGGCCTGGAGATCGATCTTTCCACCAACGCGAGCGATGCGGTCACAATTCCAGCGAAAATTTCGGTGCCGGCGGGGCACAACACGGCCACCTTTGCGATTGGGAACAAAGTTCCTGCAAGCACAAAAACAGCGACGATCAAAGCCTCCTTCAAGAACAAGGTACCGCCGGAGACCAGTGGCAGCGCTCCGCTGCTTGTCGGGGGAAATGCTGCCGACACCGCTTTTGATGTTGCCCATTCAGGATTTCTCTTCACTAACTACTGGAACGGGGAAGCGTACGTGGACATTCCGGTGATCGGGCGTATTGATCTCGGCGGGACAAGCTACGGCCTCTGCGGAGGGATGTCGGCCGCGGCCGCGGACACTTTTTTCTTTCATGGAACGATACCGGATGTGGGTATGAATTCTAACGGGCTGCCTCCTGGCAACCCTGTCCGGGCCTACATCTACGACCGGCAAATGAACAGTTTTCGCGACGACAATGCCCACCTGATCCGAACGATGATTGAGTGGCTGCCGCTGCCGATTAAGACCGAAGTCGTTACCGGCTTGCAGGAGCGCTCTTTTGAAGACTTTGAACACAACATACGGCCGGAACTCGACCACGGGCGCCCGGTCCCCGTTGGCCTCCTGAAGGCGGTTCTGGGTGACGTCACAACGCTTGGGGAGAACAATGCCTTCCTCAAGAATCACCAAGTGCTGGCGATCGGCTACGGATTTCACTTAGGTCATTGGGACATTTACATCTACGATCCCAACCACCCCCAGCAAGAGCAGACGTTGCACACCGGCATGCGGACCACAGACAAGTCCGCATTCGTTCAGACCGCAAAAGGGAACCTCAAACAAACGGAAAAATTTCGAGCGTTTTTCGCGATTCCGTATTCACCAAAGCGGCCCCCTTGGGTGCTCGCGACCCCGCAAGGGACCGTCGGACAATGAACCCCAACATGCCGGTATGCATTGGGACCGCGCGCTGCGACAGAAGGTCGCGGCCACTCTATCCGGCGGGTCGCCGCGCATCCTGGCGCCGAAACTTTGAGGCCCGCGATGATAAGAACTTTGGAAGAATGCGCGGCGCATCTGGGCAAGACGTCGTGAATCCCCTCACGTACCGGCCCAGGTTCGTAGGGAGTGTCGTCATCGCGCTGGTGGCTGCCGTCACCTGCACCTTCGCCGCACCTCCCGCGAGCGTTCCACGAGTCGTCAACCTTGCTGCTTCCTCGATGGACTATCCCCTGGCGCTGCACACGCGCTGGACCTATCACTTGCGGCGTGAGCCACAAGACAGACTTTGAAGAGTTCTATCGAGGAAGGCACTTCCGGCATAGGAAGGACCTGGCTCGAAAACTGAAGAGGTGGGAAGCAGAATACAACGAGGATAGGCCGCATCTCGCTCTCAAGGGAAAACGCCAACTGAACGCGTTCGCGAACTCGTTCAGCCATCCAAACCTGTAAGGGATCTCTCTTGACTAGAAGCTATTGCACAACCCTCCGTAAGACGATCATGAAGCAGGCGATATGAAAGAAGGCGCGATAGATCGTGAGCGAACGGTCGTAGCGCACCACCAAGCGGCGGAAGTTGCCGAGCCAGGCGTTGGTGCGTTCGA
>JBGPIX010000427.1:0-4267 GCA_041485085.1 Candidatus Acidiferrum sp.
CTTTTCCCCGTTCGACAGCGCGGTGTCCCACGATTCCTGCGCCGCCATGAATAATTCCGTCTGCACGTGCTCCGGCTTGATCCCCCGCATTGCGTCGCGGTGCATTCGAATCACGTCTAGCATCGGTTCGCGGTTCGCGGCGTAGCCTGGGAACGGCCCCATGCGCTCCGCAATCCGCGAGGACTGCGCGTACGCTTCGCCGCACATCAGCGCCGTAACTGCTCCGGACATGTCTCGCCCTTCGTCCGAGTCATACGGCAGCGCCATGGACATCAGCAGCGCGCCAAGGTTCGCGTAACCTAGCCCAAGCGGCCGGAAATTATGCGAATTCTCTTCAATCTTCGGCGTCGGATAACTCGCGTTGTCCACCAGGATTTCCTGTGCCGTAATCGTCACGTCCACCGCATGCTTGAACGCCGGCACATCGAACTGCCCGCTGGCGTTGACATACTTCATCAAATTCAGCGAAGCCAGGTTGCAAGCCGTATCATCCAGGAACATGTACTCGCTGCATGGATTCGAGGCGTTGATCCTCGCCGTGTTCTTGCAGGTGTGCCAGCGATTCACCGTCGTGTCGTACTGCATCCCGGGATCGCCGCAATGCCACGTCGAATCCGAGATCTTCATCATCAGGTCGCGCGCTCGCAGTTTTTCATTCGGCTGCCCGTCGAGCACGTTCTTCGTCCACCAATCCTTGTCCTCCACTACCGCGCGCATGAAGTCGTCCGTTACGCGCACCGAGTGGTTCGCGTTCTGGAAGAAAATCGAAGCGTATGCGTCGCCGTCGATCGAGCTGTCATAGCCCTGCTCGATCAGCACGTGTGCCTTGCGCTCTTCCTTCATCTTGCATTCGATAAATTCCACGATATCCGGGTGATCGATATTGAGGATCACCATCTTCGCCGCGCGCCGCGTCTTTCCCCCGCTTTTGATCACGCCCGCGAAAGCATCAAAGCCCTTCATGAAGCTCACCGGGCCCGACGCGATCCCGCCGCCGCTCAGTGTCTCCCTGCTCCCGCGAAGCGTCGAAAAGTTCGTCCCCGTGCCCGAGCCCCACTTGAAAAGCATTCCCTCGGTCCGCGTCAGCCCCATGATCGATTCCATGTTGTCTTGAACCGAATTGATGAAGCACGCCGAGCATTGCGGCTTCGGCTGCACGCCCACGTTGAACCACACCGGCGAATTGAACGCCATCTTCTGCTCGACCAGCAAGTGCGTCAGTTCATCGCGGAAGGTGTCTCGCGACTGCAAATCAGCAAAATACCCGCATTCTTCGCCCCACCGCACGATGGTATTCACCACCCGCCCGATCAGTTGCCGCACCGATCCCTCGCGCTGCGCCGTCCCCGGCTTTCCGTGAAAATATTTGCTGGTGACGATATTCGTCGCCGTCTGTGACCAGCCCTTCGGCACTTCCACGTCTTCCTGCCGGAAGATCGTCACGCCCTTCTCGTTCCCGATCAGAGCCGTGCGCTTTTCCCACTCCACCGCATCGAAAGGAGACTTCTTCCCGTCCGTAAAGAAACGCTCGAAGGTCAGACCTTTCCCCATGCCGGCCGCTGTCTGTTCTGCAGCCGCATCCGTCGCAGGGGTTTTCCCGCTCAATGCATGTTTCACTGTCGCCATCCGTCCCTCCGCGCTCTTGGGTCCCCACTCGCGGGGGGCACCCTTTCATTTTACTCCTCTGCTTCCGCAGAGGTATCGCGCTTCGCCTGCTTGCCGCAGGCAAGCTCCAGGGTCTGGGCTGAAGCTTGCGCAACTTCGATTCGTTTGGACCGTGAAAGCGGGCAGCGAAAAAAAAGCCGACCGCACTGCGGTCGCACTTTATTTCCAGCGCAAAACGCCAATGCTCTGCCGCTGGCCGGTGCTTCGCACTCAGCCTAACAGCAGGTGCTCCGCCTCAAGTACGGGCGCGGAGCAGGTACTTCGCGCTCGATTTTTTCGCTTAGAACCCGGGCCGCTTCGCGGATTCACACGGACCTTGATTAATCCCCGACTCGGTCCGTCTGGCGCTTCCACGTCCCCCGAATCTGGATTCGCAGTATCAATGGAAGAAAATTATCTGTCAAGAGAAAAACGCAAAATGTGGTTGACGTTTCCGTGCCGCGTCTATCTGTAGTGGTGCCTTTCCTACTCAACTACTTTCGCCTCAACACTTTTCCCCTCCTTGCCTCTCACGCTACACTCTTTGCATCCAATTCCATATGAAACGCTCTCTCGCCACGCTCGCCTTCTTTTTCAGTCTCTCTTTTCCTCTTTTTGCGCAATCGCCCGCGCCAACCTCTGCCCCGACCTCCGACCCTGCCCTCCCCCAGCCGGGTCACGGAGAAAAAATGCGCATCCCCGGAGTTCCCAACGCCGGAAAAATCACCGATTTCTTGTACCGGGGCGCACAACCCAGGGAAATGGGTTTGTCTGAGCTGAAAATATTGGGTATCACCACTATCGTCGATCTCCGCGGCGAGGACCGCGAAAAAATCGTCTGGGAGCGTCAGCACGCCGAATCCATGGGTATGCGCTTTGTCAACATTCCCGTCAGTGGCTGGGCGCCGCCCACCGACGAACAGGTCATCCAGTTTCTCTCGCTCTTCCGTGATCATCCCGGGCAAAAAATCTTCCTGCACTGTCGCTTCGGCGACGATCGCACTGGCGTTTTCACCGCCATCTATCGCATGGCCCTCGAGAAGTGGTCCGCAGATCGAGCAACCAAAGAAATGTATTTCTTCGGCTTCAACGGCTTCTGGCACCCCTCCATGAAATCCTTCGTCCACGATTTCCCCGCACGTTTGAGTTCCGCACCCACCCTGGCCCCTTTCCGCGTTCCGTCCTCCTAGCCCTGCCCCATCAGTTCGGCTTTTCCGTTCCAATGGAACAATTCTTCCTCTTGACTATCCCTTATCCTCTGCTATACTTGATTTCGTAGCAAACTACGCTCGAGTACGGGAACCTATTCTCCCCGTCTTCTTCTTAGCACTGTCATGCAGCGGAGATCGCGACACCGTCCAGACTCTCCACTCTTGCTCTAAGTTCTTCAGCTGCAACACTTATGCATCTCCCCCGCATGTATTGCAAACAAAAGACTTATATCCCGGCTAAGTCATGCTAAGTCTTTTAGATGCAACACTTACAAAAACCGGGAGGGGGGGCAAGTTATGGTCAACTAGAAATCCAAATCCTAGTCCTCGCTCCTTCCTAGTACCGCTGTACCCTTCACAACAGGACGCTTGCTTCATTTAATAGAACACCCCCTTCCTCCATCATTTCATCGACACGGAATCAACTGTCTGAGGGAGAGGTCCCCGTGCAAGTCGGACGTTACGAGATTCTCGAAATCATCGGCACCGGAGCTACCGGCCGCGTCGCTCGCGCGCACGATCCCATGATCGGCCGCCTCGTCGCCATCAAACTTCTGTCCAAGGAATGGGCGAAGGGAGAAGCACGCCAGCGCTTCATTCAAGAGGCGCGCGTTGTCGGCCAGCTTTCCCATCCTTCCATCATTACGCTCCACGATATGGGCATCGACGAAGCCACGCAAACGCCCTATCTGGTCATGGAATTCCTGGAAGGTCAGCCGCTTGATCGCATTCTGGACAAGGGCAGCCTTCCATTTCCCAAGGCGTGCGCCTGGGCCGCGGAGATGGCCACCGCGCTCGGTGTGGCGCACCGCAAGGGTGTAATTCACGGTGACGTCAAGCCCGCGAATATGCTCATCGCCGATGACGGCCGCGTGAAGCTCATGGACTTCGGCATGGCGCGTTTGGCCAGCCGCGATTCAGGCGCTACGCCGCTCCTGGGCACACCCGCTTACTGGTGTCCCGAGCAAATCATGGGCAAGCCCCAGGACGCGCGTTCCGATCTTTTCTCACTGGGTGTCGTGCTTTATGAAATGGTGACGGGCAAGCGCCCGTTCGACGCCGAATCTCTCCAGGGCATTTGCGGCCGCGTTCTCTCTTCGACGCCGCTGCCGCCCTCGCACGCCAATCCTTCTTTGCCTGCGGGCTTCGACGCCATCGTCGCTCGCTGTTTGGCAAAGGATCCGGTGGCTCGTTTTCAAACGACCGACGCCCTTGCCGATGAACTCTATCCCCTCGCCCGCCGCAAGACGACGGCCACCGTTCCTGTGCCGCAAACCAACGGCAACGGCCTGCGCGACCGTGCTGCGCGCCTCCTGCGTTCCGCCTGATGATCACCTCGCAAAAAGACCGGTATCAAGCTTTGGAGCCGATCGGTTCCGGCACCAGCAGCCGGGTCGATAAAGCCCGCGACA
>JBGPIX010000428.1:0-4256 GCA_041485085.1 Candidatus Acidiferrum sp.
CCGAGAAAGAAACTGCCCGAGTTCCTCCATCTCTCGATTCACCGCTATCCGCAGCGCCAGAAACGTTTTTGTTGCGGGATGCAGTCTCTGCCTTCCCCATTGCTTTCGGGCCCCTGCCACAGTCGTTGCCAAGTGCGCGGTATCCCGTATAGGCCGCGCTCGTACGATCGCCTTGGCGATCCTTCTGGAATCGTGCTCATCGGCCTCGCGATAGAGCAGGTCGGCAATTTCCTTCTCCGACCATCGATTCACAATCTCGTCTGCCGTCAATTCGTCGTTGGCAGTATCCATTCTCATATCCAGAGCAGCCGCCTCGCGGAATGAAAATCCCCGCTCCGCCTGATCAAGCTGCATGCTCGAAACTCCCAAGTCGGCCAAGACCCCGTCCACCGGCGGAATCCCCAACTCGTGCGCGACCTCCGCAATCCTCGAGAACGGTGACTGCACCAGCGTCACCTTCTCCCCGAAGCCCTTCAGCCGCTCCCGCGCCAGTTCCAACGCCTGTGCGTCCCGGTCCAGGCTGATCAACCTGCCGGATGTCAGCCTCTTTGCGATGGCTTCCGAGTGTCCGCCCGCTCCCAGCGTGGCGTCGATGTACGTTCCGTCCGGCTTTATGCGCAGCCATTCGAGCACCTCTTCCAACAGCACCGGCGTGTGCGGCGCAGCCAATCTTGCAAAACCCTAAATTCCCAAATCTTCGAGCGCCTTGTCGTCTTCGTCCGTGTACGGCTCGTTTTTCAACTGATCCAAAACTCTGGTGTGGTTCATGACTTCCAGGTAGTCCAGGTTCCCAAGGACATCCACGTCTCCCTTGGTCTGCGCCGCTTCGCGCAACACCGTCGGCAGCAGCAATCTTCCCTGCCCATCTAGTTCCACCGTCTGTCCGTAATAGCTCGTCCGCATCAGAAATTTTCTCTTCGCCCGGTTCGTGCTTGGCATCTGCGCCAGCTTGTCTTCAATTTCCGACCAAACTTTCATCGGGTAAATCCTGGCCGTCTCACCGGTCGTGCTGGTGATGTAAAACTGGTTCCCGTACTCCTTCAATTCGTCCAGAAACACGGCGGGTATCTTCAACCGACCCTTCTCGTCCACCTTCGCCGGACAGTTGCCCCGCAGCTTCATGCGCCCCACTCAACTCGACCCCGCTTTTTGCGGTGTCAAACACGAAAATGTGGTCTAGAATAGCCAAAATGCCCACTTTCGCCACAACTCTTTCAGGCTGTCTACTTTGTCCCAGAGCCCGCCACTGAATCCTACTGTCACCCACTTCTTACCACTTTTCACCACATGATAGGCTGCTTTCTTTGCATGTCAAGAGGAAACATACTTCTGTTCAATAATAGGAGTGAAAGTAAAGCGAAAATGAACTTCTTGTTTCGTGCCGCGACTGGTTGCGGTTTATTTTTTCGGCTACAACAATTCTTGGTGGTGGCGTTCCAACATTCTTCGCACCAGGACTTTCGGCTCTCCGCTTGTTACTTCGGCGAAGGTGTTTTGCTGGCGCTTGAAGAGATCGACTCAATGCTTCGAACGGTTATGGTGTCGGTTTTGGGGTCAAGAGTTCCAACAACTTTTACCTTCAGCCCAGCCCACTGCTCCGCCAGAACCTGCGCATCCAGCCTGTAGACCTTATCCGGAGTCTGCAGTACGAATCTTCCGCCTCGTTCTTTCACACAGTACCGCGCACAATCCGCGTTCGTCTTCACTTCGGGCTTCATCTCGATCATTTCCTTGTGCGATTGGCTCAAGGAATGAACATTTAGTGCGCACTGCGTGTCCGCAATTTCGCCTTTGAATGTCTTTTGATTTCCCCCGCGAGCCGGCGGATGACTCGCCATCATCCATACCAGGACCGCAGCCCGCAGAATCAATCGCGTTCTATCTGTTCTCATTTATCGTTCCCCTCTTCGAATACTTTCAGACTAGCCCGCACTTAAAGTCAGGGCGTCACGACGAATCTCATGTTCATGCCTTCGTGATCCTGGCTGCAGATCACGGTGCATACAACGACATATTCTCCGGGCTCGCCCGGCGCAACCACTGTGAACTCCTGAATGCCCGGCTTGAGCAGGAAATCCCAGTCCGGCATCGGTTTCCGATCCTTCGCTCTCAACAGCGTAAATCCGTGGATGGATCCATCTCTGTTCAAGTTCTTGGCCTTCTTCGCGGTTATTCTCAGCGTGATCTGCTCGCCCGCCTTCGCGGTTATCACCGGCTGCTTTAGCCCTTCCATCTTGTAACGGCTGTCATGATCCGCCAGGATTTCAATCACCCGGGGCGCGGGCGGTGAATTCTGTGCCCAGCACCACGAAGCCAAGAGCACCATCATGATTGCCAACAACCGCAGATTGAACCCCATTCCCGGATACATTTTGATCTTTGTCACTGCGTCATGTACCGCAGGATGAGCCGCATATCCTCATCGGTGATCATCGCGCGAACCCTCATATGCCGGATGGCTGCGGCCATCACTCGTGGCGGAAACTTGTGCGGAGCCTGATGGCACCGTCCACAATTGGTGCGGAATCTTTTTTCGCCCTCCAGCCGCTGTGCGCGTTCCTCGGCCGTCTGCAGAGTCGTCTTGGCCGGAGCAACTGTATGCGTCGCCGGTTGACTGGTCGCATTTCCCTGTGCTGCTGGTACCGCTGCACTTTGCGCACCTGTTGAATTGGGGCGCTCCTGCGCGATGGCGGAGAAGGTCAAACCCGCCGCTACGCCAAGCAGACAAAACAGGATGTAATTCCGCCTCATCACTCGCTCCCCGAGTGTCCCAGCGGGACCACGAATCTATAAGTAAGACTCAACGTCCAAATGTTTTTATTCCCCTCCGTGCTGAATTCCCGGCCGTAGTTGGAACTCGCCTTCAGTCCATCCATGAAGTAGTAGTTCAGGCCGACCTCGAACAGTTTTGTGTTCACGGACGGCAACGCGTCACTGGTATTTGCCCCCACAAAATACTGCTGCATCCGCGCCACAATTTGCGTCCGCCGAAATTCGTTTTGCAGGTACGGAACCTGACTTAGACGATATGCCGCTTCCGCCCAATAGCCGCTGCCTGAAATGGATCGTGCGTATTCGGTTCGAAGATCGAGAGGCAAGGCAGGTGGTTGCCAAATAGCGTGGAAACCAAAAGCATTCGATCGCTCATTCTGAAGACCATGCTGAAAGGATCCCCCGATTTCCAGCCGTGCGGCAGGCACAAAGATTCCCAGGCGTCCTCCCGCGAATCGATCGGAATCCAGATGACTCACCGTCGAGAGCGCCGAAAAATACGCTGTGTAGTTGATGTTGAACTTCGGATTCGCCTTAAATCCTCCACGAACCATCGCCCCCGTGCTCGCGTTGCTGGGGCCAAGTCCAATCGGCAGGATCAGTGGGTCGCTGGCCAGATTACGAATCCAAATCGGGTAGAGCCTCTCATTGTAAATCCCAAATGGCGTCAGGAACCGCCCCACCGTCACCGTCATATAGGGGTTGGCGATGAAGTCGAGTTGGGCATATTCGACTTCCTTTTCAACTGTCCCGTGAAACCCGCTTTGCCCCGGCACTTGAACCATGTCCGATTCAAACGTCGCGCGCGATTCGAAGACCCATCTGCGCCCGATCGGCACCAGGAGAAGTGGTGTGACAATGGGTCCCAGGTGAGGGTCTCCACCGTCAAATGTAGTGATGAATCCCCCGCTCCCAGTAAGCAGAGGGACCGGCTTCACTTCCTCTTCTGGCTGCGTTTGAGCCTTCGTCTGGATGGCAAAGAACACCGTGAGCACCAGCGCGAGGGCGATCCGGCGCGTGTAAATCCACTGATTTTCGCTCGGAAGGGGACAGAAATCACCTCTCCAAAGCTGCATTCGCTTTCGTGGAATCGGTTTCGCTAGGGCGACTTGCATGTCCAGCTTGAAAGGGTAGTTCCCCACCTCAGGTTAACGTTGGCTCCCCTCTCTATTACTGTCAACTCAAGTAAATAAGATTGTGCTGCGATGGATATTTCCTGTTTGGCGCTTCCCGCTTTCCCGGCTTGGCAACCCTTCATCACCAAGGAATGCACCCCGCCAGCCTCTCTCCCAGATCTTATTCCATGCGGTAAACTGTGCCAGGGGGCCTCGGCAACTCCGCCATGTTGTAGCAACATGAATTTGTCACCCTAACGGCAACATAAAAATGTCACCCCCCTGTGGAGTTAGTGTGTTCGAGGCGAGTGTCGCCATAGTAGAGCGAGACGCGGCCCTCGAGACTCTGGTACAGCTGGATTTTTGCGC
>JBGPIX010000429.1:0-4230 GCA_041485085.1 Candidatus Acidiferrum sp.
AATCGCGACATTTCTAGCCTCCTGCTGAGGCTGTGACTTGCTTTCCCAAGATACGCGACATACTACCACGGTGCAGGGGTTCAAAGGATTAAGTCCTGGATTACGGGGTACTCGGAAATGATCCACATGCCTGATTAACGCAGCGCTTACCGGGCAAGTGCGCCTACTGTGCGACGGTCCCATTCTAGGAATGGCTGCATTCTTCAAACCGACCCACAACCTCAATTCGCATGGCCTGCGCGGCTCTCTCTGTCCGGAGGTATAATACTGCCTGAGAGGAGGATCCATGGAAGAGTTGAAGATCCTCCAGAAGACAGAACAGCTGCATGAAGCCCTTTGGTGGGAAGCCGAGGCCGAAGGTCGAGTTCACTGCTATCTCTGCCCTCGCCACTGCCACATCCATCCAGGCCAAGCGGGATTCTGCTTCATTCGCGTCAATGAGGGCGGAAAACTTTATAGCCTTGGGTACGGTGCGCCTGCTGCCCTGCAAGTGGATCCCATCGAAAAGAAACCGCTGAGCCATTTTCTGCCTGGCACGCGAGTCTTCAGCATGGGCACCGCGGGCTGCAACATGGGCTGCTTCTTCTGTCAAAACTGGGACATTTCGAAATCGCGCTCCGATCAGGTGCGTTCGCAGCATGTTCCTCCGGAGGACGTCCCGCTGCTGGCTCTGAAATACGGTTGCGACTCCATCGCGTTCACCTACAACGAGCCGACCATCTGGGGCGAATACGTCATCGACATTTGCAAAGAGGCACGGAAATATGGCTTGAAAACGGTAATGGTCACCAACGGCTACATCACCTACGACGCTTTCCACGACATTTACGATCACATTGACGCGGCCAACGTGGACCTCAAGGCCTTCACTGAGAATTTCTACGGCAAGATCACACTGACGCATCTTCAGCCGGTACTGGACATGCTGAAGTGGCTGAAAAACGAAACGCCAGTCTGGTTTGAAATCACCAACCTGATGATTCCGACGCTGAACGACGATCCCGCGGAAACGCGGAAGCTTGCCGAATGGATTCTGACTCACCTCGGGCCGGACGTGCCCCTTCATTTCACTGCGTTTCACCCGGATTTCAAGTTACAGGACAAGCCGCCCACTCCCCCCAAAACGCTCCACCAGGCGCGCCAGATCGCTCTCCGAGCGGGGCTGCGCTACGTCTACGAAGGAAATATCCACAGCGATGGCGCGAACACTTATTGCCCGAAGTGCGAAGAGCTACTCGTCCGCCGCTCCTGGCATGATGTTATGGAGAATCGCCTAAAAGCCGGCGCTTGCCCGGCGTGCGGTTTCGCAATCGCCGGTGTCTGGAGCAACGATGCGAAAGGGAACCACGTCCCCGGCCGCGGGATCGCGTCCACGGCAAAATACGGACACTTGAATCTATAGACCGAGTGATCTGCCGCGCGGGCGAAAACTGCAAAATTCGGTGCCTCGAAAAGGAATAAGAATCTAAGCGAAGAAGATTTCATGGCGCGGCTAGTCCGCTCGGCGTTCTTCCTCTGGATTGCTGAAGTCGAGCAGTTGCAGGGCACTCTCAAAAAGATGATCGATCTCTTTTTCACTCACTTCGTGCGGAGCAAGCAATTGCTTCAAGTCAAAGTCCGGGAATCCCCGGTTGGTCACGCGGGCTGGCAAAAGTTCGCGTAAGCGGCGCGAGTCCACCGATCCCATCTCGCGAATTTCTTCAAAAACCACCCGGTGGAGCGGATCTTCAAAAACAACCGGATTGAGCAACTTGCAAATCTCCGACCGCGTGCCGCTCTTGATCAGCACGGAACAAAGAAATCGCAGCGTGTTTTTCTGAAGCTGGAATCTGGCGTCTGCATCATGAACACTCATGCGGCGGCTCTCTACTGCGCATCAAACTTGAGAAACTCCCAGTGAATGAGATGATGGTAGCTTAGATGAGGTTGCGTTCGGGAGAGGACGAATGGGAGAAAGGCATCGAGTCGTCATTCTCGGCGGCGGTTTCGGCGGGCTGGCTGCCGCGCAAAAGCTGAAGCGCGCTCCAGTCGACGTCACTCTGATTGACCGCCGGAATTTTCACCTCTTCCAACCGCTCCTCTATCAGGTGGCAACCGGGTCTCTCTCTCCGGGGGAAATTGCCGCTCCCTTGCGCGGCGTCCTGAGCCGTCAGAAGAACACGCGCGTGCTTCTGGGCGAAGCCGTGGACGTCGATCCGCTCGCGAAGCGCGTTATTTTGCGCGACGGCGCTCATTTCGAATACGACTCCCTGATCGTGGCTACGGGCACGCAGACCTCCTATTACGGCAATGATTCCTGGCGCGAATGGGCGCCGAGCCTGAAGTCAGTCGAGGAAGCCACCGCCATCCGCCACAAGATTCTGTACGCATTCGAACGCGCCGAGCGCGCCGCCACACCGGAAGAAGCTCGTACCTGGCTTACATTCGTCATTGTCGGTGCCGGCGCCACCGGGCTGGAACTCTCCGGAGCCCTCGCGGAAATCGCTCGAGAGACAATGCGGCACGACTTTCGAAAGATCGACCCGCAGAAGGCCCGGATCATTTTGATGGAAGGAGCCCCCAGAGTTCTGGGGCCATTTCCCGAAGATCTCTCAGCCAAAGCGGAAAAATTAGTTACGCACCTCGGCGTGGAAGTCATCAAAGGCGTGATGGTGACGAACATTGACGCAGCAGGCGTCACCTATAAGCGTGGTGAAGCGAGCGAAATGCTCGCGGCGAAGACCGTGCTCTGGGCCGGCGGCGTAATGGCCACGTCCTTTGGCAGAAAACTTGCCGAGCGCACGAATTCTGAATCGGATCGCAGCGGCCGCATCAAGGTAAACCGCGACCTGACCGTTCCTGATTTCCCCAATATTTTCATCATTGGGGATCTTGCTCACGCCGCGGATGAGAAGGGAACTCCGCTGCCCGGCGTCGCGCAAGTCGCGATGCAGGGCGGAGCGTACGCCGTGAAAGTCATTCGTGCCCGTCTGGGCGGAAAGAAGGAGCCTCCGCCATTCTACTATTTCAACAAGGGCGAGATGGCCGTAATCGGCCGTGCCGCCGCGGTCGCCAATATTTTTGGCATCCATGTCTCCGGCCTGCTCGCCTGGCTCATGTGGCTTTTCATCCACTTGATTTACATCGTGGAGTTTCAGAGCCGCATCCTCGTGTTCATTCAGTGGGGCTTCGAATATCTGACCTTCAGCCGCGGCGCCCGCCTGATCACCGGCGATAACCCTACGGATTCGGTCGACCAGGCAGGTTCTATCGAGAAAAGGCGCGATGCTGCCCTTTAGCGCGTCAACAGCGAGATTTGACATTGCCACTGTGGTAATGGAAGATATCGCCGTCCGCATGTAGCGTAAAGAGTGAACCTGGCGGGTGGCCCAGCTGGTTCTTTCGTTCGCGAGCGAGCGCGAAGCGTCTATCTTAAAGTAGCAAGCTGGCGGTCTTTGGCAAATTTATAGATATTTAGAGCCCCCTATGGAAGCGGTTGCCCAACCAAAATCGAGTGCCATCCCGCGTCAGTCCCTCGCGGAAGCGGTTGTTGAGCGCCTCCGGGAAAAGATCCTCAGCGGCGAACTGGCCGAGGGCGAACAGCTCCGTCAAGAAGCAATCGCCACGGAATTCGAGATCAGCCGGATACCTGTGCGAGAAGCCTTGAGCCACTTGGCCGGAGAGGGCTTGGTCAAAATCATTGGGAATCGAGGAGCGGTTGTTGCGGCGCTTTTGCCCGACGAGATCATGCAATTGTTCGAGACTCGAGCGGTGTTGGAAAGATATATGTTACGGCAAGCCATCCCGAATATTTCCGATGGCGATCTGCACCGGGCCGAGGAGATTCTGGTGCACTATGAGCAAGCTCTGGAACACGACTCAGAAGTTAAGTCGTGGGGACGCTGGAACTGGAGTTTTCATTCGGCATTGTATGCACCTGCCAACAAGGCTGTGATGATGTCATTCTTGAAGACTCTGAACATGCAGTGCGACCGGTATACCCGTCTTCATCTGGTCGTTACACGGGACCTCCACCGGGCTGGCAAGTCTCATCGGGAACTTCTCGATGTCTGCCGGACTCGGGATCCGGAGGCGGCTGCGGACGCGGTGTGGAAGCACATCATGGATGCCGGCGAATACCTGCGAGAACTGATTCAGACCCGGCGACAGCACCGATCCACGTAACCTCGATATCTTCGATAGCGGCGTATTTCTGCAAGCAAATCGCCCCGAATGTAGGACGGAACGCAA
>JBGPIX010000430.1:0-4184 GCA_041485085.1 Candidatus Acidiferrum sp.
CTCGAAATGCTGACCGATGGTGCATTGGTCATGAGAAACGAACCTCAGCGTTCGTAAGCCAAGCTGGCCACGCGACAGAACTTCGGCTTCGAGTTCGCCGTCGCCAAACAAAACCCGCTCTCCCACGTGCATCTTGCGGCCAGGCCGAACCAGCGCTTCCCATGTTTCGGAATCGAGTTCGCGCGTCAGGAAGATTTCGACTTTTCCGGTCAGGTGTTCTGATTTCGTTGCGCGCGAGGCCGGCTGCGAATGGACCCCCGCACGTCTCCCGAATAAGCGAGCCGCGATGACCCGCGCATTGTTGAATACCAGGAGTTCATCGCCTCGCAGTAGGCTGGGGAATTCTATAAAAGAGCGGTCCTCGAAAACCCCTGACGAACGATTCAGGAGCAAGAGCCGCGAGGCTTCGCGACGGTCAAGCGGACGCTGCGCGATTTGCTCTCGCGGAAGACGATAGTCTAGTTCATCCAAGCGCATGGGAAGCGGTAGTCTACCAGCAAACGGGATAAGTCGAGCGAAACAAACCAGTTGGTCGTCGGAAGGATGCGTTTGAACAAATACAAACGAAGTTGGACAAAAGTCCCGTAATGCATTGAATTGTAATGATTTAAATAAATTCACCGTGAGCTAGAAATTGTACTTGACAATTGTGCACTCATATTTTATCATGTGCGTGCAATCACCTCAGGGGGTGCACATAAAATGAGAACAATTGCTCGATGGGAGCCCTTCCGCGGGGCTGCTTCCCTGCAAGACCAAGTCAATCGGCTGTTCAGCGATGTTCTGGAGCGCAAGACCGAGGAGTCCAGTCTTACCGCTTGGGCGCCCTCAGTGGACATCTACGAGACCGAGCACGAACTGGTGGTTAAGGCCGATCTCCCAGCAGTCGATCCCCAGGATCTGGACATCCGCGTGGAGAACAACATTCTGACGATTCGTGGTGAGCGCAAGTTCGAGAAGAATGTGAACGAAGAGAATTATTTGCGCGTGGAGCGCGCCTACGGCTCCTTCGCTCGCAGCTTCACACTGGCGAACACCGTGAATTCGGAAGCGATCAAGGCCGACTATCAGAACGGCGTGCTGACGCTGAGCATCCCGAAGCGCGAGGAAGCCAAGCCCAAGCAGATCAAGGTCAATGTGGGGACTCCCGCAGTGGCCGCGGCTGCCGCCGGCAGGTAATTTTGGCTGAGCGTTGCAGTGGAGGGGTAAATTAAGGGGCTGGCGAGAGTGCCAGCCCCTTTTCTGCAGTAACAGCATGAAACGAGGCATGTATGTTGCGATTTGAAAAAATGACGGTCAAGGCGCAAGAGGCGGTGCAAAGCGCGCAGGAAGTTGCCGCACGCCACGAGAATCAGCAGATTGAGCCCGTTCATTTGCTTGCTGCGCTAGTCGCGCAGGCCGACGGCGTAGTGCCACCGCTACTGTCGCGCTTGGGAGTTCGCAGCGAAGTGCTGTCACAAGAAATTGAGAAGGAAATTGGCCGGTTGCCGAAAGTGCAGGGTTTCGGCCAGCAGCATATGGGGCGGCCGCTGAACGAGGTGCTCGAACGGGCATTCAAAGAAGCGGACAGCTTCAAAGACGAATATGTTTCAACAGAGCACCTCTTTCTCGCGATTGCGGCGCAGGACCGCGAGCCCGCGGGGCAATTGCTGAAACGCCAGGGCGCTTCCCACGAATCCATTCTTCAGGCCTTGACCAGTGTGCGCGGAACGCAGCGCGTGACTTCGCAGAATCCCGAAGCTACGTACGCGTCGCTGGAAAAATATTCCCGTGACCTGACGGAACTGGCTCGCAAGTCCAAGCTCGACCCGGTGATCGGGCGCGATGAAGAGATTCGCCGCGTGATGCAGATTCTGGCGCGACGCACCAAGAATAATCCGGTGCTGATCGGCGAGCCCGGCGTTGGCAAGACCGCCATTGTGGAAGGCTTGGCTCAACGAATCGTTTCCGGTGATGTTCCGGATGTTTTGAAGACCAAGCGGCTGGTTGCCTTGGACCTGGCGGCGCTGGTGGCGGGAGCGAAATTCCGCGGAGAATTTGAAGACCGTTTGAAAGCCGTCCTCAAAGAAATCACTGAGGCCGAAGGACAGATCATTCTGTTCATCGACGAGTTACACACGCTGGTAGGGGCAGGCGCCGCCGAAGGCGCCATGGACGCCTCCAATATGCTCAAGCCGGCGCTGGCGCGCGGCGAATTGCGCGCGATCGGCGCAACAACGCTTAACGAGTACAAGAAATATATTGAGAAAGACCCAGCGCTGGAGCGCAGATTTCAACCCGTGCTGGTCACTGAGCCAACCGTCGAAGACACCATCGCGATTCTTCGCGGATTGAAAGAACGCTATGAAGTGCATCACGGCGTGCGCATCAAGGATGCGGCGATCCTTGCAGCGGCCACGCTTTCTAACCGCTATATCTCCGATCGTTTTCTTCCGGACAAAGCCATCGACCTGATCGACGAAGCGGCGGCGAGCCTGCGGATGCAGATTGATTCCCTTCCCGTGGAAATCGACGAAATCGAGCGGCGCATCATGCAGCTCGAAATCGAGCGCCAGGCTCTATTGAAAGAAACCGATGCGCACTCCAAGGAGCGTCGCAAACAGATCGAAAAAGAACTGGCGGTATTGAAGGAAGACTCCAGCGGACGAAAAGCGCGCTGGCAAGCGGAAAAGGAAGCCATCGGAAAAATCCGCAAGCTCAAGGAACGGATTGAGCAGCTCAAAGCGGAGGAACAGAAATACGAACGAGCGGGCGAACTCGCCAAGGTGGCGGAAGTCCGCTACGGCAAGATTTCGGCGGCGGAGCGCGACCTGAAACTGGCGCAAGAGCGTTTCTCGGCGGTGCAAAAAGACGCGCCGATGCTGAAAGAGGAAGTCGATGAAGAAGACATCGCCAAGCTGGTCAGCAAGTGGACGGGAATTCCAACCGGCCGGTTGCTGGAAGGCGAAGCGCAGAAGCTTGTTCACATGGAAGAGCGGCTGCGGCACCGAGTTGTCGGCCAGGACGACGCGCTAGGGCGCGTGTCGAATGCCGTGCGACGCAGCCGCGCTGGTCTCTCCGACATCAAGCGGCCGATTGGCTCGTTCATTTTTCTCGGTCCCACCGGCGTCGGGAAAACCGAACTGGCGCGCGCGCTGGCGGAATTTCTTTTCGACGACGAAAAATTGATGATCCGCATCGACATGAGCGAATACATGGAGAAGCACAGCGTCTCGCGGCTCATCGGCGCGCCTCCAGGCTACGTTGGCTACGAAGAGGGGGGCCAGCTCACCGAACAGGTGAGGCGTCACCCATATTCGGTTGTGCTGTTTGACGAAATCGAGAAAGCCCATCCCGATGTCTTCAACGTGTTGTTGCAGATTCTCGAAGACGGCCGACTCACCGACGGCAAAGGCCGTACCGTGGACTTCCGTAACACCGTGATGGTGATGACCAGCAACGTTGGATCAACGGCGATTTTTGAATTGTCGAACAAAGATCCGGAACTCGCGCGCAAGGAAGCGATGGGGGCCTTGCGTGCTTCGTTCCGGCCGGAATTCATCAATCGCATTGACGAGATCGTGATTTTCAACCCGCTCGGCAAGGAGCAGTTGGCGAAAATCGTCGGCATGCTACTAAAGAGTGTGGAGAAGCTGCTGGAGGAACGACAGATTACCCTGGAGCTGACTCCGGCGGCGCAAGAATTGCTTCTGCTCGAAGGCTACGACCCCGCCTATGGCGCCCGGCCGCTGCGCCGTACCATCCAGCGGCTGATTCAGGATCCTCTGGCAATGCAAATTCTGCAGGGCACAGTGTTGCCAGGCGAGCATGTGCGCGTGGACCGCGACGGCCAGAAAGACGCGATGAAATTTGAGCGCGCAAAGGCGAAACAACCTGTGGCTGCTGTGGGAATCTAACTTAGAGCGGGAGTACAACGATATGAAAGCGGGCGTTTCATTCCTGCTCAAACAGTGGCAATCTTGATTGCCTTTTATCGCAAACGGGGCGGATGAAGAACACATGAAGATACTAAGAACCGGCGTCTTGCTGATTCTCTTGAGCGTTCTGCTAGTGATCGCCGGCGGAGCGATCGGCGGACAGAGCGGCCTGAAGATCGCACTGGGCATCGCCGTGGTGATGAACGGCATTTCCTATTTTTTCTCGGACAAGATCGCGCTGGCGTCCAGCGGCGCGCAGCGAGTTTC
>JBGPIX010000431.1:0-4182 GCA_041485085.1 Candidatus Acidiferrum sp.
ACCGCCAGGGCTACTCGCGACAGTCTCCAGCCGACGCGGAAGCGCGGGGTTGGGAATCGGAGGCCACGTGGCCGGAAGAATAGCCCGAGGCGAAGTTCGGCTCTACCAGTTTGCCGCGCCCGACAAGAAACGACCGGCCCTCGTGCTCACCCGCAACAGCGCCCTGGCCTATTTATCCACGGTCACGGTAGCGCCTGTCACGTCTACCATTCGCGGTGTGCCATCGGAAGTCGTTCTGAATGAGGAAGACGGGATGAAGTCCCCTTGCGCAGTAAACCTGCACAACGCGGTGACGGTATCTCAACAGCGGTTGGGGAGACGCGTGGCCCAGCTCAGTTCGGCACGAATGAATGAGGTGTGCGCGGCTCTGCGCTTCTCTCTGGGTTGCGATTCGAACTAGGTTGCGGGGAACGTTCCGTCTGTCCCGAATTTCCGTCCCGAATTTCCGAAATTCGCGAATTTCGTCCCGAATTTCGTCCCGAATTTCCGTCCCGAATTTCCCGAATTTCCCCACAAAGGCCACTCAAAGGCGTTTTTCGGAATTAAGGCGCAGCCACCCGTCCCGCAAGATTCAAAAGCCCCACCTTTCGCGCAGCGCGAAAAATGGGCCACCCGCTTTAGCTCATCTGTTCCTGTAACCTAGTAGCCAGCCAGTCCAGCCATGCACGGTATTCGCCAGCTTCCTTGCTACCTGAGGTGAGGCGCTCGAACTGTGCGCGAGTTGTTATCTGATAGAAAAAAGTTTGGGTTCCTCGTTTTACCCCTTCCGGTAATTCTAGCGACGCAGGCGGTGCCCCAGGCCCACTGGAGGGAAGTGGCTCGATCGAGATTTCAAACGTGAAGAACATTTGTTTCTGAAGTCTAATAACGAACTTCTCGGCGCCAGTTCCCGGTGACGTTGGTATGTGGTCGAGCGTCATCTTAGTTCCCGGGGGCAAGACGAAGACTGCAACTTTCCAATAAAACTGCTCGGATGAGCTGACATAGAATCGGTTCTTGGAGATCTCGGATATATATGAACTTCCGGGAATCTGCACTCCGGAGGGAAGTTCCATCCCTGGTGATAGGGTCCCCTCAGCTCCCTTTGGCGTGATCGAGATTTTGGGGCGGCCCCCTTTGCTCAGGTCTCGTATTCTTTTTACGACCTCGTATTGGATCAGCTCCCCGCAAAACGTAAATTGGTCCCCCAGCGTCGTCGGCGTACTCACCGTAACGACAGTCTGTCCATCTTTCGAAATTGCTGGTTTCGCAAGCATCGCCAGTTCGTCCCATCGCGAGTTTGGACCGCCTCCGGTTAGAGGAGGACCGCCGGCCGCGATATTAAACGGAACGGGAGCAACGAATGCCTTTTGAAAACTTGAAGGCTTAAGGGCAGACAAGATCGCAAGCAGTAGGGCCCCAGTGCCACCTAGAACAATTGAGTACACTCTGCCCCGGACCTCATCATTCCAGTTCAGTCTGGCTAAAACAATTGTTACGGTGAGTAGGAGAACAAAACTCAACAACACAGCCGACCAGATGAATTTAATCATAAGCATCCCCACTTGACGGGCGGGCCAGCGCCCGCTTTGTCAAACAAATATCAGAAAACGTCCCGTCTGTTCCCGAGTTCTCGCAGTGATACATCTAGTTCAGGTCAAAGTGCGCCAGATCAAGCTCAGTTACGTCTGCTTCAAGCATTTTCTTAAGGACTTTGGTCAAGAGCCGTACGCCCTGTTTCAACAACTCTTTCGCTTCAGTGTCAATTCCCAGGGATTTCCCGTGGGCAATCTTTGATCTTAGGGCATATAACCTTTTGACAGCCTTAAACATTTGGGCACGGGCATCTGGCTCGCTTTCCAAAAAGCGGGCGGCTCTGACCGCTACTTTGTGGGTACTCTCTTGGGCACTCTGAGGCTCGACTAGCACGCTCTCAAGGCCGATAACAACGTCAAGCAGCGCATCTTCAGAACCGCTTTCGATTTTGAAAATTGAATCGTCCAAGCGGTTCAAAGCGAGTCGCCACGGGCTGATCCGTTTCCATTTTTCAGTGCGACAAATCTGATAGAGCTTGCGCGTCTCCTCTAGGGATGGCCGAGAAACCTTATCGTCGTCCAACTGGAGGGTTAGTCTTCTTCCTCGACCATAGAACCTGTCACAAAAATATTCATCCTGAAGGGGGTCCTCCCAAGGGCGAATATGGGAAATGTAGAAGCGATTGAAGGACGCGAAGGGATTGATCGCCATTCTTATGGCGGCCATCTTCGTCCTGATTAATTCGGCGAGAGCAAATTGAGTTACTGCGAAATATTTCCCTGTTCGCACCTTAAACTTGAGAAAGCAATGCCTTTGAGAAAATAGCTCCTTATGTTCGATATCGCCCGCCGTTTTTCCATCGACTCCGAAAACACCGAATTCGTCCAGCTCATACGACTCTTCTTCCAAGCTGATGTGCTTGAGAGGAACAACCACGTCGCGTTCGACTTCGGTCATCCCCAAAAAATCTACAAAGGCCATGGTTTTTTCGGTGCTTATAACCGGAGAGTGATGATGGACAGCGACTAATCCACGGAACAGACTAATTTCCACCACACTCTGGAAGACAGCTCTATCGTCCAAATCGCTAAGATCACAGCCTTCCCCCAAAATGGCAGTGACCAATTCGGAGTTGGACATCACAAACGCGATGAGTTGTGAGAACGGTTGAGAGCGCCGGTAAACCGCGAGTTCCTCGGGTTTAAGTAGCTCAATGGCTCGCGGTTGGAGGCTCTCAAAGATAAAGCCCTGCGCCATGCCCTTATGCGAGTTGTGGGGAGGAAAGTATTTTCCCAGCTCCACGACGCAGGAGTGAGCAAGAGTCGCGAGTCTCTCCCTCGTTTGCTGTTTCATCAGTATATTCTAAGGGAAACGAGTCGGAGATTCATCACATCATAACCTCTTTGCGGCGGGTGGCCGCGTCTCAATTCCGAAAAACGCCTTTCGGTGCCGCATCCCTGCGGGTTTCATTTTGTCCCGCGCCTAACCAGCAGCGGACGACGAGGCTGTGGCGTCCAGCGCTTGGGGCTTGGCGCCCTTGATGACGCGCCAGGCAAAGACCGTCTGAACGTTGAAACGTCTGAACGTCGGGACCATTAAGCGAAGGCGAGGCGGCCGCGCGGGGCGGGGCGGGAGAGGGAAAACTAGAAAGTAGAAGGCAGAAACGGAAGAAAAAGTAGAAACTAGAAATCAGAAAGTAGAAATTGGGAAAAGACGGAACAGAAGGATGTAAGGCGTGTTAAGCGAAGGCGAGGCGGCCAGGGGTAAACTAGAAACTAGAAATCAGAAACTAGAAATGGGAGGAGAGATCGTCTGAACGTTCGAATCGGGGGACAGACGGGACGTTTTCTGATATTCATCAGCGTGGCGCACAGCTTCATTCCACAAGGTAGATGAACATGAATGCGAAACCGCAGCCAGAACAGTCCGTGCAAGAGGAGCAAACCCGTGCGGCTCTGAGCGCGCACTGGCAGGCGTCAGCAGCCGGCGATGCCAACGCGGAACACGATATTTATGATCACGATGCCATTTGTGACTATCCGCAGTCGGGCGAGCGAATCCTCGGGAGAAGCAATTTGCAGGCTTTGCGGAGCCATCATCCCGGCAAGCCGTCCGGCTTCAAGGTCAAGCGGATTCTCGGAAGCGGGGATCTGTGGATCACGGAATACACCATCACGTACCAGGGGCGACCAGCATACACGGTGAGCATGATGGAGTTCCGCAACGGCAAGGTCGTCCACGAAACATAGTATTTCGCGGATCCCTTCGAGGCGCCGGCTTGGCGGAGGCAATGGGTTCAGCAAATCGAGTGAGGCCGGGTGGCGACTGCTTCGCAAGTCCGCTAGAAAATGTTATGACGATTCCAGTTGCTTGTTGCCAGTTGGAGCGGCGATTCCCAAGAAAACCAGGACGGCGCGATTCAGCCGCACCATATCCTCGTCTGCAAGATGGCCTACACGCGCCCCTATTTTTGTTTTCGGAACAGTGGTGACCTTATCCACCATCAAGCGACAAACAGCTCGCAGTCCGTTGCTCTCACTCGGCTTGATGAGCAGTCGAAAAAGAGGAGCATCCGTTGGATCCGTTGTGAACCCGCACACCGTAATGGAATCCGTCTTGTTGAAACGGTCGTCTTGGAGAATCACCACTGGGCGAGGTTTTCCTGAG
>JBGPIX010000432.1:0-4174 GCA_041485085.1 Candidatus Acidiferrum sp.
AGCAGCGTGTCGAGCACATAGTCCATGCTCAGGTTCTGCGTAAGGGCTAGACTCGTCTTGCGGAATGCCTCTGCTTCCGCCCACGCCGATTGCGCCATGTCGAGGTTCCGGGCCATCTGCTCTTCCGCCGATTTTCGCGCTGAAACATCCTGGGCAGTTCCGACGAGGCGCCGAATCATTCCGGCAGAATCTCGGACCGGGAATCCCCGCACCCATACCCAGCGGACCAGGTTGTCTGGCCGGAATATGCGGAACTCTTCGTCGAACTGGCCGGTTCGAACGGATTCGCCCAGCCGGGAGAGCACCCGCACGCGGTCCTCGGGGTGTATGACTTCCTCGTAGGATTTGGGATCTGCTTCTAATGATTCACGGGAGCGGCCGGTGATTGTTTCATACGCTGGGTTGACGTAGAGAACGTTCATGTTCTCTGCGTCCAGCATCCAGAAAATCTCCTGGATATTACTGGCCATCTGCTGAAATCGCTCTTCACTTTCTCGCAGGGCCTCTTCCGCCTGCTTCCTCCGGGTGATGTCACGGAGCACGGCCACGTGCCGGCCTGGAAGGTAGTGCGCCTTTGCCGTGTATTCAACAAAGATCGCCTCGCCATCGCCTCGCAAGACCCGTGTTTCTCTGTGTTCGCTTTTGCGGTCGAGAAAACGATTCCAGGTCTCCTTGAAATCTCCCATGCCTGCAAAGAATTTCTCAATCGGCTGACCCACAAGCTCGTCGTGGTCGGTTCCAAACAGGGTCAGCGCTGCGGCATTCGCTTCAAGACAGATTCCACGATCGTCAAGGATCAGGATTCCATCGAGGGCATTGTCGAAAATAGATTTGAACTCGCGTTCCGTAGCATCCAGGACGTTCGCAGTCTCACGTTGTTCGCGACGCGCCGCAACCAGAAACCGAATATGCAGGTAAATGGCTGTACAGAGAGCGATGAGAACGAGCGTGAGCAAGACGGAAGACAAAGACGCGCTATAGAAATGCGCCCCGAACGCGGTGCCGAGGAGGGTGACCGCGGCGAACGCGATAAGAATAGAACCGGCGCGCATCCAGCGTTGCTGTCGGGTTTTAGAGAAGGCTGTATGACGCGTTCGCATGGCACTGCCGCTTTAGGGGACTGCGAACCACTGAGCCGTGGCGAGCCTTTGGCGAAACAAACGGCATCGGGCGGTTACGCTCCAATACCTTCACCATTCTGGCAGGATGCTATGCCCAGACGTGGAGAGAGTCAACACGTCATGAGCAGTTCGGAAACACGTCCCCCGCTCAGCGGGTTCCAGCTTCGCGACAGCGCTGCCGGCCGCTCCTTTCCATCAATTCGAGCAGTTCCCTTCCCAAGCAGGCACTGACTATAGGGAAATTCATAGGGACCGTTGACGCGCCCGGAAGCGCTCTATTTTCTTCTGCGCGTCTTCCAAAGGGTCGCCGGTTTCAAACGCATCGGCCCTGGCCGGGCGGTCCGTGCTCTTCTTGTGAAATCTGAACGAATGCTTGGGAAGCTTTGCTATCCCCACAAACACAGCAGAAGGAACGCGACGACGCAGGCGACCTGCGCACATATTCGAGCCATAGGCGAGATACAGCATCACTTCATTTTAGGCATCTGCGGTTTAGTCGCAGCTGCGGACGGCGTCATTCAGCGACTTTATGAAAGTGAGGGGATTTCTCTTAGTCTCGTCATGACAGTGGTTATCCGCTCTTGACTCGCCGAGTCTGGCGCTAGATATCCCGGAAGGGCATCCAGAAACTCACGCGCGCCTAACAATTTTATGGTCTCCTTGGCGAGGTAGGAACGCACATCGTTCTGGGCTGCTTGAATTTCTCCCACAAGTTCCGCCCGACCATCCACGACTGCAATCAAGTCTTCCAGGTCACGGCTACCCAGGTAATCATCCTTTCCTCGGTCACCAAAGGCTTCCAATTTCGACGCACAAAAATATACGGGGTTGACCATCAAGATCTTTAAGCCCGGCTCCAACTCACGTTCCTCCGCCGTTTCCATCGCGGGTCCATACCAACGGTTCTTGAACCCCAATATCTTTCCGTCGAGCGGCATCACATCAAGGGTTGTCGTCTGTTGACACCAACGACAAAGCGGAGCGCCTTCCCTCGCGTCTTCACGAAAGCCAAGTGCCTTCAATCTCTCAGAAAACTTCGCGTATCCAACATAAGAAGTTATCTTCGCAATTGCGTCAACGTCGTAGGTCGGGCGCACATCAGCAGCCGCATTGTCCGTGATTAGCAAAGCAGTTGTGCACCCTCCGACAAAAACCAACTCTCCGAGAATCGGCTTCGGCAGTTTCGCGGCATCTACGAGGAGCTGGAAATTAGGGTTGGCCATGAGTCGCCCGTAGCCGATGCACCAGGTCGCGCTCAGCAATCTTTCGCTCGCGCGCGCGTCCATCTCGAATAGCGTCTACCAAGGCCAAAAACTGATAGAGGTTAGGATCGCGCAACGCCGCTTGCGGAACACTCTTATAGAGCGGTTCAAACCCGATACCCCGTGTATTTCCTTCAGGCCAAGGCCACACTGGGGGAAGCTCGTTCGACATCAAGACCTCGCTCTTAAGAGGTTCAGCTGCGTATGAAGTCGGAATACCTCTGGTCACTTCGCCGTGTTGGGCCGGAAAGGCATACTTCAGACCGTGTATCAAGAATTCTTCAAGCGCAGAGATGTTGGGTCGGTCTTTCAAGTTTGGCCCATGCAAAAGTCGCGATGCGCGAAGTCGTCCGATGGCTCCGTGCACCTCAGATGGACTTAGGCTGAGATCATTCGCAATGACTGACATCGCTGGACGAGCGTCGGGATAGGCACAGAGCTTCAGCGCCACGACGACGTCTTGGGGTTTCAGGTTCATGGCTATATTCCACATTCGCGATTCGCGAATAGCGAATGGATTCTAAGGGTGCCGCCTAAATATGGCGAAGACAAAGCGAACTGGCTAGCGTAGGACGATCTCAATGGAGCTTGCTCCGCATCCGGTTTATCAGCACCTTAAGTAAAATCATCGAGGCAATGGGTGGCGAACTCCAGATTGTCGCCAACATGCCAAACGGAAAAGTGCAAATTCGCCAGTTCACTAAAATTCGGAAGGGTCAGCTTGACTCAGTCCCTGCCAAGAGGCGCGCCGGGGGCCGGTAAGGAGATTCATAAAAACCGCTGGCGCGCCCGGAAACGCTCCATCTTCTTCTGCGCCTCTTCCAAATGTCCTTTGGACAAGTGCACGTATCGCTGCGTCGTGTCGAGGTCCGCATGTCCCATCAGTTTCGCCACGCTGAACACGTCGATGCCGGCTTCAATGGCCCGCGTTCCATAGGTATGCCGAAGGTCGTAGAGCCGGAATGGCGGCTCGATTGCGCTCTTCTGCAACGCCCTCTGATGCGCTGGTTCGAGTTCCGTCATCGGCCTGGACCACTCGTATCCATTCCCGACCCTCCGCGGAAAGAGATACTCACCCTTTGCCCTCGAAACCCGCCGATTGAGAACAGGCAGTGCTCGTGAGGTAATGGGAACATCGCGAACCGACCTATCGGACTTCCCTTCCCTGACATGCACGTAAGGCGCGGGCGGCTCGACCCGCACATCCTCGCGTCGGAGTTGAAAAATCTCGCCCGGCCGCAGTCCCATCTCGACCATGATTGTCGCCACGTCTCGAAGAACCGGCGTCGCCGCTTTCAAGTACTTTCGTTCCTCATCAAACGAAAGAGTTCGCTCCCTGCCCTTTTCATGCAAGAACTCCACGCGGCCTCCGAAGAAGGGACTCTTCTGGATCACTTCCTCCTTCACAGCAATACCAAGGATCTGTCGCAAACAGGACAGGTCACGGTTTATCGTGGCAGGGCTCCGTCGCTGGTCGATACGCGCCTCCTTGAAGCTGCGGACCATCTCGGGCGTGATCTCATCCAGATATTTCCTGCCAAAGACAGGTTTCAAGTTGCGGACACAACTCAAGTAGGCGCGATGAGTGTTGGCGCGACGTTCTACTTTGACCGTGTGTAGAAAACGCTCTGCAAAATCCCGGAACAGAGGAATCTGCTCTTTGGGGAGAATTCCTGCACGCCTCTGGGCCAGTTCAGCCTTTCTGATGCACTCAACGCGGTGCGCGACGGTCTTGTTTCTGAGATGCGTGGAGGCTTGATATCGCCGCTTTTCGAAATAGAAGTCGTAGTA
>JBGPIX010000433.1:0-4163 GCA_041485085.1 Candidatus Acidiferrum sp.
GCCAAGCTTGAACCGAAGGGCGCCGCCGCGACGCTCACCGTCAATGGGACTTCGCTCGAAGTCCCGGTCGGACCCAAATACGAAATCGAGTTCCATCTTTTCTTGGACGCCTCTGTTGCCGAGCTCATCTGCGACCGCCAGTACGTCCTCACCACGCGCCTCTATCGCAAGCCGGATGGTCCTCTCCGCGTTCGCCTCAGCGACACCGATCTTCCTGCTCTCACATCGTTCCAGGCCTGGCAGTTGCGCCCCATCTCTCCCGATCGCCTCACGACATAATCCTTTTCCTTAACAATGGAGTTGAGGCCCGCTGGTTTGTGGGGTGAGCCATCATCGGTCTACTTGGCCGCACTTGCTTTTGCGCTAGCAAATCCAGCGGCCAAACTGAGCAGGCCAACTCCCAGGTGGATGAAATTGAAATGTGTATTTAGATCCAGTTGAATAGGACCAAGGTCGCGCATCCCGGCGAAGCCGGCAATAGCCACCAGCATATAAATCGCCCCAAAAATCAAGCCAAAAAGCCGCGGCCCATCCGCGCTCTTTCCGAGCCCCGCCCAAAGAGCGATTAAGCCACTGCCGAGGTGAAACACGTTGTGGGCGGCAGGAAACGTGAGATTGAACATTTCGTGCCGAAAAAATCCGACGACTCCGACCACGACCAAGATCGCTCCACTCAAAACGACATAGAGTTTTGCCAACTTGCTTCCCATGTTTTCCTTCATCAACTATCTCGCGAAATTTAGAGCTATAATTCGCGCCGATCGTGAGTCTATCCGCCGAGAGAAGAATTTGCTATTGATGTCTCGCTGACAGTCGGCGATTCATGAGCGACGGACTATGAAAGCAACTGAACCCGGCCTGAACACGCGCAGCAAATGGGCAAGCATCCTCACCGACATCCATTTTTGGGTGCCCGTCGCCGTCCTGATGGGCGGATTGCTTCTTCTGCGTTTCATTCGCTGATTTTCAGATCGGAGCAAAATGCCACCCGCCTCACCTTCATCGTTTCCGCCCGCTGCTCAGGACGCGTCCCGTGGAAAAAAACTCCAATTGCTCGGCATTCTTTGCGGCTTCGCTGCAGGAGCCTGGCTAGGTGCCGCCGAAGCGCCCACCAAGCTCGTCTCCATAGGAATCTCCCCGATGGTCATTTCGCTCATCATGGTTATCGGTGTCTTTCTCGCGCGCTGGAGCCTCCCCGCCCTGATTCTTGGCACCTCGTCGGTTCGCGCCGATGTTCGCCGCGCTCCTCACCTCGTAATTTGGGCGCTTCTCGCCGGATGTCTCTGGGCCGTCGCCAACACGCTCACGATTTACGCCATCCGCGACATCGGCTTGAGCATCGCCTTTCCTCTTTGGAATTCCAACAGCCTCCTCGGCATTCTCTGGGGCTTTCTCTTCTTCAATGAACTGCGTCAAGCCGGCTGGCGCCGGCGCGCTGGTGTCTTGGGCGGCGCGCTCGTCATGTGTGTCGGCGCAACTCTCTTGGCCATCGCCTCATCAGGTCACGGCCCCGAGGCGCATTCCCTCCACGGTGTCTGGGCCGCTCTCGGCGCCGGAATTCTATGGGGCACCATGTACATCCCCTATCGCAAAGCCTATCTCACAGGGATGAATCCTCTTTCCTTCGTCACTTTCTTTTCCTTCGGCGAATTAGGAATGATGTCCGTCCTCTCCGTCAGCTCCCTTGGCCTCGCCCCGTTGTGGCACGAATTGCTCAGCGCTCGCGGCGTCATTTTCTGGCTGATGCTCGGCGGCTTCGTCTGGGTCATCGGCGACATCTTCCAGCAGTACGCCGCCAAGTACGTCGGCATCAGCCGCGGCATCCCGCTTTCCAATTCGAATCAGCTCTGGGGCTTGTTGTGGGGGATTCTCGTTTTCAGCGAGTTGCACGGCCGCAGTTCTTCCACCTACCTCGAAGTCATCGGCGGCTCCCTCCTCATGATGTTGGGCGTCGGCGCCATCGCCTTTTCTTCCGCCACCGGCCAGGAGCAATCCCGCTGGAAAGCAGCCGCCATCCGCGAGAGCGACCGCTACGACGTAGCCGCCGATTTCGTCGAAGCCCGCATGGACGGCCGCCAACTCTCAGGTGAACAAAAACCTTCCCGCAGCGCGCTGGACTGGTTCTTGGTCATCGCCGCCACCAGCATCTTCGTGATCTTCGCCGCCATGGCTCGCGTCCCGCAAATATCCTTGCACTGGGGACCCGCCGCGCTCTTAACCGCGGTCCTCATCTTGTTCCTTATTATTTGTGGCCTCGCCCTCTGGCGCACCACACGCTTCAATTGAAAGGTCCCTCCCGCCTTTGAAAACGACCGCGCTTCCTTTACAGTGGCCAGGACCATCATGACGCACTCACCAAAGCTTGACGTCGTCGGCGTGGGCCTCAACGCCACTGACACTTTCATTCCCGTCGCACACTATCCCGCGCGCGGCTCCAAAGTCGAATTTCGCTCCGCTACAGTTCTGCCTGGCGGCCAGGTCGCCACGGCGATGATCGCCTGCCAGCAGTGGGGCTTGCGCACGCGCTACGTCGGCAAAGTCGGCGACGACCGTCCCGCCGAATTGCATCGCGCTGAATTTGCAGGCGCCGGCGTCGAAGTCCATCTCTTCACCGCGCCCGGCTGCCCCAGCCAGCAAGCTTTCATCCTCGTCGATGACTCCGGTGAACGCACCGTCCTCTGGAAACGCGACGACCGCCTGACCCTGCGCCCCGAAGAACTCCAGCAGGACTGGATCATGAACGCCCGCGCCCTCCACGTCGATGGCCACGATACCGCCGCGGCAGCGGTAGCCGCAGCCTGGGCCCGCGCCGCCGGAATTCCCGTCATCGCCGACGTAGACGATCTTTACCCTGGTGTGGAAACACTCCTGAAGAGCGTTGACTATCTCATCACCAGCCGTGACATTCCAGGTCGCCTCATGAAAGAACCCGACTTGAGGAAATCTCTGCCCGCCCTCCAGAAACGATTTGGCTCCCGCCTCACCGCCGCAACACTGGGAGAGGAAGGTGTCTTGGCTTGGGACGGAACGCAATTCCACTACGCCCCTGCCTTCCGCATCCAGACCGTTGACACCACTGGCGCCGGAGATATTTTCCACGCCGGCTTCATCTACGGCCTCTTGCAACGCTGGCCCTTGCCCCGCCAACTCGATTTTGCCTGCGCCGCCGCCGCCCTCAACTGCACCGCCCTCGGCGCCCGCGCCGGCATCCAGCCCGTCGTCGCCATCGAGCACCTCATCGCCACCGGCGCCCGCCACTCTCCGGCCTATGAAATATCGAGTTTGACCTGAAAGCATTAGCCAGTTTCCAGTTATCCGACTTACCTGGAGTTATCTCTGGAGCGCACTTTAAGTTTTCTGGTGTCTAATGTAGTGCAATGGAATTGCGGAGTAGAGTTGTGAGCAAAGGTATGGTCTTGCGGGCGTTATTCGTGTGCCTGGGATTGGGAATGTTTGGTTCATTGAGATTTCGGTCTGACACTCAACTTGTCGCAGAACAACGCGCTCAAATACCTTCATCCGCGACCGCGAGGTTATTCCCATGTATCCAATCACGGGTTCAGACGAACGAAAAGAATCGAGTGGCTGTCCTCCATGGTCCTGACTGGGCTATTGAATCTTCGATTGAACCTTCCTGCCTACCCGAGAGGGACGTGGTATTTGTTTCCAAAGTCGGCGAAGGGCTAATTTCTCACCCCTTCACTGCCCGAACCAGACTGTGGGTCACCAAAGACCACGATGTCACACACGTCAGAATCGTGAAAAGTTCTGCAGGCAGTGCAGAGCGAGAGATGGTAGCTGTAAGCCTTGTCACCAATCACAAATGCATCGACAGAGGCAGCAAGAACTGTAGCATCAAAGGTGGCGAGGTCTTCGTTCGGATAGACTAAATCCTGATAGACGCGTAAATCGGAAGCTGGTGTACTTGGAAATAACTGCCGAGCACAAGGATCGCTACCTTCTACGAGCCATTGCTCCCGCCAACGCCATTCGTGGAATCCTATCCACTCCGAGCCATCCCCCAAGTTGAGCCCCCGCCAACCCAGATGTTATCCTGCCTCCTATGGCGGATCCCGTCATCTCCCCGCCGGAAGTGGCGTTCACCTCCCCGCTTGAACATTCCCGGCGTCAGCTCGAAGCCTTGCTCGAAGTCAGCGAGGCCA
>JBGPIX010000434.1:0-4139 GCA_041485085.1 Candidatus Acidiferrum sp.
GCAAGCGCAAATCCATAATATGGGTCGCCCTCACTCGGAAGCGGCCTTGCGACCCTGATCTGTTCTCGTGCTTTGTCCGTATTGCCAAACAAGCCTTCGCGTAACGCGGCTACGTTCTCGTAAGTTGCTGAAGCTTCGTTCTCCCCTGCTCGTCTCGCAGAATTTGAAGCCTGCCGTGATAGCTCACGAGCTCTTCTTAGATGTCCGAAGTAAGCAGCCGTATCTGCGTTTAATGCCAAGAGCAAGTCCTCTTCTCCGGTTTTACCCGCGGCAGCGGCCACTTGCCGCGCCATTTCGGGAGCGTCGTTCTGATAGAAGGCGATCAAATAAACCGTAGGACCCAGAGCAGAATCCAGCCCTTTTGCCCGTGCCTCTCTGGCTGTAGCTGCGGCGTCTTCGACTCGGTCCAACAGCAAATAGGTATACGTCACAAATCGGAATGCCACACTGTCATACGGGCAAAGACGAAGAAACGCCTGGTGTTCTTTGAGAGCTGATTCGTATTGTCCGAGAGCCATATAGATGAGACCAAGGCCGCCTCGAAAGAAAGGCTCGCGGGGATAGATTTGCTCTCCAAGGGCATAACTCCGCTTTGCATTCAGCATGTTGCCGGTTACACCCCTGTAATAGTCTCCTTCGATGGCCAGCTTCTCGAGCTCACTCACCCGTCCGCGCAGCTCGAAAGCTCTCCGCATATTTTCTGCGCCCATGGTGGTTTCACCGATGGATTGATACGCGCCGCCCAACTGGTCGTAAGCCATAGCAAAATCGGGATCAAGCTGAATGGCTCTCTGAAAAAACGGGATAGCTGCAGGAAAGTCGCCGCTCTTGCCACCGAGGGTATAGGCCTGCAATGCCTCAAGGGATGGTGTCGTCGCCTGTTCGAGAGGTGTGTTGTACTTTTGTACGGTGCTCAATGACTCTCCAAGTCTCCTTCGCATTTCCGAAGCGGCCTTGCCAAGCGCATCGAGAACCTGGCTTTTGTCACTCGCCTGCGCTTCTGTGCTTGCCATCAAGTCTCCCTTAGCACAGTTCACAGCCTTGAGAATCAGAGTATATCGGGAGCCAATCAGGGCAATGGAGCCCTCCAGTGCTGCTGCGCTGCTCGTGCGTTGACAAACTTCGCGCGTGATTTCAGGTGTGAGTCGCGTAGTTACCGGTCGTTCCATCATCCGCAACGTTTGATGGATTCCTTCCTCTGACACGAGGCTCAGGAAGGGTGACTGCTCCAATACGACAGAAAGGCCCTCTCGGAGCGTCCCGTCGAATACCGCATCGCCCGTCGAATTGGCGAAATCTCCGAGAACGATGGTGTCTTTTTCCGTCAGCCTCCGCGCTTGCCGCCCGCGCCAGAACAGTCCTCCGGCGATTCCCGCGGCGAGCACTATAACTGCCACCGTGACGAGCACCTTCCCGCTGCCTGCCGGCCCGGCTGCTTTTCCGCCCGTGCTGATTCCTCTCGTTGTTCCATCTACGCAGGTGACCGGTGCGATGAACCGGTACCCGCGTCGCGTCAGCGTCTCGATGAACCGCGGGTTGTCGGCGGAATCCCCCAGTGCTTCCCGTAGCTTGTTGATCGCCGTGTTCAGGCTGTTGTCGAAGTCCACGAAGGTATCGGCAGGCCAGTTCTGATTGCGGAGCTCTTCTCGACTCACCACTTCGCCGGGCCGTTGTAATAGGACTGTGAGGACGTGAAAGGGTTGCTCCTGCAGCTTGATCCGCACTCCCTGCTTCTGCAATTCGCCCGCGCGCAGGTCCACTACGAACACTCCGAATCGCAGGATTTTGGGACCTGGATCTCCGGGGGTCATGGCTACCTACCCCTAACGTTACCGGCAGTTTAACACCCTCCAACTGTATGACAAGGCTCAGATAAGCAAGCCCACTAGTTGATTGAAAATAGGAATTTTAGTCGCCTAGAAACAATCAAGCCGCAATCAATCCGCCGTCCATTGAGCTTCCTCCTGACCAGCCCCAACTTCGCCTCCAGCGCACCGCTGGAGGTGGCCAATGAAGCGATGGATTTGCATAGCCTTAGTCTTGATAGTCTTGCTGGGGTTCGCGGATTCGGGCCGGGCACAATCAAACGGGAAGTCGAATCCCGTGACCACAGAAGAAGCGGCAGTTAAATCCTCAGTGAGTACCTATTTCGTGCTAGGGGCCACTGCGAAACAAGAAGCACTGCTACGCGCGCAGATTGAAGCTATGCACCCAGATGTCCTTCCCCTGCGAATCATTCTTGTGCCGCATTGGAAGTACGTGGACACAACGAGAGCCTTTCAACTTCATGTGCCCGCCGGATACACCAGCGCCATGTTCACGCACTTGCCCAGCCGAACGGTTTTCATTGACGCTGATCGCTACCAAAGCGACGACTCGCTCGGATACTGGATGGCGCACGAACTCGGTCACCTGGCGACGAACAGTGCCAAGGAGAGCGACGCAGAGAAGGGCGCTCGTGAGCTCCGAAAGCGCTTGGAGGATTGGAGGACACGAGTAGCACGATAAACTCGTGCACCAGTATCCTAATTGCCAGTGCGTTCGCCGAGTTTGACGGGGATATCCATTTTTTTGCCGCCGCGGTAGACGGTCACGGTGATGTTGTCGCCGGGGCGTTTGTGGTTGAGGGCGAGATTGACGTCGAGCTGGCTGGCGACTTTTTGGTTGTCGATGGCCACGATGACGTCGCCGCCGATGGCGATCCGGCGCATGCCGGCTTCGGCGACGCGATTGCCGCCTTGAATGCCGGCGGCCGCGGCCGGACCGCCTTTCGTGGCGCGCTCCACAAGCAAGCCTTCCTTCACGGGCAAATCCAGCGCTTCGCTCAGCCAGCCGCCAATGGGCAGGGTTTCTACACCGAGAAATGCGCGGTGAACGCGGCCGTCGGTCATGAGATCCGTTGCGATATTTTTTGCCGTGTTGATGGGGATAGCGAAACCGATGCCTGCGGTAGTGCCGCTGGGTGTGTAAATCGCGGAGTTGATGCCGATAACTTCGCCGTGCGTATTGATGAGCGGGCCGCCGGAATTGCCGCGGTTGATGGCGGCGTCGGTCTGAATGGCTTCGTCAATGAATGTGGTTTGGCTGGTCTGTACGGTGCGGCCGAGCGCGCTGACCACGCCGGTGGTGAGCGTGGACTGGAAGCCGAAAGGATTACCGATGGCGAGAACTTTCTGGCCGACCTGAAGTGAGCCGGAATCTCCTAGCGGCAACGCGACGAGATTTTTTCCCTTGGGATCGATTTTCAAGAGAGCGACGTCATTGCGCTGGTCGGCGCCGATGAATTTCGCCGGGTAGCGGGATTGATCGCCAAGAACGACTTCGATGGACTGCGCACCTTCGACGACGTGAAAGTTCGTGAGAATGTAACCGCGGGCGTCAATCACGAAACCGGAGCCGGCGCCTTCGACGGGGACGGGGTCCATGAAAAAATCATATTCGGTGGCTTTGGTCAGGATATTAGCCACGGCTGGGGAAGTCTGACGGTAGATGCGCACGTTGATGGATTCATCTTCGGTGAGAACGGCATCGCGCTGAGATACGGGGGTGGCGCCGAGAGGCAAGGCTTGGACTTTGGTGGGTTCGTGCGGGCCGAATCGTGCGCCGGCCCAGTAGGCGCCGAGAATTAGCACCAGTGCGGCAATGGCGATGCGCGCGCGGTGGGAGGTGTTTACTGCGGTCATGGGTGTCGTCCTTTTCTGCTGATCCACTCGATGACACTAGTATAGGGAAAATCTCGAAGCAGGTCACCGCGCGGTCTGGCTGCGGCGGAGTTTGGAAGCGAGCGCTTCGACCTGGCGGCGGGTTTCATCGAGTGAGCCGGTACAGTCGATTTTCTCGGTGGCGAGACTTAGTTTTTCTTCCACGGGAAGTTGGGCGGCGATGCGGCGGCGGGCTTCGGTTTCGCTGAGGCCGCGCGTGACGAGGCGCTCGACCTGTTGTTCGGGCGTGCACCAGGCGACTACCAGGCCATCCAGATTCTTGTGAATGCCCGATTCGACCAGCAGCGCGGCTTCGACGAAGACCGCGTCGCGGACCCCGGCGCGCCGCCACACCTCGAATTGACTGAAGATGACTTCGGCGACACGAGGATGGACGATGGCGTTGAGGCGGTCGAGTTTGGCGCGATCGTTGAAGAC
>JBGPIX010000435.1:0-4102 GCA_041485085.1 Candidatus Acidiferrum sp.
CGAGCCGGTTCGCGGCAAGGATGCCTCCGAGATCTGGTCGGCGGTCTTCCCTGCCCTTGCCGGGAACGATTCGTACGCCGTGGATTTTTTCAGCCACATCGAGAGGGTGCGGGAGTTTTGCAAGATGCGAGAGATTGCGTTACGCGAAGCTGCGGAGCGCTGCGTCGTTCTTCCGCAGCCGAATCAAGAGCAATTGCGGCAACTGTTCGAACGTTTCGAAGGCGAAACTTTCGGGTTCAGAGCAGGCAGCGCGTCACAATCCCCCGATGCCACGCTCGAAGGCGATCTTTCCAAGCGCGGCCTGGACGCCTACCAATCGGCTTACGTTCGCTACACCTTTTGCGCCATTTGTGAACCGGAAGACGGCTGGGTAACGCTGTTGAGCGAATCGCTCTGGACCAGCGAAGTCATCCGGAGGGTGCGGCCGGCGGTTCAATCTTTTGACATTTACATTGCGCGACCCAATTGAATGCCTTCCCGGCTGCGACCTGCATGAATTGACCGGCATCGAAGTGGTTGCTAGATTGCTTTATTGGTATGCGTGACGACGGAACTCATTGATGCGACGTGTGAAAACATGCCTGCTCCTGGCGACACTGGCGGCGATTTCCTGCGGCTGCGGGGGCGGAAGAGTTGTGACTGGCCACACCAAGCTAGCCACGTCGCAGATACCCGTTGCCAAGGATGCCACCCGTGAAGAACTCCTCGAGGCCTACAATTTGATCGCCCGCGGCACAAAAACGCTGAACGCCACCGTGGAGCTCAAGCCGACTGCGGGATCGAAGTATAGCGGTGTCATCGACGAATACCATGAGGTCAAAGCCTTTCTTCTGGCCGCGCGGCCGGCCGAGATCCGCGTGATCGGGCAGGCGCCGGTGATCGGAACCACGGTGTTCGACATGGCCAGCGACGGCGACACTTTTCAGGTTTCCATTCCCTCGAAGAAAAAATTTCTTGTGGGGGCTGTGGCCACGGAGCGCGCCAGCAGCAAACCCATCGAGAATTTGCGGCCGCAGCACCTGCTCGATGCGCTCCTCTGGCCGGAAATCCGCAAGGAAGAATCCGTGACCCTGCGCGAGTTCAACGACGAGAACGCCCGGTATTACGTCCTGACCGTCCTGCGCGGCGGCTATCAAGTGGAAGTTTTGCGCGAAATCTGGTTTGACCGCACGGATCTGCGGGTCGTGCGCATGCAGAGTTTTGGGCCAAAGGGCTTGTTGCTTTCGGATGTTCGCCTCGCCGATTGGCAACCTCTGGATGGCCCCGCTGTGCAGGCTGCGCCAACCGCATCTTCTTCATTGCCAGCCTCGTTTCCGCGGGCGATTCGAATCGACAGGCCGCACGATGATTACAAGCTCGATCTGCAGGTCACGAAAGTTACCTTGAACGACGAGATTCCTGCCGAGCGATTCAAGCTCGAACAACCGGCTGGTGCGGAATTGGTTCGCGTTGGCGAAACCCCGGAGACCAAACAACCATGATGGGTGAGCTGATCGTTCGCAATCTGCTGCACCGCCCTCTCCGCACCCTGATTGGCGCCTTGGGAATCGCCGTTGAGGTCGCCCTTGTCGTTCTGATCGTTGGATTGACCAGCGGCCTTCTGACCGAAACCGCCAAGCGCATTGAAGGCATCGGGGCAGATATCATGCTGCAGCCCCCGTCCGCCTCTTTCCTTTTGACTTTTGGCGGCGCACCGATGCCCATCAAGATCGGCGACAAGCTTGCAGAACTGAAATATGTCCAATCCGTGGCCCCCGTGCTCTTCCAGTTCAACACTTCGGGAGTAGAAATCGTTTACGGAATTGATCAGGAAAGCTTTCGCGCCGTCTCCGGCGGATTTGTATTCCTTCAGGGGCACGACCTCGAAGGCCCAGACGACATTTTGGTGGACGATATTGCCGCAAAGGTAAAAAAGATACAGGCAGGAGATACCTACCGAATCTTCGATCACGATTGGCATGTTGCGGGAATCGTTGAGCATGGCAAGGGCTCACGGCTTTTCGTTCCTCGGGCTACTCTCCAGGAATTGGTCGGCGCGCGGGACAAGGCCAGCGTCTTCTTTGTGAAGTGCACGCGCCCCGAGCACACCGAAGACGTCATGGAAAGCATGCGCCACCTCCTTCCCGGCTACACCGTCCGGCCTCTCAAGGACTATCTCTCCCTGATGACCTCGACCAATATCCCGGGCCTGGAAGCCTTCATCAACGCCATGATCTTTCTAGCCATAACCATCGGCCTGCTGGTCATTTTTCTCACCATGTACACCACCGTGATTGAACGCACCAAGGACATCGGTGTTCTGAAATCGCTTGGCGCAAATCACTGGTTTGTCATCCGCGCGCTGCTCTCCGAATCCGCGGCGCTTTGCGCGCTCGGAATTGCGGCAGGTATCGGGCTGAGCTATTTGGTGCGGGCCGGGTTTATCTGGAAGTTTCCAAGCCTGACCATTCTCATCACTTCGGGATGGATTCTTCGCGCCGCCGGCATTGCGCTCCTGGGTGCGCTGTTCGGTGCGAGCTATCCCGCATGGATGGCGAGCCGCAAAGATCCGGTGGAAGCGTTGTCGTACGACTAGTGCTTAAAGAATCGGGCGCGGAATGCGCCCCGAAGCAGCGGAAACGAAGTAGAGAGGAAAGGCCGCAAACCAAGCGGGATGGCTAGGCACGAATGGGAATCGCAGCTACAATACCAGAACTCGCCGAAGGGCTGATTTTCCTGGGAAAAAAGAGCGTGGAGTCGATACTTAAAACAGAAAACTTGTGGAAGCTCTACCGCGCTGGCAAGGTTGACGTCCCAGCCTTGCGTGGTGTGAACTTCGAAGTTCAGCCTGGCGAATCCGTCGCGGTGATGGGGCCCTCCGGCTGCGGCAAGTCTTCGCTGCTGTACGTGATCGGTGGGCTGGCGCAAGCTTCACGCGGCAAGGTGCTGGTCGACGGCAATGACCTCACCGAATTGAGCGACGCCGCGCGCACCAAGTTACGCCGCCACAAAATCGGCTTCGTCTTCCAGCGTTTCAATCTGCTCCCCACCCTTACGGCCAAAGGAAATATCGCCATCGCGCAGTTTATTCACGGCGATGGCTTCGACCCGCATCGCTTCGATGTCGTGACGCAAATGCTTGGCCTCTCTGGACGCCTTCATCACAAGCCCTCGGAGCTTTCCGGCGGCGAGCAGCAGCGCGTGGCCATCGCTCGGGCGATCATCAACGAACCGAAAATTCTTCTCGCCGACGAGCCCACGGGCAATCTCGATTCGAAAAATTCCGAAATCGTTCTCCAGATGCTGCGGCAATTGAATAAAGATCTCGGCCAGACCATCGTCATGATCACCCACAACCCGGAAGCCACCACGTATTTCGACCGCGTGGTGCACATGCGCGATGGCGTTATCGTCGACGGGGTGCCGGCGGACTAACATGGCAAGCCTTCGCCAAATTCTCTCCCGGACTTTTTTTTGGTCCTACGAGCGCGGCACCTGGCAATATGACCTCGCCGTCATCCTGATATTGGTCTTCGTTCTGCTTACCCCCCGAAACTGGTTCCACGACAAGCCGCAAAGCGGCGCGCCCGTCACACCGGGCCAGGTCCAATTGATCTCGCAAGACGGAAACCATCTGAAGTATCGCGTGGATGCGCGCATCCTGGCTCCCCCCACAAAGCTCGCCCTTCAGAACGACCTGCACACCGCTTTGCAGGAAGCGCTGCCCGAACTGCGCAAAGGGAATTTCTCCATCTCCAACATCGAGCCACTGCGCGATGAACAAGGCACGGTGATTGCTTACCAAGTGGAAGTTCACCATTAGCCGCGGTTCTGATCGAAGGCAATATCTTGTTCCCGGGTAACATTGCCGCGCGTTCGCGCATCTCTTTGTATATGTTAGGATTCCGAAGGCTTGCATAAGCCAATGCGCCGCCATTGGATCGAGGTACGTTTGAGACGTCTACCATTTGTGATTTTCGCGCTGCTAGGTCTGTCCTGCGCCGCTGTCTGGCCCCAAACACTCGCGGCGCAGACCGCTTCAAGCTGGACCCTCGATGGCGTCCTTGCCATGCTGGATAGGTCTGCGCAGGACTTTCATACCGTCACTGCCGATATTGAGCAC
>JBGPIX010000436.1:0-4093 GCA_041485085.1 Candidatus Acidiferrum sp.
AGCCTGGATGAGGTGGGAACGGTGAAGCAGTTCGGAAAAACCAGTCTGGCGATTTTGATGGCGGGAATTTGTGCGATGCCTTTGCCGGCAGCGCCCGGGGCGGGAGCGCCTGTTAAGAGGACGCACAAATACGTCACGCGTTATCGTGGTGTTCCCACGTTTGCGGATTCCTCCAAAGCCGATGATGCCAGCTACGACGATCCCGTGGTTCGCGCAGCTGCGGTTTCCGCTCTCGGCCGTTACAACGGAGCGGTCGTCGCCGTGGATCCGAGCACCGGACGCATCCTCACGGTGGTGAATCAAAAGATTGCATTTGGCGATGGCTACATTCCCTGCTCGACGATCAAGCCGACGATTGCACTTGCCGCCCTCGAAGAAAATGTCATCACGCGCGACACCATGCTCAAAGTTGGACGCCGCAAGTACATGAACTTGACAGAAGCGATGGCGCACTCGAACAACGTGTTTTTTGAGCAACTCGGGTCGCGCATGGGTTTCGAGACGGTTTCCAAGTACGGCCGCCTTCTTGGCCTGGGCGAGCTCGCCGGGTACAACCTGCCTGACGAACATCCTGGCTCGTTTCCGACTGTGCCGCCGGCTTACGGCGGAGTCGCGAGGATGTCCAGCTTTGGCGAAGGGATTCAGGTAACGCCGCTGCAACTCGCGGCGCTTTCCGCGGCTTTCGCGAACGGCGGAACGCTTTATTACCTGCAGTACCCGCACACGCAGCAGGAAGTTGAGAATTTCACGCCACGCGTAAAGCGCGAATTGAACATCGGCGCGATTCTCCCGGAACTCCGCGAAGGCATGCTTGCCGCGGTGCTGTATGGCACCGGGAAATCGAGTTTCGACCGCGATGGCGAAGAGATGCCCCTCGGCAAGACGGGGACTTGCGACGATCACACGACGCCATCGAAAATAGGCTGGTTTCTCACCTACGCGGATGATGCGCACGCAAAAATCGCGCTGGCGGTTTTGCTGCGTGGAAACACCCGCAGCGTCAAGGGTCCTATGGCTGCCGTGGTTGCAGGCCGGATCTACCGCAAGCTTCGCGAACAAAACTATTTTGCGGATGCCACGCACACGGCGGCCGTCAAGACCGGCAACTAACGCAACTTAACATTTCACATTCATAGTTTTGTAGCGCTGCGGAAGATCTCCGCAGCGTTTCTCTTTTTAAGGCGCACAGGTCGGTTGGACGATTGAGCGCACGGGAATGAAACACATTTGACGCCAGCTGAAATTTGCGACAAAAGAGTGAAGGGCATTACTCTGTCAAAGCAACATAAGCGAGTGGCTTTGGGGGAATCGTGAATCGTCGTTTCTTGTTCTTAGTGTTGTTCGTGTGCGCCGCGGGAGCGGCGACTCTAGGTTATGCCTTCCAGCGACGGCTGGCCACGGCCGCGGAATTCGATCACCAGCTGAAATTAGCAAAGGATGAAGCACAACGGATACGTGAGCAAGTCATCCTGCCTACCGAAAAGAAAGTTCCTGTGGGAGAGAATTTCACCGCCGCGCTCGAGAAATTCGGCTTGAGCGCCGGCGAAGCAGCGAGCGCATCAGCAGCCGCTCAACACGCTTTCAATCTGCGCCAGGTCCGCGCCGGAAATACCATCACGGTGGGGCGATCCGTGGAAGGAACGCTGCGAGAGATCGATTACAAAATTGACGCCGATCGCATGCTGAAAATTATCCCGGAAGATTTGGGCTTCACGGCGCAGATCAGGGAAATTCCATCAAAGATGGAAATTGCTGCGGTGACAGGCCGGGTGGACGATTCGCTATTCAATGCTGTGGAGGACGCGGGAGAATCCGCGGAACTAGCCATGCGCCTGGCGCAGATATTCGGCTACGATCTCGATTTTTATACCGACCCACGCAAGGGCGATACCTTTCGTTTGGTTCTCGAAAAGAAAAAATATGCCAATGGCCAGATGGCCGGCTACGGAAGGATTTTAGCCGCGGAATACGAAAACGGCGGGAAGAAATACCAGGCCTTGCTCTTTCATGATCCCGCCGGCCGGCCGGGATATTATTCAGCGGATGGAAAGTCGCTGCAAAAAGCGTTTCTCCGCTCGCCGCTGAAGTTCGGCGCTCCGGTGACGTCCCATTTCAGCCGGGCGCGCTTCCATCCCATTCTGAAGACTTATCGCCCGCACATGGGCACGGACTATGGCGCTCCCGTCGGCACTCCGGTGCAATCGATTGGGAGCGGCAAAGTGGTGTTTGCTGGCCGCAAGGGCGGCGAAGGCAACATGGTGCAGATCACGCATCCCAACGGTTACGAGACGATGTATTTGCACTTGTCGCGCATGTTTGTGCGCAACGGCGAGCATGTGGAAATCGGCAAGACCATCGGCCTCGTCGGCAGCACGGGACTTTCCACGGGGCCGCACCTCGACTTCCGCATTCTGCAAAAGGGACAGTACAAAAATTTCGAAAAGCTCGGACTGCCTCCGTCCGACCCCGTTTCCAAGAAGAATCTGCCGGAGTTTGCCGCAGTGCGCGAAGAGTGGCTGCCGCTGCTGAAGAATCCTGAGTTACTTCAAGCCAGCGTCGCGGCTTCCGTCGTGTCCGAGACCCACTGACAAACACGGGCATCAGAGTCCTTAGGTCATGGACAAACGTTTTGAGCCGCGGCAATCAATAGATAATCGGAAGTTTCGAAAAGTCAGAAGACATATCGTCGGTCACGCGCAGGACGACCAAAGTGCGATCGTCGTGCGGAGCGATGCCCGTGCCGCTGTGGCCGTCCGTTGCAGCCAAGATTCGGTCGCTGATCTCGCGAGCTGAATCCCCGGTCGAAATAGAGGAAAGCAGGGCCGCCAGCCGCTCCGGACCATACTCTTCCTGGGTGACACTCTCGGATTCCAGGATGCCGTCGGAAGCAAAGACAACGACATCGCCGGGCTCCAAGTCAACCGTCGTCTCATCGTACTCAGTATCGGGTATGAGCCCGAGAGGCACGCCTTCGAGGCGGATGGGTTCCACCCGACCTTTTCGCACCAGCAAGGGATAAGGTCCGCCCGCGTTGGCAAGTGTGAGTTTGCGAGTGGATGCATCATAAACGGCAAACAGCATGGCGATGAATCGCGAATCAAGACGCGCTCCGACCAGGCGTTGATTCAGAAGAGCGAGCATGCAAGCGGGTTCGCAAGCGTGGTCCACGACGATTTCTCGAACGGTGCCGATCGCCAGGGAACCATACAGCGCCGCCGCCGTGCCTTTACCGGAAACATCGCCCAGAGTGAAGCCGAGGCGGCCGATGCCGTAGGGAAGAAAATCGTAGAAATCTCCACCCAGGGCGCGTGCCGGAACGTAACCCGCCGCGAGGTCGAGACCTGGCATTTCACGGGCGCCCGTCGGCAAGAGCTGGCGCTGGATCTCCTGCGCCGTGTCGAGATCGTGCCGAAGACGCCGTTCGCTTTCCCTCGCATCCTCGTAGAGCCGGGCATTTTCGAGGGCGACGGCCACGTAGGAACCCAGCGTCGAAAGCATGCGCTCGTGTTCGAGAGTGAAGGCATGTGGCTTTGAGCTTTCGAGGTCGAGAACGCCGATGAGGCGGTCACGAAGCATCAGCGGCACGACGAGCTCGGAACGGACGGAAACGCCACTCTCGGAGAGGATGTAGCGCGGATCGTCGGTGACGTCATTGATACGCAGGACGCGGCGCTCGCCCGCGGCGGTCCCGGTGAGGCCTTTGTGCAGAGGAATGCGCATACGCGCGGGAATGGAATCCCCGCAGCGCCGGGCATAGATGCTTTCCAGATGCTGAGTCTGCTCGTTCCAAAGCATGACGCTGAAAACGTCGTAATTCACAATCTTCTTGATGCGCTCTCCGACGCTGCGGAGGAGCTCTTCGCGATCAAGGATGGAAGTGACTTCGCGGCTGACTTCGTAGAGCAGAGCGAGGGTCTGGGCCTGTTCCGGGTGGGAAAGGAACATGCTCTGGGGGACGGGATCGGCGTCACCCAATAGGGCAAAGGAACCGAGTTTTGAAAGGTCTTCCATGAGGGTGCGCCTGGCGCCTAATCCCTATTGGATGTAGCAAATCTCGGGAGGTTGCACAAATCAATTTTTCATAGCGGACGGA
>JBGPIX010000437.1:0-4070 GCA_041485085.1 Candidatus Acidiferrum sp.
ACGCAATCGTACCTGGTCAATGCCATTCAGGAGGTTTACCGCCTCCAGGGCGTGAACATCAACGACAAGCACATCGAGACGATCTCGCGCCAAATGATGCGCTGGGTCAAGGTCGAGGACGTGGGCGACACCCGCTTCCTGCTGGATGAGCAGGTGGACAAGTTCCGCTTCCGCGAGGAGAACGATCGCGTGATCGGCGACGGCGGGCGCCCGGCTACAGGCCGCCCGTTGCTGCTGGGCATCACCAAGGCGTCGCTCTCGACCGATTCGTTCATCTCTGCCGCGAGCTTCCAGGAAACTACCCGCGTCCTCACGGAAGCGGCCGTCGCCGGCAAGGTGGACTATCTCCGCGGCCTCAAGGAAAACGTCATCATGGGCCGGCTCATCCCCGCTGGAACGGGCCTCGAGCACTACCGCAGCATTCAGTTGCTGACGGAAATGCCCGCACCTGCTCCCCTCGAGGAGATTCCAGAAGCCGCTGAGCTTACTGCTGAAGAAGCGGCCGCGCTCGACTTCCTGCAGAAGGATACGGAAGCAGACGCCGCGACCGAAGGCTAAGCCTGCTTGCTTGCCGGTTCTTGGCCCGGCGAAGAATCAATCCGAACGGCGTCCCGGCAACCATCGGGGCGCCGTTTTTGTTTCTCGGCATCTTTACAGGTATCCTTCAGGAACTTCCCATCACCACTTTGATTGCTGAACTCCAGTAGGAATTCTTACAATAAGGGGTACATCTCCAATCGGCCGCTGGCTCCGAATGGAATGGAATTCCGTCCACCTTTATGCTCGACGAAAAACAAGGCGCCCGCGGCACCACCGGCAACTCTCCGCCGGCTCCCAGCGCTCGTTCCCTCATCACCTCGCGCTTCGAGCAATTCGAAAAGCGGCAGAATGAACTCTGGCTACTCACCTTCATCGTCATTCTTCTGCTCGGAGTAGCTTATGTTTTGACCTCATGGGACTCCATTCGTTCCTTTTGGCACCGTGCCGAAGCCGCTGCGTTCTCAGCAGGTCTCGTTGCGTTGATCGTGCTTTTCGCCGTGTACATGTGGAAGAAGACGCAGGAAATCTCCGAGCTACGCGGTCTCCTGCGCGGGATGGAACACAGCAATGAGGCCCCTCCTAACGAGAAGCAACTCGATCAGCTCTTCGCCATGATCTCCCGGTCCCAGCAGGGTTTTCGCGACCTGATCGACTCGTTTGACGACGTTCTGCTGGCCCTCTCGCTGGACGGACAGATTCGCGCGGTGAACCGCAGTTTCTCCGATCTCGTCGGCTTGCCCTTCCAGCAAATTATTGGCAACTCCATCTCTGATTTCCTGCAGGAGGGCGGCGGAGAGGGTTCCGAGCTGGTGCGGCGCGCGATGCCCCGGTTCATGGAACGCCGCCAATGGTCTGGCGTCGTCCAGGTGCGCGTAAAAGGGCAAGGGACTCTATTCTATTTCGATTGCGTGGCGCATGCCATGATGCGCGATAGCGAGGTCCACGGCATTACCGTTCTCGGACGCGATGTCTCCGCGCTTCGGAAGAACGAGGCTCGTTTCACCGAGCTCTTTGAATCGCTCCAAGAAGGCATCTACATCACCACGCCCGATGGCGCCATCCTGGACGTGAATCCTGCCTTGATACGGATGCTGGGCTACGACTCCAAGGAAGAATTGCTGAAAAGGCAGGTTCCGGAGATTTTTGTCGACCAGGCTGAGCGAAAAATAGTAAAGGATCAAGTGGATCGTCAACCGATGATCCAGGGCCGGGAAATCACCTTGATTCGCAAGGACGGCACTTCCATCGTGTGCTTGAACACGGCTGCCGCCGTTCGCGACAACGCGGGCCGCGTGGTGCGATATCAAGGCGCGCTCATGGACATCACCGAACGCCGCGAGATGGAGCGCCGCCTTCACCAGCAGCAGGAATTTGCCCGCCGCCTTGTCGACAACTTTCCCGATCTCATTCTGGTGCTTGATACTGCGTCGCACTACACATTTATCAGTCCTCGTTGCAAGGAAGTTCTCGGGTACGATCTGGAAGACACGTCCCAGATGGAATTTGGCGGCCGTACGCACCCAGAGGACTTGCCCGCCGTTATGTCGCTCTACCAGGACATCATCGCTGGCAAGCAGATCTTTGCCTCACTGGAAATTCGCGTGCGACACAAGCTGGGGGACTGGCGCCGGATTCGTTTCAATTTCAGTCCACTAGCCGATGAAAAGGGAAGCATTGAAGGCGTCGTTCTCTCCGGCCGGGACGTTACCGATCTCAAGCGTCTCGAGGAACAGCTCATCCAGGCGGAGAAACTTGCCGCCATGGGACAGATGCTCGCCGGCGTTGCCCACGAGCTGAACAATCCCTTGACCGCCATCCTCGGCGTTACCGAGCTTCTCCGGGAGCGTCCAGGAGCCGATGATTCCACCAGGCGCCAACTGGAACTCACCCACCGGCAGGCCCGCCGCGCCGCGCGGATCGTCCAAAATCTTCTCGAATTTTCGAGACCGGCTTCCCCGCAGAAGAAACCCCTCGACCTTAATAATCTTCTTGAGCGCACGCTACAGTTGCACGAGCACTCGTTGCGCCGGAACAATGTCGAGGTGGATTCCCATCTGCCCGCCGATCTTCCCGGTGTCATCGGCGATGCCAACCAGCTGATTCAGGTCTTCCTGAACCTGGTCACCAACGCCGAGCAGGCCATCCGGGAGGTGCGTGACTCTGGCCGCATCCAGATTCGAGCTGGACGCAATGGTAATCAGGTAACGATAACCGTTCAGGACGACGGCGTCGGCATCCGCCCGGAAGCGCTTCCGAAAATCTTCGATCCCTTTTACACTACCAAGCGTCCCGGCGGCGGCACCGGCCTGGGCCTCAGTATCTGCATGTCCATCATTCGCGAACACGGCGGAAACATTGAGGCTGAAACACTTCCTGCCGGCGGCTCGGCCTTCACCATTTATCTGCCGGCTGCGTGCGGACAGCCTCTCGAATCTGCCTCACTTTCGGATACCACGGCTGTTTCGCCAGAAACGGTTCGAGCAACGGCAGACCTGCTCAAGGGCCGCGCAGTGCTCGTTCTCGACGATGAAGAGAGTCTCCGTACCCTTCTTCAAGATGGCCTTTCGGCTCAGGGCCTGCGCGTGGATTGTGCCGCGACCACGCAGGAGGCTCTCGCGCATCTGGGGCGTTCCCGCTATGACGCATTTCTCTGCGACCTACATCTTTCCTCCGGTGGCTACTTGGTGGATGGCCGTGACGCTGCTAGCCGCGTCCTAGAAGCTGCTGGAGAGAAGAAACCGGTGTTGATCTTCATGACTGGCGATTTGATCGACACCACGCCGGGAACAGCGGGCCGCGGCGAGCCGGTTTGCCTCCAGAAGCCCTTCCGTATCTCTGACGTCCTGGTGCTCCTGAGGGAAGTTCTCTCCGATTCTCCCGCGGAAGCGCGCTTCACCCACTGATTTCTGCCCGTTTTTCCTTGGCGCGATTTGAAGGGCTAAGAATTCGCATGCCTTCGGACATTCCGTGCGTGCCTCGGCGGCAAAACTAGTTTTTGGCTTTTGGCTGTGTGGCTGGTTTCGCACCCTTCGCGGGGTCCACGCCAAAATCCCACACGTACAGGTTCATTCCATCCGGCAGAATTTCCGCCAGCGCATATTCGCCGGGCGGCAGGGGCTCGCTTAAGGTGAAGCGGAAGACAGTAGGCGCAATTTCCCATCGCTGGATCGAAATCGTGGTGCGCTTTTGCTCCAGCTCTTCTCCGAAGAGACTCCGGATCGATTCCAACTGCCTCGAACTGCCTTTGACCGTGGCGCGCACCAACTCCACTTCTGGCCCGGATTCGCCTGGCCGGCTGCTTTTCTGGATGGGCGTCGTACGCTCCGGATCCGGAGGGGCTTCTCGCAAATAAAACTCCGCTTGGGAATTGGTCACCCGGATCGTGGCGCGGCTCCCGGGAATTTGAACGTTGCGCTTGCTGGAAACGATGGGAATGGGCGAAAGCACTTGTTTCAGAAACTGCTTTTTGTCGGTCTTGACCTGCGAACCCACCTGCTCCAGATGCATCACGTATTTTCCGTCGATGAGGA
>JBGPIX010000438.1:0-4029 GCA_041485085.1 Candidatus Acidiferrum sp.
GCGGAGTTCTTCAAAAATCATCCTCAACCGCGGTGCCATGCGGGAGCCCAGGCGTGTCGCTTTGATGATGAGCAACCTATGATCCTTCGGATTACAAGTACGCGTGAGAAAACGACTGGCCTCTAGACGGTCAACGAAGCGCGTGATCTTCCCCTTATCTCTTCCCATTGCTTGCGCGAGCTTTCCGGCAGAAGTTTCGCCCGCCTCCACGCAGCGAACCAGCACCGCAGCTTCTTGGGCCGTGATTCCGAATTGCGCGAAGCGGCGATCGAACGTGGTTTGCAGCCTGATGCTCGTTCGAAACAGCAAAGAGATCAGGTCATCCCCGCGCCATTCTCTCATGCCAATGTATCCTCTCCCCGGCTCTGCACCGTCGGCGAAGGGATTTGGTATCAACCCCTTGCTCTTTCTGCTTCTTCGAGCTTCTGATGTCATCGCGATCGCCGCCATTTCTCAATCCATCTGGCCTAGAAATGGAAGCCGACTTCGGCCGTCAAGGAGCGCGGCGTCACAAAATGAGTCCCGCTAAAAGTGGAGAGGAAGTTGTACAACGCCTCCTTATTCGTCACGTTGATGGCGGTGACGCGCAGGCTCCACTTGTAACGGTCGCCGTGGAAGAGATTGTCCTCACCCGCCACAATGTCAAACAGGTTGCGTGGCGCAATTCGCGGCGGATTGTGATCGTCGTTTTCCGTGCCGTCCGCTGGAATGACCACACGCGTCGCCCCGCGCGGCATTCCCGCCGCACAACTCGTGATCGAACTCGTCAGCGTCGCAAACACGTTCCCGCAGAACAGCCCTATGGCCGCCTGCTGATCTGCATCGAATGTAAGCGCCGTGGCATAATCCGGCACCGCGCCCGCCACCAGCCCACTGTCATATCGCCAGTTAAACCCTACCCATGGTCCGCGCTTCCACGGCTGATACTGCAAGTGCGTGGTCTCGTTGAATTTCTCGTCGTGATCAATGCGGAAAACCGATCCGCTCTGCCCGACCGTGACTCCCAATCCGCCCACCTGGGGCGGGAAATAGCGCGCCGCCACGCTGGACATCACCACCAGCGCCGTGAAGCCATGAAAATTCGGCACGCTCGCGCGGATCGCAAAGCCCGGAATTTTTGAGTTGTGCCAGTCAATTGGGAAAGTGATCGGCGTATTCCCCAGCACGCTGAAGTCGTATGCGTTGTGCGTATACTTCCAGATGTACTCGCCATCCACCACCAGGTACTTTCCAAATGCCTGTTGAAGTCCGGCGTGGAATTCATTCCGGAATCCCGGAGGTGAATTCGCCGGCACGCAAGGAATGAGCGCGGCAATCACCGGAACGTTGCAACCCGTCGTTGCCAGCACCAGGTTTTCGTTGAAGGGTGTCTCCAGCGTCCGCGCGTACGAAATCCGCAGCACGGTGTTGATCGGCTTCATGTTGTACGCAATTCCCACCCGTGGTTCCACCTGTTTGGTGGTCGCTAGCCCGTTATACAAATCTCCCCGAACCCCCAGATTGAACGACCAGCTCCCCTTGGTGATCGTGTCCTGCAGGTAGAGTGCGAGCTCCTTCACGTCCGTGTGGCCGTGAAACGCGAAAAGGCCGCCCGCCCGAGTCAAATCAATAGGTAACAGGACCGCGCACGGTGTGCCAGGTGTCGCCGTGTTCGTGATGGGATCGAAACAAGGAGCGCCTGCGTTATCCGTAGTGGATGGAAGCAGATTTGGATCGATGATGCCCAGATTGTCATTCTCCGTGAGGAACGTATGCTCGTACGTAACTCCCGCCTTCATGTTGTGACTGCCCTTCACGTAGGAGATGTCGGAGCGCACGCCCGCATTCGTCAGCTTGCGGTTTTGTGCGATGGTCTCCGAATTGATCGGACCAAAATCCGCAAAAGGATTGTCGCTCGGATAATAGTTGTACTGATCTCGCCGTACGTAGGCACCCAGCGTAAATACCGCGGACCGGCTGATCAGCCTGGTCCATGTCGGTGCAATGTTATACGTTCCAATCTTCGAGCGCTGATCCGTATTGCCCACATTATTGCCGCCCGGATCGAGGACGTTCATATTGTCGAACGTATTTGGGGTCTGGAACCAAGATCGCGTGTAGCTCGCGTTCAGATGGATCGAGTCCGCCTGCGATAGGTTGTAATCCACGCGGTCGAATAGGTTTGCTTGGTTCCCCTCATCGTGAAACACCGAGAACTCCGGCCCATCGAGGAACCGGCCGCTCTTCAATCCATTCGCCGCGATGAAGTTGCCCCACTTCTGGCCTCCATAAGCGAGATTGAATCCAACGTTGGCGGTGCCAAAACTTCCGTAAGAGGTCGTCAGGCTGCCCGTTGGCTTCGTTACTCCCAGCCCTGATTTCGTTGTTACTTTGATCACCAGACTAGTCTTGTCCCCGAATTCCGCCGGCGGCGCTCCGGAGATGACTTCCATCGACTGCACCGCGTCCGAGGAAAGTTGGTTCGAAAATACTTTGCTCGTCTGATCTGAGATTTTCTGCCCGTCAACTGAAAACGAAGTCTCCGCATGATCGCCCAGCCCGTGCATGTTGCCGTTTGAATCCGCCGCCACTCCGGGAGATACCAGCGTCACGAGCGACGTCAGCGACGACGAAGCGCTCTCGAGCGGCAGCCTGTCGATCATCTCTTTGTCGACGTCGGTGTGAAATGTTGACTCGGTTTCGACCAGGTCCGCCCCGTTGGCTTCCACGGTGATGCTGGTCGCGGCTGCGCCCAACTTCAAGCCGATCTGCAACACCGCAGGCACCGTTGAGCGAACCTCGACATCCTGCGAGTACGGCGCGAAGCCCGGCGCCGTTACCGCCAGGTGATAGGGATTGAACGGCACGTTCGTGAATCGAAAGTCGCCATCGCTCCCCGTCGTAGTCTCCCGGTGAAAGCCGCTCACGGGATATGCAATTTCCACCGTTGCCCCAGCAATCACCCCGCCGGACGGATCTTTCACCACCCCCTCAATCGATCCCGAATTCCCCAACTGCGCCTTCGTCGGCTCCGCCGCGAAGAACAGCGCGAACCCGAATACAAAAATCCAAAAAGTACTCAAACGCTTTGGCATTTGTTCTCCAGCCCTTTCCAGGGATATGCAAGTTGAGTGTGGATAGAGGCCGCCGGAATAAGGGCGGTGACGCTGGCGTCAGTTACACCAGCGCGCGAGATTGCACTTCCAGCTTGGGTGAGGAATTACGCAGTAGGCGGAGCGCGCCCGGCGTGATGCAGGGCAAAGGAATCGCTTATTCCGGCGTGGTGCGGGAGCGAAGAGTACCACGTGACCGGCTCGGGTTCCGAGACTAGGTCGAGCGGCGCGGAAGCCAGCGCCGGCAAATGCAGCGCCTGGCAAATGTGGCATGCCGTGTCCGGACCATTGGTGTGCTGGTGGATGAGCGAGCCGCCCGCGGCGAAATATAGCAGCGCTGCGCACGCAAACAGCGCAAGCGCGCGGCGAATTGTTACACGTCCAGATCGGGTCCCCAGCATTCTCATGACCTTAACCTTTACCGTAGCATTTTCCATCCCGGGTGTGTAGGCCGGTTGCTCGAAAGGAGCACACCTGGCCCACCCTTTACTTGACCCCGCAACCATTCCGTCCTAAGCTCCATCTCAGTACGCACATGCTTGGCAAGACGCGAGATATCCGGATTTTGGCATTGCTCCTCGGGGTCATCTTCCTCGGGGCGCAGTTCCACTTTTGCACCGACCTGACGGCCACTCCGTCCGCCTCGCACATTTGTCCGGTTTGCTCGACAGTGTGTTCCGTCGTCGCTACGCAGTCGCCTGTCATCGCCATGGTGCCGGTCACCAACCGGCTTGAAGTCGCTCCAACAGTCGTCTCGGTTTCCTCAGCAGTTCCGCGCGCCACCTCTCCGCGCGCGCCTCCCGCCCTCTAGCCAACTGCCGTTTCCCTGTCCGGTCCCTATCACGGTTGCTAGTCGTCCCTTTCTATCGGGACACGCGAGGAGTATCCACTTGAGAAAAGGATTTGTATCGGCCCTGGCTCTGCTGGCCCTGCCCGC
>JBGPIX010000439.1:0-4028 GCA_041485085.1 Candidatus Acidiferrum sp.
ATGGCCACCGCAAAACCGCAAGCAAAGATTTCCAGGAGATTTGCCAGCAAAGACCCGGACGCACTGGTGCCAAGCGTCGCTGCTTCACAAAGATGCAGCGCAACTATGACCGCGGCAAGGATGAGAGGTTTCCGGGGCATTTCTGGTCGAACTTTCGCGTTTCGAGCTGTTTTTTTACTAGATTCTATTTTATGAGGAACCGCGAGGGCTTTGCACAATCCCTCGGAAGGCGTGCCCTGCGAGATACGGGACACCTTCGACAGAGGATGGGCGGCTTGATTCAGTTCGAGCTTCTGCCCTGTTTGAGCTTATCGGCCTTCCAGCGGGTAGCGATCCTGGGATTGGACCGCAGCGGCGACACGGCGGCGCAGCGCGATGGTGTCCACCGCGGCGCGCTTGGCGAAACGCTTCAAGACGGCCATTTGCGTGGTAAGCATGTCGCCTTCGTGGATCGCGGCGATGGCGCGCTTGGCCTCATGTTCGACGCGCTCGGCGGCGTCACTGATGAATACGCGCGCGGCATCGATCATGGTCTGCGATGCGGATTCGCCCTTTGCGGCAGCGGCTTTCTGTGCGCGCAGCATGCAGGACTCCATCGCGTAGATTTCCATGACCACGTTTGAAAGCGCGCCGATCAGTTCCTGTTCTTCGGCCAGCTTCTCGCGGAATTTTTGTACCGAGCCTCCGGCCGCTTGCAGGAACATCTTCTTAGCGTTGGAGACCACGCGCGCTTCGGCGGCGAGAACGCCTTCCGGCGCTTCTTCGAACGACGGTCCGGCCAGAATTTCATCCGCCAGCTTCATGGCCGCGGGGATTAGCGGGAGCTGTCCGCCCATCGCGCGCTTCATCAGCATTTGAATGATGAGCATGCGGTTGATTTCGTTGGTGCCTTCAAAGATGCGATTGACGCGCGAATCGCGATACGCGCGGCACACGGGATAATCCTCGTGGAATCCGTAGCCGCCGAAGATCTGTACGGCTTCGTCGACGACGAAATCGAGCATCTCGCTGCCGTAGACCTTGGCGATCGAGCTCTCGATGGCGTATTCCTCGAGAACTTTCATGGTGTTCTGAATTTTGTCCCCGGAGCCGGAAGCTGCGGCCATCGCTGCTTCGATGTTCCCCGCGGAGCGGTACACCATCGATTCCACGGCAAAGATCTGTATCGCCATCTCCGCCAGCTTCTCCTTCATCAGTCCGAAGTCGCCGATCTGTTTCCCAAATGCCTTGCGCTCCTTCGCGTATTTCGAGGAGGTCATCAGCACGTACTTCGTAGCGCCCACGCAGGAAGCGCCGAGCGTGAAGCGACCGGCATTCAGGATGTTGAATGCCACGATGTGCCCGCGACCGATTTCGTGCAGCAGGTTTTCTTTCGGCACTTTGCAGTTTTCCAGGAAAATCGGCGTCGTCGAGCTGCCGTGGATGCCCATCTTGTGTTCTTCGTTGCCGGGCTTGAATCCTGGAAAAGTGCGCTCAACGATAAACGCCGTGAATTTTTCGCCGTCAATTTTAGCAAACACAATGTAAACGTCGGCGAAGCCGCCGTTGGTGATCCACATCTTCTGCCCGTTGAGGATGTAGTGCGTTCCTTCCTTATTCAGTTCGGCCCGCGTCAGCGAATTCTGCGCGTCGGACCCCGCTTGTGGCTCGGAAAGGCAGTAGGCGCCAATCCACTCGCCGGTCGCCAGCTTCGGCAAATATTTTTTCTTCTGTGCGTCTGTCCCGAAGTACACGATCGGCAGCGTGCCGATGCCGGCATGAGCTCCGTGCGTCACCGCGAATCCGCCGTAAAGCGAAAGCTTTTCCGTCAGCACTGTCGTGGAAATCTTATCCAGGCCCGCACCACCAAATTCCTCCGGCACTCCGCCGCCCATCAAACCGACTTCGCCGCCTTTTTTCACCAGCTCGGCCATCAAGCCGGGCTTCTTGTTCTCGAGATCCTTGATGAAGGGGAAAACTTCCTTGAGGACAAATTCTTCCGCCGTCTGCCCGATCAGTTTCTGATCGTCAGTCAAATCAGCAGGCGTGAACACATCGCTCGGCTGCGGCGATTCCAGGAGGAAGCTGCCTCCCTTTGCTGCGGGCTTCGTAAGAGTAGCGGTGGCCATCTTGGTCGCTCCTAGCGGGAAGTCTCTGGAACTGGATTTCAGTCAAACGGCTGTCTGGGGCAAACAAAGAAAATCAATTCACCCTATTTTACTCCCGCAATCAGGCCTAGTAAACACCGTTAAGTTGCCGGTGTCGGAAGAGTTTTCAGCCACTACGCAGTATCACGCTCATGTTCTGAAACTGGCGCGCGCTGCGATTCGGGTTATAATCCACGCTCATTCCATGCATCACTGAGGGACACTGATGAATCCGCTTCACTGCGTTCGTACGTTCACCTTGCTCGCACCAATGCTGGGCGCTCTCTTGCTGGCCGATTCTTCCGTGGCCCAAGTTCCGCCGCCCGCCGCGACTGCCACTCTGCCCAGCGAAACACCTGCACAGTTCACTCCGGTCACCGATAGCTTCGACTATGCGCGGCGCGACGTGATGATTCCCATGCGCGATGGCGTGAAGTTGCACACCGTCATCCTCGTGCCCAAAGGCGCCAAGAACGCGCCCATTTTGCTGACGCGCACGCCTTACGATGCCAACGAACTCACTACTCGCGCGCACAGCTCGCATCTCGGCCCCAGCCTCCACGGCTATGACAACGCTCTCGAAGTCATCCTCGAAGGTGGGTACATCCGCGTCGTTCAGGACGTCCGCGGCAAGTACGGCTCCGAGGGCGACTACGTGATGAACCGCCCGCTGCACGGCCCGCTCAATCCCACGCCGGTTGATCATGCCACCGACACTTACGACACCATTGATTGGCTGGTGAAAAATACTCCGGAGAGCAACGGGAAAGTCGGCATTCTGGGCATTTCTTACGACGGCTTCACACCGCTTATGGCGCTCGTCGATCCGCATCCCGCGCTCAAAGTCTCCGTGCCCATGAATCCCATGGTCGATGGCTGGATGGGCGACGACTGGTTTCACTACGGCGCGTTTCGCCAGCAGAACCTGCCCTACATCTACGAACAGGAAGCCACGCGAAAGAACGATGAGCACTGGTGGAGTAGCAACTACGACGACTACGACATGTACCTGCAAGCCGGTTCGGCCGGCGAACTCGGCCGTCGTCACGGTGTCGAGCAGGTCGGCTTCTGGCGCAAGATTCTTGAACACCCGGCTTACGACTCTTGGTGGCAGCAGCAAGCCATGGACAAGATTCTTGCCGCGCAGCCGCTGAAGGTTCCGACCATGTTGGTTGCCAGCTTGTGGGATCAGGAAGACATCTATGGCGCGATGGCCGTCTACAAAGCGCTTAAGCCCAAGGACACCGGCAATGACAAAGTTTTTCTAGTGATGGGTCCGTGGCATCACGGTCAGGAAATTGACGACGGCAGCTCACTCGGCGCGCTGAAATTCTCGAGCGATACCGGGCTGTATTTTCGCAGGGAAATTCTCGCGCCATTCCTCGCGCACTATCTGAAAGACGATGCGCCGAAGAGCGACGTCGCGCCCGTCACCGCATTTGAAACCGGCACGAATACTTGGCGCCGCTTGCCTGCTTGGCCATCAGGATGTGCCAGCGGCTGCACTGTAAAACCTACTTCGCTTTATCTGAATGCGGGGCTAAAGCTCAGCTTCACCGCGCCTGCGACGAGCGACGCGCCCTTCGACGAGTACGTCTCCGACCCCGCCAAGCCAGTGCCGTACCGTGCGCGCCCAGTCCAAGCCGTTGGCTACTCCAGCGGCATGACCTGGTCGCAGTGGCTTGTGGACGACCAACGCGAAGCGTCCGGCCGCCCCGATGTCGCGGCCTTCGTTACCGATACGCTCAGCGCTCCCATTAAAATCAGCGGCCAGCCCATCGCCAACTTAATCGCTTCCACAAGCGGCACGGACTCCGACTGGGTCGTCAAGCTCATCGACCTCTACCCCGACGAAGTGGGCGCGCAACCCGAAATGGGCGGCTACCAACTCATGGTTGCCGC